>DATEPF010000456.1:0-3682 GCA_035273325.1 Pyrinomonadaceae bacterium | reverse complement strand
TATTCGGCGTCGATCCACGGCCTCACGGCCGTGGCTATTGACTGACAGCCCTTCGGGCCTGAAGGGAAGCTAAAAATGAAGTCACTTATTTCTTTGGTTCTGACGATTTCAGCAACGATCATCGCGTTTGCACAGGTCGATCCCAACCGGCAACTTGTCCAAGCTGGCGCGCCTCCAGTCTCAAGTGCTCGCCGTGTTGCGCTGGTGATCGGCAACGGCGCCTACACGGCAGCTCCTGGTCTAAAAAATCCTCCCAACGATGCCCGCGACATGGCTGCCATGCTCAAGACGCTTGGTTTTGAAGTAAGCAGCGGCGTCAATCTGAACCAGCGCGAGATGAAAAGGCTGATCCGCGAGTTTGGAATGAAGTTAAAAGGCGGTGGCTCAGGCTTGTTTTACTACGCTGGTCACGGCGTGCAGTCCAAGGGTCGCAACTACCTGATTCCAGTGGACGCGAATATCCAAAGCGAAGCCGAAGTGGAAGATTCAGGCGTAGACGCTGCCCTGGTGCTGAACTTCATGGACGATGCGCAGAACGGACTAAACATCGTCATCCTCGACGCCTGCCGCAATAATCCTTTTGCCCGCAGTTTTCGATCCGCCAGTGATGGCCTGGCCCAGGTGGATGCGCCTACCGGAACGCTGATCGCTTATGCCACGGCCCCCGGGCGGGTGGCTTCCGACGGCGTTGGCCAAAACGGTCTTTACACTTCCGAATTACTCAAGCAGATGCAGTTGCGTGACGTGTCCATCACCGACATGTTCATGCGCGTTCGCGGCGAAGTAATGAAGCAGACCGGAAATAAACAGGTACCGTGGGAAGCTTCCTCGCTGGTGGGCTCCTTTTATTTTAACGGCGGGTCTGGCGCGGCACCGCCGCCGACAGCCGATTCAAAAATAGATACTAACGTCTTCGAACTTAGTTACTGGGACACGGTTAAGAACAGCGGGAACGCTGATGACTTCAAAGCCTATCTGGCCCGCTATCCGAAGGGACAATTTGCGGAATTGGCAACCAACCGGATCAAGACATTCGAACTGGCTGCCAAACCCGTTGAGCCGCAACCCGTGTCACGCGAGACCGGCGGTGCTGCTGAAATAGCCTTTTGGGATTCCGTTAAAAACAGCACTAACCCGCAAGACTTCGCCGCTTACCTAAAGAAGTACCCAAATGGAGAATTTGTTGAACTGGCTAACAACCGGATAAAGATGGTAGGCGCAACTTCCAGAGATAAAGAGAAAGCGGAGTATGCGCGAACCCTCGCAGAAGAGATTGCGAAACAGACAAAGACTTTCAAGGTAGCTTATGGATACAGGTTTTCCCTGGGTGAGAGATTTTGGGACGCCACTCTTACAGTAACTCCGGAGAAGTTTGATTTCATCGCCCACGATGGCACTCGAGTGGGATGGAATTGCGACAGTTTCAGCGCGGCCAGGGTCGACAACAACTTCATTCGCGAGATCACGTGTGGGTTGGGCAAGTGCAGGATGAGAACCGCTTCACCCGCCGAAGCAGCCAGTGCGTTGGAAAGTGTGCGCCAGGTATGCTCGCGTGAAAAGAAGCAGTTACAAGACGCAGAAGCCAGCGCCAGACAGTTTTTGGCACTAGCAAACGATAGAACGGGATCGATCGCGTCATTAGGCGTTCAAACAACGGACGTCGAATCCAATCCTAAAGTACGGCTACAGGTCGGAAATGTAATCGGTGCTGTGGTCTTGGAAGTTAGGAAGGGTGGTCCAGCAGAACAGGTAGGCATTAGACCAGACGATACAATCATCGCGCTCGCAGGGGCGCCGGTCACAACCTCCAGAAGCCTCGTGGAACAACTCATGCGAAGTTCGCCCGACTCCGAGGTCGAAGTGACCATCTTGCGCGATGGCGTAGAACAGAAAGTTCGGCCCCGACTAGGTTCGACGAGTGCAGAGGAGTGGCGTGCCCTCCTGCACGGCAACCTCGGAGACACACTGCTCCCGCAGCAAAAATGGGCGGAGGCTGAAGCGGCCTTCAAGGAAGCTGTGCGGCTCAAACCTGGGGTCAGCCGGTATCACAATGACCTCGGCGTCGCTCTGGAAATGCAGAAAAAATTGGCTGAGGCTGAAACTCAGTATAAGGAAGCCGTTCGCATAGAGCCGGGTACTACCCTCTTCCAGGATAATGTGCGCCGCGTGCAAAAGGCGCTAAAGAAATAAAGTGCTCCGCGCCGGTTTAGACGAAAGAAAAATCTGAGGTGTAGAAATGAAAGCGATCATCCCCACCAAGAAATGCCCGGGCATTCCCGTTATCACTGATCTGACATTCATGCTCACAATCATTGGACTGCTGCTCTGCGCCCCCGTTTCAAGCGCACAACAGGAGCCTAACCGGCAACTAGTGCAGACAAATGCGCAGCCTGCCGGCAATGTCCGACGTATCGCGTTAGTAATTGGAAACGGCGCATACACCAATGCTCCCGGCCTGAAGAATCCGCCAAATGATGCGCGTGATATGGCAGCGAACCTCGCATCATTAGGGTTCGAAGTAGCGCGTGGAGTGAACGTCAATCAACGTGAGATGAAGCGTCTGATCCGCGAGTTTGGGCAGAAACTTAAAGCCGGCGGTCACGGCCTCTTTTATTACGCCGGGCACGGCGTGCAGGCGCGCGGCCGGAATTTCATTATTCCAGTCGATGCGGAAATTCTAAGCGAGGCGGATGTTGAAGATTCAGGAGTCGACGTCGGCTTAGTCCTGAACTACATGGACGACGCCCAGAACGGTTTGAACATCGTGATTCTCGACGCTTGCCGCAACAATCCATTCGCCCGCAGCTTCCGTTCTGCCAGCGACGGCCTGGCCCAGGTGGATGCACCGACCGGTACTCTGATCGCATACGCTACGGCCCCGGGGAAAGTAGCTGCGGACGGAGCCGGCGAGAACGGGTTGTACACTTCAGAGTTATTGAAGGCGATGAAGCTACCCGGACTTTCGGCGACAGACATGTTCATGCAGGTCCGCGCGGAAGTGATGAAGCGGACGGGCAATAAACAAGTGCCGTGGGAAGCATCGTCTCTCATCGGCACGTTTTATTTTGGCGGCGGTGGCCCAACCGCGAGAAGCGACGAAACAGGCACGCCTACGTCAGCACCAAAGTTTGATGCCGCAGCTTTCGAATACAACTATTGGGACACCATCAAGAACAGCCATAGTGCTGACGATTTCAAAGCTTACCTGTCACGTTATCCGAAAGGACAATTTGTTGAGTTAGCAACCAACCGGATCAAGGCGCTCGAAGTTGTAGCTAAACCAGTCGAGCCGGAACCTGTTTCGCGCGATACAGGTGGCGCCACCGAGATTGCCTTTTGGGATTCCGTAAAAGGCAGTACTAATCCTGAGGACTATCGCGCATACCTTAAAAGATACCCGGAGGGCGCATTTGCCGAGCTAGCCAAGAATCGATTGGCGCCTTTGGAAGTGGCGCTGAAGGAGAAAGAAAAAGAGGAGGAAGCGCGCAAAGCCGCTGCAGCGTTGGTCACTGCGCTCAAAACCTACGACGTTGAAATTGGATACAAGAACGTGCTGGTCGAACAGTACTCGCCTACTAAGCTTGTAATGTTTATGAAGTCGTTCAAGTTTGGAGATCGGGAGTTGATAAAAGCGGAAGCGGCAAAGTCTGTGGATCCCAAGGCCTATGAACAGAACCTCTTC
>DATEPF010000455.1:0-3499 GCA_035273325.1 Pyrinomonadaceae bacterium | reverse complement strand
GTTATTAATAACAACCGGCACGATACCGGGCTGCAGGCCAATGGGAACAACAAACCTGATGCCTTCTTCAGAAGTGTTGCCGACGAAGTAAAGCCCGGCAGCAGCTCCATTCACTGAAACCGAAACTCCATTTAACTCAATTGGAAGTATTGGCTTACGCGACGTCTCGCTGCCACCGACAGCAGTGGCATCGGCAGGCGCCAGCGGATCCGCAGGATCACTCGAACGCACGATGCTCAACTCACCTGGAGCCAGACCAAGCGCCACCACACCCGGCGAAGGTGTCGGCGTCGCCGCAGGTGACGGACTCGGATTGGGAGCGGGGCTCACTGGAAAATCACTGGCCCCCGCAAAGAAATTCAGTTGAGCCGTCGAGGTAGAAACTACTGGAGGACTCAACAGATAGAACACTTCCATCGACCCGTCGGCGTTTCCGCCGCCGAGCTCGGTCCCTGCAAGACTGAACGCCAAACGCTTTCGCGTGTCACTCGTCAACGGTCGAATGCCGCCAAAACCTCCTACCGGGTTTCTCGTCAATCGAGTAAACGAACTGCCTAATGTTGGAATTGACGCGGCGAAAATCTGCGGCTGATTAGTGGAATTGAGTCCAGTGCTCTCCTGGCCGGCCGGCGGGAATGTGCCGTCAGTGCGGAAGTTCAATGCCGAAGCAAACACCACGGTGGCCGGCGTAAGTGTGCCGTTGTAATCCGTGAACGTCGGAAATTGGAGCACGTCTCCGGGCGCTCCGACAGCCGGCAGTCCCACCTGCACGAACGTATTGGTGGCGACGACATAAACGAAAACAGCGGGGAATGGCCGGTTAGTTGTACTGTCAGCCTTTGGATCCTGGGCCCGGGAGGTAAACGCTATCATCGAGGCGTCCCGACTTAGCCGGCGTCCGAAGCTGAGTGTGTTTATTACTGAAAAGGAAGCATCGGTTTTGGTCCGTGTCACCTGGCGGAAATTTCCCACGGTGGCGCCGTTGAAATCAGCCAGATACACTTCGGCGTTGCCGTGACCCGCTCCGTCATCGTTATTGGCTCCTGCTAAGTTGGCAGTGGAAAGAAACGCGACGGTCCCGCCACTGGCGGACAACGACGGGTTTTGCTGAAACCGCGAAAAAAGTCGCGCGCCCACTGTCACGTCTTGAGTATTAGTAGCCTGAACCAGCGTGAACGTACTCCAGGCAGTGCCGGTGCGCGCTGCCATCATTAATTCCGGATTTCCGTCTGCATTGCCCGCGCCTGCCCCGGTGAAACTACGAGTGGATACGAAAGCGATGACGTCTCCATTATCGCTGATGAATGCTTCGCGGTTGTCGTCAGCGACGAAGGGAGCCATCCCAACAGCTCCAGCGGTGGGAGGACGGCTCGCTGTCGTATTAGTTAATTGTCTGAAAGTGCTACCGGTGAACAGGTCCTCGGAAAACTCAGCCCCGCTGGCTAGCTCCGCTTCCGTCAAGTTTGTGGCCGGCGCCAGTTGCAAAATCCAAACTTCCTGATTCGCATCCGTGGAACTCGGATTAGTGCCTGGATCTAGTGGATTGACTGCGTTTGAACTGAAGACGATCGTGTAAATAAGTTTGCCCGCACTTGGACCACCCACAATCGGTGTGGGAGCGAAAGTGATCATCGGACGATTGTTGCTTACTTCGATCTGAACTTGCGTCGGATCGGCCGGCGCTGGAGCGGGACTCGCAGTGGGACTCGGCGAAGGACTCGGCGTCGGTGTCGGACTGGGGCTCGCCGCAGGCTTTGGCACGTTCTTGGTGTTTGTTAACTGGAAGATTTTGCGTTGAGCATAATCAGCAAGAAAAATTTCGCGGTTGCCGTCTGCATTGTTGGGGTTATCAGTGGCTACATTTCCATTCGATTCAAAAACAACAAATCGCCCGTTCGCGGACATGTCAGTCGCCGGCGATATGAACGGTGCGCCCAAAACCCCTCCAGGTGAAGACGTCAACTGAGTTACGTAAGGATCGGGTGTACTAGAGGGCGTCTGCCCATACGTATAGGAAAAGGCGCCAAAGACGAGCAGCAGCGCGACCATGACGCACCTGGAACTGGAAACTTGCTTCACGAAATCCTCCGAAATAAAGACGCAGATACGAGCAGATTAGATGCCCTCGGGGAGCGAGCAGCAGCACGCGGGTGGAAAAAGTCACCCGTTGGTAAAAGAGTCGCCATTTTACGCACAGATCAGACTAACCGCAAGCAGCCGTCCTCGCGCTTTTGCCCCCATTTTCCCGTGTGTCTGCCCACTTTACCGCATGGCAGGGAACGGTTATCGTTTGCTGACCATGACCACAGCGTTGCGCGTTGAGAACGTTTCCAAGATGTATCGAATTTACGATCGCCCCGGCGATCGGCTCAAGGAAATGTTGACTCAGGGACTAATCAAGCGCCACCGCGAATTCTGGGCACTCAGAGACATCAGCTTTGAAGTTGAAGGCGGCACGACCACTGGAATCATCGGACCAAATGGCAGCGGTAAATCCACGTTACTCCAGATCGTCACCGGCACTCTCGAACCGACACACGGATCAATTCATTACGAAGGCCGCGTGGCCGCGCTGTTGGAACTGGGCGCAGGGTTTAACCCGGAGTTCACGGGAATCGAAAACGTTTACCTCAACGCTTCCCTGCTTGGATTCTCCAAGAAGGAAACCAAGGCCCGGCTTCCGGAGATCGAAAGGTTTGCCGAGATTGGCCAGTTCATTCACCAGCCTGTAAAAACCTACTCGACCGGCATGTATGTGAGGCTGGCGTTTGCGATTGCGGTCTGCGCGTCTCCTCAAATCCTGGTCGTTGATGAAGCTCTCGCCGTAGGCGACACCATCTTCCAGCACCGGTGCATTCGGCGCATCAAAGAGATGCAGGATGGTGGCACCACGGTATTGTTCGTATCCCATGATCCCACGGTAGTGCGTGCTCTCTGTTCGCGAACAATCCTCCTGAAAAACGGTCGTATATTGGCGGATGGGAAACCCATGGACGTCCTCAACCGTTACCAGGAATTGATTATGAAACACGAACGTGGGGAACAATCTGCCGGTGATCTAACGCCGGCGGACAACAGCCACACGATTCAAATGTCCCGACTTGAAGGGGCCCACAGGCACGGGGATGGTACCGCCGAAATAATCAGCGCTGAGCTGCTGAATTCATCGGGTCAACGAGTTGAAGTTGTGGAGTCGGCCGCACCGCTAACCATTCGTTTCCAGGTATTGTTCCATAAAGACATAGACAAACCGGTGTTCGGGTTTATGATAAGAAGTCGCCACGGGATCAATGATTACGGGACTAACACGGAGCAGCGAAGCTACGAGGTTGGTCGCGTTAAACGTGATGAGGTTATCGAAATCTGCTTTAACTTTAAATGCCACCTGGGGCAGGAACACTACTTCATCTCGCTGGCCGTTCATAGTCCGGACGGCGTCAGCTACGATTGGATCGACGGCGTTATTTTCTTCCGCGTTTTTTGCCCCGTGGAGATGGAG
>DATEPF010000454.1:0-8285 GCA_035273325.1 Pyrinomonadaceae bacterium | reverse complement strand
AGTTTGAAGTCGGTGTGAATTGAGGTCAGTACCACCTGCGGTAGCGGGTGGGTTATCTAGCTAAGAACCCACCCGCTACCGCAGGTGGTACTGACCTCATGCCATTAACAAACTATTAATTCAAGGTCGGCCGTTGTCGCGAGCAAGTTTGACAGCAGCGTCACGCATCTCTTCAGAGGTGGTATCAGTAATGTCAACGCGATCGACTATACCCACGACTGCGGCTTCAATCGACATGTCCTGATCCCCAATGGCGCTGCGGGCAGCTTTGCCAAACGCGCACATCACCATTTCGCCGGTACCGGCGCCCAGCCGGTCGGCCACAATCACAATGTTGCGTGTCGGCTCTTTCTCCAGGTCGTAAGGATGGACCACCAAAAACCGCACGCCCTCGAGATCCGGCGACTTCTTAGTTGACCAAACTGTGCCTACGACTTTTGCTAAAAACATGTTAATTCGTGTAATTCGTGTAATTCGTGGATCGTTTCCTTACGCTACATAAAAACGATCCACGAAAAAACACGAATCAAAACCGTCATCCTTTCGCGAACACTTCAGCCGGTTCACCAATATCACGCGCCGCCGGCGTGATAATAGTTTTTGCATTGATGTAGATCTTTTCGCCCTTCTGGATTGCTCGCTTCACATGATCCTCGCTGACGAAGTCGACCGTCTTGTTACCGTTCGCGCTCGCCGCCGCGGGTGGCGCCGCCGTACGCACGGGCGCATTTTGACTATTTCCGCCGCCACCGCTGCGACCCGGCCCCGAGTACATGCTTCCAGCCTCAACTTCTTCTGCTGGAGGTGCAAGTGTCTCTCGCTTCGGCTGCGGTAGATCTTCCGGACGCCTGTTTGCAAGAAATTTATCAACGATAGCAGCGATCTCTTCGCGGTTTATCTTTCCAGACTGCGCCGCCGGCTGCGGTTGTCTTGCGGGTTGTGCTGATAGCGGCGGTGTACTGACTCCGGCACTGGACGAGACTGCCGGTCGGGCGCTTTTAACTGGCCTGGTTTCAAACGCTACTCGCTTAATGTCCAACAGGTGAAGTGGCGATACGTTATCTGATGTCACGTTGCCGCCCCATGAACCACAACCCAGCGTCATCGACGGCGGCAGTGCCGTTGAAAATCCGATCGCGCCGTGCGTCGTTGGCGTGTTCACCGTTATTCGTGATGCGGGCATTTCGGCGCCGAACCTTACGGCCGCTTCGCGCGAGCGCGTGTGTGTGCCGGCCGTATGGCCCATGCCACCGTAGCGGAGGATTTCGTAACTTCGTTGCGCGCCTTCAACCAATCCATCTGCCACATAGAAGGCGAGGATCGGAGAAAGTTTTTCCATCGACAGCGGATAATCTCGACCAACTCCTGCTACGTCTGCGATCAGGCAGCGGGTCCCGGGGGGCACACTCAATCCGGCCATCTTTGCGATTACTTCAACTGACTTGCCGACAATCGCTGGATTCAATGAGCGCTGCGGAGTTGCCACAAGTTTTCCCAGTTGTTCCGCTTCTGACTGTGAAAGAAAATGCGCCCCCTGAAGTTTGAATTGTTCTCTGACGGCTTTCTCGATTGGCGCATCGCAAACCACTGCCTGTTCGGAAGCGCAAATAGTTCCGTTGTCGAAACACTTGCCGGTCAGAATGTCCTGCACGGCTTTCGGTACGTCCGCACTGCGTTCCACAAACACGGGCACATTACCCGGACCCACCCCGAACGCTGGTTTACCTGACGAATAGGCAGCACGCACCAAACCGATACCACCGGTGGCGAGTATGACTGCAGTCTGCTTGTGCTTCATCAGGGCTTCGGTGCCTTCGATCGTTGCTAAGGTCATGCAAGCGATCGCATCACCCGGCAAACCTTCCTGGACAGCCGCTTCCCGCATCACGCGGGCCGTCTCATTGATACAACGCGCGGCAGATGGGTGTGGCGAAAGAACAATGACGTTACGCGACTTGATGGCGATTAGAATTTTGAATATTGCAGTAGAGGTGGGATTTGTTGACGGTATGATCCCGGCGACGACACCGCGCGGACTCGCGATCTCGACGACGTCTTTAGTTTCAGAAACAATTCCGACGGTGCGCAAACCGCGAAAGTAGTTCCAAACATCTTCCGCCGCGAAACGGTTTTTCTCTCGTTTATCGTCCGGAACTCCGAAGCCGGTTTCCTCGACGGCCATGGCGCCCAGCCGGGCCGCTTCCCGCAACGCCGCCTTCGCCATCGCTTCACAAATTCGATCAATCTTCGCTTGATCGAACGTAACTAATTCTGCGTGGGCCTTGTGAGCATTATCAACCAGGTCGCGCGCCTGCTGAACTGAAATGAGATCTTTGTCTGCGGACATAATAGCTCCCGCTAATATTTCCAATTGCCAATTTCCGATTTCCAATTGACCTCGTTTCACAAGGCTTCAAATCGGCAATCGGCATTTGAAAATCGGCAATTACCGTGCTCGTTCCTTGCTTCCTTCGCGGGCGCCTGCCTGCAACGAGCGACCTTCGCCTTGTCCCAGTTGGCCGCGAGCTCCGCCGCCCTGCAGTGATCGTTCATCCGGACTTAAACCGGTATTTCCATCGACCGGCAACACCCGTTCAACTTCGGCGTGCGGTCGCGGGATCACATGGACGCTAATCAACTCGCCTACTCGCCTGGCGGCGGCCGCGCCGGCGTCGGTCGCAGCTTTTACTGCACCGACATCACCGCGCACGAAGATCGTCACATACCCTGCGCCAATGTATTCCTTTCCCAGGAGTTGTACGTTTGCCGCTTTGACCATCGCGTCAGCGGCCTCAACCGCGCCAACGAAGCCTTTGGTTTCGACCATGCCGAGTGCTTCTAAGGGCATCTCTGTGTCCTCACTTTTTTCTCGTTGTAGAAATTAAAATCGGAGATTGTTTTCTGGCGTCAACCTATCACCGCGCGACGCAAGAATCAAGAGAACGCCAATCTTTTCGAGTTTGCCGCGATGTTTCGTGTAATTCGTGGAGCGCTTTTCGGTGCTTCAAAAACGATCCACGAATAACACGAACTAAGCAAAGTGTTTTTTAGGCGAAAGTTTGACAGCATGTGTTACGCAAGATATATTGCCCAAACATTAAGGGTGATCTATTACAAGGGGTTGTTTGGCCTCTGAGTCCACAAAAAATTTACAATACTCGGGCCTGAGAGGCTTACATTCACCAGGCAGCAGACGCGAAGGCTGACAGAATTTGGTGATGGCGGCTACGATCGGAGAACGCCTGCGGAGCGCAAGAGAAGAGCGCGGTATACCGTTGCGTGAAATCTCCGATCAAACCAGAATTTCCGTTCATTTTCTTGAAGCGATCGAGTCAAACGATTACAAGCGCCTTCCGGGTGGAATCTTCAACCGCAGCTTCGTAAAGGCCTACGCACGTTACGTCGGTTACGATGAAAAAGAGGCCGTCGAGGCTTACGCCCGCCAGGTAAGAGATCAGGGCGAAAGTGAAGACTCATCGCATGCACTGTATAACTCCAAAGTTTATACCGACACTCCGGCGACGCGTTCACCCTTTCTGACTGTGGTTTTGGCCGTTGTTATCCTCGCGATACTGACAGCCGCGGCGTTGTTTCTATTGAACTGGTATCAACAGCGCTCGAGCGCGTCACCGGCGCAACCCATAAATGAATTAAACGCTCTGGCAATTGTGAAAGACGATTCGGGTAATTGGAAAGCTGATTACGAACAGGTCCTGCAATAACTATCCGGGATTCGCCGCGTGCCTGGCTTCACGCAGCGGCTACCAGCGCGCGCTCGGCCCCGAAGGATTTCGGGACCATAAGGCTGTCGCAATAAGCATGAGAATGAACTGCCCGCTACCCGGATGGCGGGCAGTTCTGTTACCGGAGGTCCGATGTTGTTTCGTGTGTTTCGTGGATCGCTTTTATGCAGCTTAAAAACCGATCCACGAAACACACGAACTAACATTAAGGTAGACATTGCACGTTTGAAGGAGTCGATACAGTGATCTCAGAAGACATTAACGAAGGTCTGACTTTTGACGACGTACTTTTATTGCCCGCGCGTTCCGACGTCCTGCCCGCCGAAACCGATACCTCCACGCAGTTCACGCGTAACATCCGGTTGCAGATTCCGCTCTGTTCAGCCGCGATGGATACCGTTACGGAAGCAGCGCTCGCAATCGCCCTGGCCCAGCAAGGCGGCATCGGCGTCATTCACAAGAACCTGAATATTGCGAGACAAGCGGAAGAGGTCGACAAAGTAAAGCGGTCGGAATCCGGCATGATTGTGGATCCCGTGACCATCCTTCCGACGGAGCCGGTGCGTGAAGCATTGCAGGTCATGGAACGCTTCCACATCAGCGGCGTGCCTGTAGTCGACGAAGACGGTCACCTGGTCGGGATCATCACGAATCGCGATCTGCGATTCGAAACACGTTTCGATATTCCCGTCTCAGAAGTAATGACGGCGCAACCACTGGTGACTGTGCCCGTCGGCACCACACTCGAACAAGCGAAGGCGGTCCTGCAAAAACATCGCATTGAGAAACTTTTGGTGGTGGACGATGACAAACGCATAAAAGGTTTGATTACCGTCAAAGACATTCAGAAAGCAATCAAATATCCGAATGCCGCCAAAGACGATCTCGGTCGTTTGCGTGTGGCCGCCGCGATCGGGGCGACCGGCGATTTCCGTGAGCGCGCTGACGAGTTGGTGAAAGCCCGGGTTGACTGTCTGGTTGTTGATACCGCGCACGGACATTCTTCCCGCGTGATCGACGCCGTGCGCGAAATAAAAAAGCGTCACAGTGGCACAGACGTAGTCGCGGGTAACGTCGGCACTTATGAAGGTGCTCGAGAGTTAATCGATGCCGGCGTTGACGCAGTGAAAGTCGGAATTGGCCCAGGTTCGATTTGTACCACGCGTGTGGTTACCGGCGCTGGTGTCCCGCAAATAACTGCCATCCAATCTTGTGTGCGAGCGGCAGCGAAGACAGGGGTGCCTGTGATCTCCGACGGCGGCGTAAAATTTTCAGGTGATGTTGCGAAAGCGCTCGCGGCCGGAGCTGACGTAGTAATGATTGGTTCGTTGTTCGCGGGAACTGAGGAGGCGCCCGGCGAAGTAATCTTGTTTCAGGGTCGCTCGTTCAAAACTTATCGCGGCATGGGTTCCATAGGCGCAATGCGCGAAGGCTCGCGCGATAGATACGCGCAGGAAACGACACTCGTTGAATCGAAGTTGGTCCCGGAAGGGATCGAAGGACGCGTGGCTTACAAAGGGACCATCGCGGAAATGACGACGCAGCTCGTCGGTGGTCTCCGCTCCGGCATGGGTTACACAGGGTGTCGCACCATCAAAGAATTTCAGGAAAAGAGCCAGTTCATTCGCATTACTTCCGCGGGATTAAGAGAGTCGCACGTGCACGACGTCATCATCACCAAAGAAGCGCCGAACTACCGGCTCGAGTAAGTAAGAAACCCACGGCCGTTCGTGATTTTCCGTGTTATTTCGCGGATCCGCTGTTTTTACCGAAAAAATTAAAACCTACGCCGCCTTCACGCTGCTTAACCGACGTTCCATCAAATCGGCAGTAGTCGCCGGCCGGAAATAATAAGGTCCGATTGGCTTCCACGACTTCTGATCAAACGTCCGGCGGGCCCCGCAGTTTATGCAGACACGATAGGTTTCGCCTTGTCTGGAAAAAGGACGGCTCATTTCCTTATGTGGACAGCCAAATACGCTGCCCAGCCAGTTCCAGGTTGCTGACGCTAATTCGTGCACCTTTCCTTGATCGCTGTCCGTATAGTGGTCGAATGTTTCAAATACTGCTGACATAAACTCCTCCGGAATTCAAAATCACTGACATTTTGGAGACGCCGGGGCGCGAGGTTTTGACTCAACTGCGTCCACTAATCCAACGTGCGTAATGTGAGTAGCAAGTGAGATGCCGGAGTGGAGAAAGAGGTAGGCTGTCAGTTTGCGCGATAAGGTGACGTTTTAATCTCTGCGTGCAGAAAAACGATCCGCGAAATAACACGGAACAGTTCACAACAGTTCTTGTGGTTCGTGGATCTTTTTTTTACTACCGTCCGCGCAACCATGCTTCACGCAAGGCACGCTGTTGCGGCGTGGTGTTGGTCAACTCTTCGATGCGGAAATCAAAACGTTCAGGTGGGCCAAGTACCAACGTGGTCCGTATTGTTCGCCGGTCACGCTTAACAACAATCGGAATACGATCGCCTTCTTTGTATCGGCTCAACGCGAACAGCCAGTTTTCTCGTTTGATGTTTTTGCCACCCAGCGAGAGCACTTCATCACCCGCTTGCAGCCCGGCATCTTCCGCCGGCGAATAGTTGCGCACAGTTCCAATCCGAGCACTCGCTTCATCTTCCCAATCCAAAGTGACGCCGGCTGAATAAGGCTCGCGCGAAACCGAACGCACTACTCGCAAACCGACATACGCGAAGGCTTCGTCATACGGTAGCGTTTCTGTCTCGCGCACGTAACGCGCAAAGAAATCACTCAGGTCAAAGCCTGCGACTTCCGATGTCACTCGCTGAAACTCCTGCGGCGTATACCCACGGCCACGCAGGTAGTAAGTTGCATTTGGACTGTTCAGGTAAAACTGCTGGTACATCCGGCGCATGACCTCGTCCAAAGACGCTTTTCCGTTGGTTTTTCCACGAATAATGAGGTCGAGGACCATTCCCACCAGTTCGCCTTTTGGGTAATAGCTAATGGCAGTGTTGTGCAGGTTCGTCTGCTGGGCATGCGGGGCGTCGTCAATAAACGGCGCTGACAGCGATGAAGCTTCCGCGCTCGTCAAAGCGGTACCGGGAGCGTTTTCGATGCCGGTAATTGTCTGACTTTGTCTGTTAAGGAATTGGGTAGTGTCCCAGATGCCCGCGCGGTGCATCATCATGTGACCGTAGTAATTAGTAAGTCCTTCGGCAATCCAAAGGCTCCGGGTGTTCGCGGGGCGGGTAAAGTCCCATGGTCCAAATTCGATCGGCCGCAGACGCTTCACGTTCCACACATGAAAGAACTCGTGCGATACCGTTCCTAAGGCACTTGCGTACACTCCGCTTTCGCCCAACGCGCCGGGCTCAATGATCTGGGTTGAGTTGAGATGTTCCATTCCGTCGCCCGAGTGATCGTCGGCAGCAAAATGGATCAGAAAGGTGTAGGTGTCGAAATCCGGAGGTCCCCACATCGCCACCTGGGCGCGCACAATTTTTTCGATGTCGCGAACCAGAGCTGGTCGCTTTCCTCCTTCATCGCCAAATGAATGGACCACTACACGATAACGTTTGCCGTCAACCTGAAATTCATCGACTGTCCAGTCAGGCGCGATTTCCGTGGGCGTGTCTACAAACTCGTCCCAGTTGGGAAACTGCCAGGCGCGCTGGTCCATGCGCTCACTTCGTCCATTGACTATTCGCCAACCAGTTGGTGGATCGATCTCGAGCTTCACCGGATCAGCCTTATGGCCCACGATGTACATGAAAAGCGAGTGGCCGTTGTAGTTCGCATGGCGGGGGTCGAGCTGTGAGAACGTACCCGACAAATCGTTGCCAAAAACTTTGTAACGAACTGTAAGGTTGCGTGTGTTACCCGTTGAAACGCGCCACGTCTGTTCGTCAATTTTGTCGGATGGAATAACAGACATTTTGCATTGCGCAGAGCGCGGACAAATGCCGCCCAGCGCTTGAAATTCCTGGACGTTTTTGGCGAAATCAAAAACTGCGTAGCGTCCCGGCGACCATTTTGGCATCTGAAAATCGAGCGACGACGGTGCGCCGTCCGACAGCTCAACTTCAATCGCAACTTCGAAAAGGTGCGACACGGGACGCGTCATCGACAGACGATAGGTAATCGACTTGAGCCGGGCCTCACTCTGGGCGGTGACAACTCCGCCTAAGAAAAGTAATAGAAAACTGGCAGCTAAACGCGAGGTAAGAGCTTTCGCAGTTGAATTCATTTAGACGACTCCAGGTGGCGATAATGATCGGATTATCGAGGCGGCGTAAGATGCTGTCAAAAGTCTCGTTAGCTTCGACCGTGCGAATTCAGCGTCATGTCTATACTGGGATCGCGGGCGTCCCGCCCGCACTGAGCGCAGCGAAAACAGGCCTCTATTAATGACGACTTTAATGTTCATTTAGAGTGTTCAGTCTGAACCAGATATTTCGCTAGCCTAATCAGTTTGAGAAGGCTAGCAAACCGTTTTCGCTTCGCTCAGTGCGGGCGGGGACGCCCGCGGTCCCAGTAAAGGCGTTGAGTGCTTCAATGAGCGACTGAA
>DATEPF010000453.1:0-11826 GCA_035273325.1 Pyrinomonadaceae bacterium | reverse complement strand
AAATCTCAAATAACTTTCGGCGCGGACCGCAGTTGAACGCGGATCAAAAGCATAGCCTTCCTTAGTTATTGGATCGACAGCATTACCCACAAGACAGAGCGTCGGTTGCTCGGCAAAAGGATCCATCCAATAGCGTCCGGCGTCAGGAACCAGCAACATGTCTGATTCGTGGATGGCTGCCCAACCGCGAATGGACGACGCGTCGAAACCGAAGCCGTCTTCGAAGCTATCTTCACCGAGTTGTGCGATGGGAAAGGTCAGGTGTTGCCAGGAACCGGGCAGGTCTGTAAACCGGACGGAAACGAATTTTGCCTCTTGTTCAGAGGCATATTTCAACACAGTCTTTGCATTCATGATTTCTCCTGGAAGATTTAGGGAGTGTTAGGGGTGCTCTTCGCCCCGAGGTGTTTGTTGGTGCGAAGTAATGAAGGAACCGGACGCTGCAAAAAGAGCCGAACGTCATCGAGAGGGCGCTAAAAAAGGATGAATTATAGTGACGGCGATGCGGATGTCAACTACTTAGTTTGTGTTATTTCGTGTGCTTCGTGGATCGCTTTTACGCACGGTAAAAAATGATCCACGAAACACACGAAACAGGCTAGCCCTGCTTTTTCCCGTTCTTAATCGAGTACAAACGTTTCTCGGTCCTTATCAACAAACGGTCGCCAACCACTGCCGGTGTCGCAAGCGTGAAATCGTCCAGTTTATTCACATGTAACAACTTAAATTCCGGGCCGGCATCGACCACAAACGTCTGTCCTTCTTCGCTCAATAAAAACAACTTGCCGTTGTAAGCCCATGGCGAAGTTGTGAACGCAGTTGCCGTCGGATCGATTCGCGTTTTGTAAGTTTGCTTGCCCGTTTTGGCGTCAAAGCGGCTCAGGATTCCAGTCTCGGTTAACGAGTAGACCGCGCCGTTGTAAGCGAGCGAGGAGGGGAGATAGGTTCCACTCCTCGGCTGCGACCAGACGACGTAATCGTTTGACGTTTGATCCTTGGCGAGCGAAATATCGCCTTTGGCTCCTGGCTTCAGCGCAAACAACGGTCTGCCTCGGCCGCCGTTGATGTGCAGCAATCCGTCGTACGCGAACGGCGTGGGAATGGGTGCACCGGACACCCCCGACATCTTCCACAGCTCTTTACCTGTTAGATCGTAGCTAATCGCTTCGCCGGGGCCGATTGTAACGATCTCAGTCCGCAAGGCGTTGCGCCAAACAAAAGGCGTCGCCCACGCTGATCGCGCCGGCTGCCCTTTAGCGATATCACGATTTGTGCGCCACACTTGTTTGCCTGTTTTCTTGTCGAAGGCCGCAATGTACTGCTGCTTCTCGTTGTCGTTAACGACCACCAGCAGGTTGTCGGCCAACGCCGGCGAGCTTCCGGTTCCGAACTCAAGGTACATCGGATTAGCTTCGAGTGGCGTGTTCCAGACCTGCTTACCTTTCAGATCAAACGCCCACAAGCCGAGGTTCGCCACATAAACATAAATAAACTTACCGTCAGTGACGGGAGTTTCAGAAACAAAGCTGTTCTTGCGATGACGGCCGCCCGGAGGTTGGCCTTTATAAAACTCCTTCTGCCACTCAACCTTCCCGCTCTTCAGATCCAGGCGGTACAGGAAGTAATGAAGCATCACCTCTTTTGGCAACTCAATGTCGCGCTCCGTCACCTTGGCAATTACCTGGTCCATCGGAAGCTTTTGCTTCATAAGCTCAGCGACGTATTCGTTGCTGTACTCGGTGCCGATCTGCGGCGGCTTCGACTTCCCCTCTGTTGTTACGCTGGTCAGGTACACCTTGCCACCCGTGACAATGGGCGACGACCATCCGCGCCCAGGGATCTCCTGCGACCATTCGACGTTCTCAGTCTTAGACCACCGATCCGCCAACTTCGCATGGGTGCCGACCGGATTTGCATCCGGCCCGCGAAACTGCGGCCAGGGTGTGTTTTGAGCATGAGCAATTGCCGACAGCGCGCACAACACAACAGCCGCCCGTGCAAGCAAATTCAGGTGAACCGTGTTTGTTAGATAAGCAGAAAGTGTTTTCATGATTGTGATGGGGTTTGCCTCAAGAATCGAGTTCAACATGTTTCGTGTTATTTCGTGTGTTTCGTGAAATTCGGGGATTGCTTTTTTAGGCAGCAAAAAAGCGATCCACGAATTGCACGAATCGCATTTAACCTTTGTACGAAAAAAACAGCCGAAAGGTTTGCCTTGTTAGAGTGCTCGCTTTGAAATTGGATGGTCGGCGTTCAGTTGCAGCAGGTCCCATAGATTGCCATAAAGGTCTTCGAAGACAGCAACTGTGCCATAGCTTTCGGTTTTTGGTTCTCTGACGAACTTTATTCCGTTCGCGACCATCTCGTGGTAGTCCCGCGAAAAGTCATCCGTATTGAGAAACAAAAACACCCGGCCACCGCTCTGATTGCCGATGAACGTTTCCTGTTCGGGCTTCGAAGCTCTGGCCAATAACAGTGTTGTTCCACTTGAACCGGGAGGCGCGACCACTACCCAACGCTTGTCCTGCTCGGGCTGATATGTATCTTCGACGAGGGTGAAATGCAGCTTGCGAGTGTAAAACTCGATGGCTTCATCGTAGTCTCTGACAACCAAAGCGACGTGCACGATCGATTGATTCAATAGACAGTCTTCCTGTTAGTTCGTGTGTTTCGTGGATCGTATTTCTTCCGCGGACAAAATCGATCCACGAAGCACACGAAGATCACGAAACAATTTGGGTTCTATTCGATCGAATACTCCAATGAAACGATTCCACTTTTATAGATTTTGTGGCCTGTCAGTTTAAGTTTTGCCTGTTTGCCGGGCGGCGGAAGTAGTTGAATCCCCTCGCCCAGGAGAATCGGCATAATTGCAACCTCAACTGTGTCCACAAGTCCCGCATCAAGCAAGCTGCGAAAGAAAACTCCGCCGCCAAAAAGCCAGATATCTTTTCCGGGCCCCCGCCGCAACGCGGAAACAGTCTCTTCAACATTCTCCGCGACGATTGTTACGTTCGGGTAATCCTCTTGCCGCAGCGTGCGCGAGAAAACGTAGGTCTTCACACCCGGAGTCTCGGCCCTCTTAACCTTGGCCATCGGCTCGAACGTTCGGCGGCCCATAATGAACGTATCGAATTGTTCAAACATCGCGGCGAAGTCGATATCAGGATCCATGAAGATCCAATCTGCTTCGCCGTCAGGACCCGCGATATATCCATCCAGACTCATGGCTACGGAGTACCGGATTTTTCTCATAAACACCTCCGTCGATTGGGCGGGCGATTTTAAAACATGCCGGCGGAAGCGAGGAAAGAAAACACCGTCAGGCTTCGACTTATCGACATTTCGACTAACTTTTTGCGTGCGTCCCGTGACGTCGGCAGAGCTGCGCAACGGTTCTTGCGATGCTCTGTTAAATCTCAACCTACCAACTACTTACGCGCGCAAAATGTCGATTTTGAAACAAAAAAGTTATAGACCCTCCCTATATTTTCTGTTACATTGCGCCCCTAAGCGTCCCATCCAAGATATTTCTCCGCTACTCGACCAGGGATGTGTATAACTACGCTTTGACTTCTGGAATTAAGAACCCAAAAGTATTTCCGCAGGCTAGTCAGGAGACCGCGAATTGACGACGGCAATTGAGCAGACGCTCGAAACCTATGGTATCGAAAACTGGGGCGCTGGCTACTTTGATGTAAACCGCAAGGGAAACCTGATTGTCCGTCCATCCGAGGCAGACTCCCGTTCAGCAGATCTGAAAGAAATTATTGACGACCTCGCGCGTCGCGGCATCGGCGCTCCCGTTTTACTTCGCTTTCCCCAACTCGTCGCCGCACAGGTCAGAAAACTGCAGCGCTCATTCAGCCGCTCCATTCGTGAATTTGAATACCAGGGCGCGCATATGTGTGTTTACCCGATGAAGGTAAACCAGCAGCGAGCGGTCGTCGAGGAATACCTGCGCGAGGGCTCACGCTACGACTTTGGGCTCGAAGCCGGATCAAAGGCTGAGCTTTATGCCGCACTCGCTCTCGAACAAACGCCGGACAGCCTGTTGGTCCTGAACGGTTTCAAAGACGAGGAGTTTATCGAACTGGCATTCGCCGGCGCCAAGGTCGGCAAACGCGTTGTGATCGTGATTGAGAAGCTCAATGAATTGGACCATGTGCTCAACGTCGCCGAGCGCCACGACGGCCTGATGCCAACGGTCGGCATGCGCGTCAAACTGTACTCAAAGGGCTCAGGACGCTGGGAAAAGTCCGGTGGTGAAGCCGCAAAGTTTGGGCTGACCACAACTGAGATGCTGGAAGTGATCCGTCGTCTTGAAGAAGCTGACCGGATCAGCATGTTGAAGCTGCTCCACTTCCACATCGGTTCGCAGCTCACGGACATCAAGCGCATCAAGAACGCAATGAAAGAAGCGGCGCGCGTTTACGCCAAGGTCTATCAGATGAAGGTGCCGATTGAGCTGCTCGACGTCGGTGGCGGGATGGCGGTGGATTACGACGGGTCGAAGACGGCCTTTGATTCTTCAGCAAACTACACGGCCCAGGAATTTGCTAACGACGTTATTTACACGATCAAGCAGGTTTGCGACGACGAGAACGTTCCCCATCCAACCATTATTCAGGAGTCAGGACGTTTTCTCGCGGCTTATCACGCTATCCTGGTGACTAATATTCAGGACGAGATCGAAACAGTTGTTGAAGACATTACGCCGATTGAGATCGACGATGATGACCCGCAAGTTGTTACCGAGTTGGGTGAGCTGCGCGAGTCGATCACCGTCAAGAATTACCGTGAGTACTACCACGATGCACTCGAACATCGTGAAGAGTTGTTCACACTGTTCAACCTGGGTTTGGTCTCGCTGGAGGATCGCGCCAAAGGCGAAGTGTTGTTCTGGGACGTTTGTGAACGCGCCGACAAGCATGCCCAACAGGCGAAATATGTTTCGGAAGAATTTGACGATTTGCGGCGGCTGATGTGCGCCAAATATCTGGCAAACTTTTCGGTGTTTCGTTCGGTTCCTGACCATTGGGCGCTCGATCAGTTGTTCCCGATCGTTCCTATTCACCTATTGAATAAACCACCAACCGAATACACCACGCTGTGTGATATCACGTGTGATTCAGACGGTGTGGTCACTAAATTCGTCGATTTGCACGACGTAAAACAAGTTCTGGAGCTGCATCCCCTCGTTCTGGGAGAACCGTATTACATCGCTTTTATGCTAGTGGGCGCCTATCAGGAAGTGATGGGAAACAATCACAATCTATTTGGCGCGCCTCATGAAGCACATATCTACGTTGATGACGAAGGCTACCTGATCAAGAAGGTCATAAAAGGCAGGACTGTTGGGGAAGCGGCGGCCGGGGCGCGGTATGAGCGGAGTTTGCTGCACGATGGTTTCAGACGTTTGATCAGCCAGCGCGTTAAAGATGAGGAGCTAACTGAAGCAGAAGGCGCGGAGTTGGCCCAATTTTATGAATCACGTTACGACGCTTACACGTACTTAACAGTTAACGGTTCGGGGGAACGTTCAAGACGGCGTAGCGATTAGTTCTAGTCCAATTTGAGAGGTTCACAACCGGTTATGGTTACGCAGCGAAAACCCAAAGCTTCAAAATATTTGACCACGCCGACCCGCCCGGTCCAGGTGGACCGTGACCGATCAGTTGCTGGTCTGCTCGAGAAGATGGAAGGCGCCGGCTTTGGGGGCCGCCAGTTGGCCGAAGCTCATCGCATCTGGTTAGACATGCTTGGCGATAACACGACCATTATCGTCGCCGGATCCGGGGCGTTAATCCCTGCAGGAATGCGCCGGCTCTTAGCTTATGTGATCAAAAACCGCTTCGTCGATGTGCTCGTACTCTCCGGGTCGATGTTGTTTCACGATTTGCACGAGACGCTGGGCCGTTATCATTTTCAGGCGCATCCAAACATGACTGACGCTGAGCTGGACTCCGCGCAAATCAGTCGCATGTGGGATTTGCTGGCGAGCGATGAAGAGTATCGGGAAGCGAATGAATGGGTAGGCGGATTTACAAATCAACTCGACCAGTCTCGCCCTTACTCGACCCGCGAGTTTCTCCATTTGCTGGGACGTGAACTTGCCGAGATAGCTACGGAGGACGGAGTGCTGACGTCTGCCTACAAGGCCAGAGTACCGATTTTTTGTCCGGCGGCTGCGGATGGCGGAATCGCGGTCGGTATCGCGGCAGCTCGTTTTGAGAAGAAGAATAATTTCATGTTCGACATCGTTCAGGACGTACTGGATATGGCGAACACTACCGCCCGGGCGCGGGCTACCGGGGTTATTAATCTCGGCGGGGGAACGCCTAAAAGTTTTGTTCAGCAAACGGAATACACTGCTTACATCCTCAAGAACCACCATGCCGGGCACAAATATGCAATTCAGATCACGACGGACGCACCGCATCCAGGCGGCCGATCAAATGCCGTGGCCTTTGACGAAAATCTGGTTTATGGAAAGCTTGCGCGTGGAGCACACAGCGCCTATGTGAACTGCGACGCGACCATAGCTTTGCCGATTTTGATTACTGCCTTGTCTCAGACCGCCGCTAAATATCTCAAAGGCCGCAAGCGCCCTAACTTCACCTTCGGCCGCGAGTTGATTGTAGAAGTTCCGTAATCCCGCAGGCAGCTTTTCCAGGCGAAGTGCGAAATACAATCCACGAAATACACGAAGATACACGAACAGTTCGTAGAATTCGTGTGATTCGTGGATTGTTTTTCGCGCTCACGATCTCTCTACTTTTAGTTAACCTGCTGCCGGCAGCTGCGCAAACTGAAGCAGAGGTTAAAGCTCACTACACTAAAAGCGAGCACCAGATCCCGATGCGCGACGGCGTCAAGCTGTTCACATCGATCTACACACCGAAAGATGCATCGCGCTCGTATCCGTTCATGTTGAGCCGCACACCTTACAGCGTCAGTCCCTATGGACTTGATGAATATAAGACTACCGTTGGCCCATCCGAATTATTTCAGAGAGAGAAATACATCTTCGTCTACCAGGATGTGCGCGGGAAGTTCATGTCTGAAGGTGAGTTCGTCAACATGCGGCCTCACAACCCGAAGAAGAGCGGGCAACAGACTGACGAGAGCACTGACACCTATGACACGATCGAATGGTTAATTAAGAACGTGCCGAACAACAACGGACGCGCCGGCACCTGGGGTATCTCGTATCCCGGTTTTTATACGACCATGAGCATCGTTGATGCGCATCCCGCACTCAAAGCGGCCTCGCCCCAGGCCCCGATCGCTGATTGGTTTATTGGCGACGACTTCCATCACAACGGTACGCTCTTTCTGCCACATGCCTTCAATTTTCTGGCGTCATTCGGCCAACCGCGGCCGCAACCGACTACGGATCGTGCTCCGCGTTTTCAACACGGCACGCCGGATGGCTACCAGTTCTTTCTGGAGATGGGGCCATTGGCTAACGCTGACCGAAAGCATTTAAAGGGTCAGGTGGCATTTTGGAAGGAAGTCATGGCGCATCCCAATTACGACGATTTTTGGCTGGCGCGTAACGTGCTCCCGCACCTGAAAAATGTCCGACCCGCGGTCATGGTCGTGGGCGGCTGGTTTGACGCGGAAAATCTTTACGGCGCGCTAAACACCTACAAAACAATCGAACGTCATAACGGCGGTATCTATAACACGCTGGTCATGGGGCCCTGGTATCACGGCGGGTGGTCCCGGTCGGACGGTGAGTTTCTCGGCAACATCCATTTCGGTTCGGCAACTTCCGTTTTCTTTCGAGAGACGATCGAACTTCCATTCTTCAATTGCGCCTTGAAGGACAAGTGCGAACGCAAGCTTCCCGAGGCACTTGTTTTCGAAACCGGTTCCAATCAGTGGCGCACCTACGAGCAGTGGCCACCAAAAAATGTTGAGACCCGAAACTTGTTCTTGCAGTCAGACGGTGGTCTGTCCTTTGCGCGGCCAACCGAAAAGGACAAATTGTTCGACGAATATGTGAGTGATCCGGCGCGGCCCGTGCCGTTTATCAACGGGATTGCTATCGGCATGACGCGCGAGTACATGAACGCGGACCAGCGGTTTGCTTCGCGACGTGCGGACGTTCTCGTCTACCGGACGGAACCATTGCCGGAAGACGTAACTCTCGCAGGTCCGGTCACGGCAACCCTCTATGTTTCAACTTCGGGCACAGATTCCGACTTCATTGTGAAACTGATTGATGTGCTGCCGGACGACACGCCTGATAACAGTGCAAATCCGGAAGATGTAAAACTGGGTGGTTATCAAATGCTGGTGCGTGGTGAGCCAATGCGGGCGCGTTTCAGAAACAGCTTTTCAAAACCGGAGCGAATGTCGCCAAATAAAATCACCAAAGTGGAGTTCACACTACCCGACGTTAACCATTCGTTTCTGAAGGGCCACCGGATCATGGTGCAGATACAGAGCACCTGGTTTCCGTTAGTCGATCGCAATCCGCAGAAATTCGTGGACATCTATCGTGCAACCGATGCGGATTTTCAGAAAGCCACCCAGCGCATTTACCGTTCGGCACAATATAGCTCTAGCTTGACCTTGAACGTGCTGAAGTCATAAATGGTCCTAGTATGTGCGTCGCTCTACCCATTTCCGTTGGGCTGTGAAAACAGTTGCTAAAAGGCTCGCCAATGCCGGCAATACTGCTGCCGAGCACTAAAGAAGCCATCGTGGTCAGCGTGAAGTAAACGACTAAGGACTAAGACAGCAGCCCGACACGCATCAGGCAACCATGATCAAGGTTAGGCCGCCCTGTTCGTAGCGATCTGAACCCACCTGAGTCAAATGGAAAATGTAAGCATCTCCAAATTTACCGCCGCTCAGGTCCGCGGAAAAGTTAAACCTGATCAACTGTCCTGGATCGAGCTTGATAGTCGCTTCATAACGTCGCGGGCCACCAAACAAACGGCGTAAAAAACTAAACTTGGTTCGATCGTTAATCACGGCATCCGGAGATTCATACAATTCGAATGCGAAGCTGCGCGGAAACCTGCGCGCCAATTGCCGGAATCCATCAAACCCGTGCAAGCTGCGAAGTACGGTTTCCCGCACAAACTTATCAGGGTTCAAATCGAAGGTTGCTTTGAGCGTGACCGACTCCGTCATTTCGCTGTTTAGGTTGACGGTTGTGATGATGGAGCCGCACGGGCCGGGACGACGAGCCGCACCCGGCGCATTGCACGGCACAATACAGATATTGCGCTGTGCCACGTGCGGATCGTCAGGCGTGAAGAAGCTGTTATTGCTCGGCGTGAGATTGTCAGGATAGCAACGAGATATCAAACATTTATGACCCTTGCTTTGGGGGTCTGTGACTGGCGCACCTATCGGTGGCACCCAATCAATTATCTGCGTTCCGGTGCCACCCTCAAGCGGCGTTGGACTTCCAATAACGGCAATCTTGACAGCACTTGCCGGATTATTCGGCGTCATGGCAATCGACGGATTGCCCACCCATAATTCAACGGTGATTGACTCAGACCCTGGGAAAATGCAATTGCTCTCTGCGCCTTTGCGGTGAAACTTCACGCTCACCGGATTCACTTGTCCGGGATCCGCCTTGTCTGGTCCGGAAACCGGGCCGGTTAAGATGATGTCGGGACTAAGCCACCAGACCGGACTGTTGTGAACGCCTCCATCGCCGGCAGATGCCTCCATGAAAATGCAAGTATCGCCGGCGAGACCTGGGTCATTTGGCATGGTGAGACTCCTTTGATATTAGGGACGTAGTGAAAAGCGAAGTGAGGCTTCAGTATATCAGCGGCGTAGACTACCTACGAGACCCGCTCGTTAATTAGAACGCCACCCCAGGTATTGGAAAGCGGAGGAGGAGTTGCCGTTCATCGTTGTCACATTAAACGGCTCATATTCAAGCCGCTCGAACGGGCGCGTGATCTCCCGGATCCATTCTTCGCTGTGGTGTCTGACAACTACACCTTCGGGAAGTTCGAAGACTCCATAACGCCCGAATCTCCGTTCGCATCGTTGATATCGTTCGCGATTGCGTGCGTCCTGATTTACCAGCAGATCAGAAATGTAGAGCAGACCACCCGGCCGCAGCACTCGTCGCACTTCATTTACCAGGTATAACTGTTCGGTATCGGCCGGAATGCATGTCAGGACCGCAAACAGCAATACCGCGTCTACCGATTCGTGCTGCAATGGAAAGTCGTGACCATCGTTGCGAACCAGCCTGGCGCTATGCACTTCACTGCGATAACGAGCCAGCATTCCTTCAGAAACATCCAGACCCACACAGTTAGGGAACCCCGCCTCGAGGAGTTGTTGGAGCGTGCGGCCATACCCGCAACCGACATCAAGTATGTAGGCGCCACTTGGCAGTCGCGGCGTTAACCAATCCGCGCGAAGTGGGTGGGAAAAAGATTTTTGACTAGCTACGCGGTTCCAGTATTGAATTTGCGAAGCTGTGTTTTGCATAGCAACGGTTAGCCTAACCACTGCAGTACTTCTGCGTCGTCTGCCCTGGGCGCGCCGCCGACTATGTGGATGAAATACTCTTCGAGTGATACCGGGCCGCGATCGGCGCCGTCGCCATCTACTTGAATTCCCTTTCGTAGTTCATCAAGAGAACCGGATGCCAACAGTTTGCCGTGAGAAATGATGGCAATGTCCGAGCAAAGTCGTTCGACGATCTCAAGCACGTGAGACGTTAGAAAGACGGTGAGCCCGCGCGCCGTTAGTCGCGAAAGCAAATCTTTCAAGGTCCTCGAGGCTATCGCATCAACACCTTCAAAGGGTTCATCAAGAAACAATATCTCCGGCCGGTGAATGAGCGCGCACGCCAGCGACAGTTTCTTCTTCATGCCGTGCGAGTATTCGACAATTAGCTTCTTCGGATCGTCGCTCAGTTCCATCAGCTCGAGCAGCTCCGGCGCGCGTTGCGCAATTTCTTCCTTATGCAAACCGTACATGCGCCCCGTGAAGGCAAGCATCTCCGCGCCAGTCAAACGTTCAAACAGATTTAGATCCTCGGGTACGACCCCGATTCGACGTTTGACCTCGAGTGGTTCGGCGTTCAGATCGCGGCCGAGTACCAGCATCCGGCCGCTTGTCGGCGCCAGCAAACCGGTCAACATTTTAATCGTAGTGGATTTGCCGGCGCCGTTCGGACCGAGAAAACCGAAGAAGCTTCCACGGTCCACCGTGAGATTCAGATGATCAACTGCAACGAAATCCTGGAAACGGCGAACCAGATCGAAAGTTTGAACTGCGGGCGTGGTTAGAGATGGAGTAACGTCGGGTTGTTCTTGCATTCACCGATCTTGTACGCGGTGTCTTACGTCAGCGTCAAGCGCGGTGCGCAACGGCTTTTCGTGTTGTTTCGTGTATTTCGTGGATCGCTTTTATTTTCAATAAAAAGAACGATCCACGAATTACACGAACGGACACGAAATCATTGTCCATTGCTGGCGAGCTCAACCCGGTACGGCTCACGCAAACCTTTCTTCGCGGCGTCGTGGGCCGAATAAATGTCTGGTCTTGTAAGTACCTGTCGATACTGCGTCAGCGCTTCGTTACGTTTGCCTGCCATGTCCAACGCTCTGGCGGCATAAAGATGCGCCATGGTTACGAGGCCCGGTTCAGCATTTGGCGCCTTGGTCGCCGCAACGAACTCCTTTGCTGCTCGCTCACCTTCCCCGGCCGTTAGCAGAGCCTCGCCATACTTGAAGTGGACCAGATCCAAAACCCGCGACACGGTCGCGCGCAGCGCACGATCGCTCAACAACTGATCGAAGACTGCAAACGCTTCCTGTTCTG
>DATEPF010000452.1:0-11529 GCA_035273325.1 Pyrinomonadaceae bacterium | reverse complement strand
GGTTCCTCTCGGAAGGTCACAGACCTTCCGCACATCAGAGGGCAAGCCCTTTTATCGCACCTCTGATCCGTTATTACCCCTTGAGTTTTTGTGCAAGGTCCATGTAATAATTCGACTACAGCAAACAAAGGGAGGAAAGGTAATGGCCGCCAGAAGAGACCAACACCAGGTCGGTATTCCCGCGAAACGTCGTGGTCAACAAATGGGGGTTGCCGGGGCACCGGATCAAAATCGGAAAGCGAAAGAAGACACGCCGGCGCTGCGCGGACGGCGGAAGGAAGCAAACAAAATGTTTGCTGATAAGTCGTCTCAGCACGTAGCTACTGATGCCAGCAAACCCAGCACGAATTCACCTTCAATTCCGGCAATGAACTCGGCCAAGCGTAAAGGTGAGTCAGGCGGCGAGCGAGTTTTCAAAGCGCGTTTGAAAACCAAGAGGGCTGCAAAAAAACTGTAAGGCCACGTGTTGTTTTCGTGAAATTCGTGGATCGTTTTTTATGCTGCATAAGAACGATCCACGAACCACACGAAATAACAACAAGCTGACTAAAAGTTGGCGTTACTAAAACTGTACTTCAAACAAACATGCCAATATTTGCCTTCTCTTTGGCCCTTCTGCTAAGCATCGGCACCTTTGCGTCTCAAGACCAACCCGAATTCAAGGTGCCGTGTGCGGAGGTAGTCAAGCTCGGTCTTGATAAATTCATGGATGTCTACAGCGAGAAGACGCAGGACTATTCCACTTACGGCCAGAAGCAGGGATTTAGTTATTACGTTGACTGCAAGCGTGCCGCTAATGATCAACGCGCGCACAATCTTTCGTCGGTGCAACGCGAACAAGTCGGTGCCATCCGCGATATCTTGCAGGAGATTGGTAACGCGAGCTGGGGAAACGCGTACATCGAAGCAGGCGGCGGCACACTGTACGGACTGGCGAGTGTTGGCGCTTACGCCGTGCGCGAAGATGTTATGGCATCAATAATCGCGAGGATGACGATGCCGAACGACGGGCGTGCGCGTCGCCGAGCCAACTTAGCGCTGCGCAGGGCCCGCCGCGCGCTGCCACCGGCTGCGGCTACGGTGGAGTTGGAGCATTGGGACGAGGCATCCCGCGCTGACCAACTGAACAGCTATCGCAGCAACGTCAAAGTGATCAGAAACGGCTTTACTAAACTGGAAGGGATTATTCGGTTGTTACCTGACCGCGCGGCGGACATCGCTGCCCATCGTCTGGAAGGTGAGGTATCAGCGGATGTCCAGGAGTAAATACGCGCCTTAAAAAAGTACGCCACGGCCGATAACGTGTGCTGGTACGAATATCTCCTACCCATCGTTCAATCTCTAATCTAGCGTTCTCCTTGCAAAATTCTAATCAAACTGTGTTCGAGTCTCGCCAGGCACCACAGCGGCACTTATATCCGCGTTTTCGCCAGTTTTGTAGCGAGCAGGGCACAAAGCTTGCGAGATACAGCTCTGAATCGAACCATTTTTATGACTACCAGAATTTCAAAAATGCGCACGGTGATATGGGCGGACTAACCGTCTGGCCATTGGCTGCCGCGAGGAGTAAATAAATGAACAGAATCAAAGTGTGGCCACATATGACGATCATCGCGATCGTAATAGCAGCGGTCGCCGGTGTCGGTGCTGCTTTATGGATGAACAACAACGAACGCACCGCGTCAGCTGAGGAGTTGCCGCAGGTAGCACGCATCGCGCGTGTTGAAGGCGACGTAGCCTTCAGCGATGCGTTGCAAGACGCTTCGACTGAACAAAGCGCAGAAGACAGACAATGGGTGGAAGCGACGGCGAACCAACCGTTTTCTGTTGGCGATCGAATTTATACTCGCGAAGATTCGCGTGCGTCGCTGGCTTTCAGTGGGCGCAACTTTGCCCGCCTCGATCCCAATACCTCGCTCGACGTAGTTAGTCTTTATGACGATCGAACTCAGGTCGCGCTGCGTGACGGCTCTGCATTGTTCGACGTGGGTTATCTGGATCAGGGCGAAATCTTTGAGGTCGCAACGCCACACGGCGCCGTCGATTTTGTACAACCGGGTCTTTATAACGTTGGGTTTGATAACGACGGCAATGTACTGGTCTCGGTTTTAAGCGGCCTGGCCCAGGTTGCGGGTCTGGCAGGTTCAGGGCAGATCAGCAAGGGTGAAATGCTGACGCTCGCGGGCACGACTGCTGCTCAGGTTCTGCTCTCGCGCATGGACGGACGTGATGCCGGTTATCTGGTTGATGATTACTATCGCTACCAGTACCCGAATGTTTACGATGGCCGGTATGTAAATTATGATTCCTACCTTAACGATCCTTTTTATTACGATCCATATCGTCGCAACGTCGCATACCAGTATGTGAACTACGACATTCCCGGCGTCTATGACCTGGATTCTTACGGCGACTGGCAAAACATTAATGGGTATGGACACGCCTGGAGACCTCGTGTCGATCAAGGGTGGACCCCTTATCAGCAGGGTTACTGGGTAAACGATTATCCGTATGGAATGACCTGGGTTTCGTCAGAGCCCTGGGGTTACACGCCGTACCACTATGGCCGTTGGGTGAATTCAGGAAATCAGTGGTATTGGATTCCGGAGGGGCGCAATGCGACCCCTGCATATGCACCTGCGCTGGTTGCTTTTATCCCGATCGATAGCAATCAAATTGGATGGGTGCCGCTTGGACCAGGCGATCCGTACGCCCCGCGTTACTACGATGCCAACTGGCAACCGCACTATCTGACGAATACGGATCTGATTCAGACCCAACTGGTGAATCTGGCGATCCCGGGAGCAGTGACGGTGATTCCGGTCGATCAGTTTGGCCGGACTATTGATCCGCGTTACGTCAGACGAATTGATCCAGGTGTGTTGGCTTCAGTTCGTCCGACATTGGAGCCGCTGGCTTTGACACCATTACGAAACGCAGCGATCAATTCGGCCTGGGGACGTGGCAAGAAGGATCTGCCGCCGGGCATCGCCAGGAAACTTGATGATCGAACGGTTTTTGTGGACCAGGAACCGGTACGACGACGTGGCGGTCGAGACTTTGCCCGGGCGCTGAGGGTAGAGCGCGTTCCGGACCAATCGAAACGCGAGAAGTTTAAGGTGCGTGACAATCGCGGCGATCAGCCGGTTCATAGTGGTCGACCCGATGACGTCGTACGCAGACAAGAGATCGATCGATTGTCGCGGGAAGCGGCGAAGGGAAATCGGGAGGCGGAACAACAGGCCCGCCGTCTTCAGCAGGACCAGCGAAAGGCACAAGCCGAGCAACAGCGTAATGCTCGACGCGCGGTACAACAGCCACAAGGTCAAGCCGTAGGGAACCCCGGACGGTCAGCCCGACCGGAACCACGGGGGCGGCAGGATGTGCCAAAAGCGCGTGAGCCGCAAAAGCGACCACAGGCCGCAGCGCAACCACAGCGTGTCCAGTCCGCTCCCAAGGCAAAAGCCGAACGTGGCAAACCAGCCGCACGCGGCCAGGGTGGAGGAAAAGGAAAGGGCAAGGGATAGCCTACTTTCGTCTTATCTCGTGTGATTCGCGGATTGTTTTGCTTCGATAAAAGGAACGGTCTGCGAAACACACGGGATAACAAAACAACGAGAAGACACCTCCAAAATACACAAAGGAACCCGAGATGATCTGTCCGGCTTGTGGCTCCGAGAACATTGACGGCATTGACCGTTGCGAAAACTGCCTGGCGCCATTTCGCGATTTGGATGTCCCGCGCGCGGACGCGGCAGAAGGGCTGGCCCGATCTGTGATGGAAGACAGACTCAGCCAGCTCAATTACGACAATCCCATTTTAGTTTCAAGCGATACTCCGGCCGGGGAAGTAGCACAACAAATGAAAGCCGGCCAATCAGGCTGTGCATTAGTGGTGCAAAACGGAAAACTGATCGGCATATTTACCGAACACGATTTACTGCGGCGGTTTACGTCTACAGCGGGCGCCAGTGCGGTTACCTGGTCTGCTGATTCGCCTGTCTCGGAGTTAATGAGCACTAATCCTGAAACGCTTTACGAGCACGACTCAATCGCGGCAGCATTGAACAAGATGTCGATCGGTCAGTATCGGCATTTGCCCGTGCAACGCGCGGACGGTAGCTATGTAGTCGCGTCGATCAAGTCCGTGCTTGAGTACATCGCGAATGAAGACTGGTAATTGAATTTCACTTCTAGGAGAAATCAACATGCATTACGCATCGGGAGGAAAAATGATCGTTAAAACGTTCCTGGTTCTGATTGTGACGCTGTTTATGTTCGACGCAACTTACGCCCAGTTTGGCCGATCTCGCGTCAATGAATATTCCGCGCAACTCGCGAGTGAGGCTGCCTCAGTAGCTGACACGGCATATAACAACTATCGCCGCGGCGTGCGTCCCGCCCGCAACGACATCGAGGCAGTGATGTTGGCCAAACAGTTTAGTGGCGCTGCCGAGCTATTCAACCGGATGGTTAACGACCGGCGCGGCAATGAAGAATTACGAGAGGCGTTTCAATTGCTGCAATCTTCATATACCGGGGTGGACCGTAATAACCTGCAACGAGCGCGTTGGAACAATGTGCAGCGTCTGATGTCGCAAATTGATCAGGAACTTGGCCGCGGCGGCATCGGAAACAATCCGGGCTTCCCATGGCCGGACCAGGGCGGCGGTTCACGCAGTGGGCAAATGACGTGGAGAGGCACGGTCGATGATGACGTGCGTATTGTCATTCGCGGTGGCACCGCTGAAGTGGAGACAATCGGCGGATCGCCATACTACGACGCGGCGACTAATTTCACCTCCTCGTTGCCATCGCGCCGGACTAACGTCAGCGTGACCAAGCGAAGAGGGCGTGGTGAAGTGTTTGTTGAGCAACAACCTTCACGCGAGAATAACTACACTGCGATCATCCGGGTCAGGGATTCACGCGGTGGTGCTTCTCAGTACGAAATCGACGTGAACTGGTAAATTGGTTTTAGTTGAAGTGAGAAAGGGCTACGCACATCGCGTAGCCCTTTTTTTGGCCTTGGACACGGCCATCACTTGAGTGGGTCGCGAAGAGGTTCAGAGTCCAACCTTCAGGTTGTTGCTGATGTGAGGCCGAGCAACCTGAAGGTTGTACTCTGAACGTCTCCGCGTCCCACTGAGAACCTCAGAATATTGCGAATCCGTTACTTTTCGCTTCCGCACGACTCCCTCCAAGCCTCTCAAGTATTCCTCAAGGATTCCTCAAGCCGCTTCCATAAGCTGATAACCAGCGAAAACCGTTCAACCTATTGAAGGAGACTACTCAAGTGAAAAGCAATCGTTCGCGAATGTTGGCGCTCTTATCGTTAGCAGCGCTTGTCACCGCCATATTCTTTCCGTCGTTTTCCTCGAGCAGGGCCGGGAGCGGCGCCCGCACGATCGATCCATATCGCGCTGTGGCGCCCAACGTCGATGTGAATGCAGCGTCCGCAGGGTTGCGAAAGGCGACCGCGGCACAGCTCACGGCAATCGATCAGTTCAAGAACAACTACGGCGGTCAGGCGGTTGTTCGTTGGAACTCCTTTGCTGGTTCGCCCGATGTAATTCGGGGTTTTCACACCTCGCCGTCAAGCGACACGCCCGAAAACGTAGCCCGCAGTTTTGTCGCGGCAAACTCCACGCTGTTTGGAATTGATCCTTCTGCTCTGGCGCTGGTCGATCAAAAGGAAGCACTGGGCGGTTACCTGCTTCGGTTTCAACAGCGTTCCAATGGCGTGAATGTGTTACACGGCGGATTGGGGTTTGTAATGACTGCCAACAAAGAGATTCGTATGGTCTATGGACCAACGTTCCGCGATCTCAATATTGCAGCCGCGCCGTCGCTCAGTGCGGATGCGGCCACAGCCAGTGCTCATGCTGCTATCGCCAAACATGCTCTCGCGTTGCCCAGTGGGTTTGAACAAACTACAAAACCAGCGTTCGACGCGTTGCGACAGGAAATCGCACCAGTGTTGCGTGCACCAAAACTTAATGTTTTTCCCACAGCGAGTGGCTACAAATTGGCCTGGAACGTGATTGGATTTTCGCAAAATCCGTTTGGGTTATTCGTCACGCAGGTGGATGCAAGCAATGGCCAGATCCTGGCCCGTGAAAACAAAGTGCTGTCACAGCAGGCACCGCTGCCGTACACAGCGGACATCTATCCAAACCATCCTGAAATCGCCAACCCGGATACCGACCAACTAAAGCTCGACGACAACAGTGAGCCTGCCGGTCTGCTGCGCGTCCAACTTCGTAACTACAACGAAGGTACAAACGCTACCGGCGTCGCCGGCACGCTGACTGGCCCACACGCGTTGGTGAAAAATGTGTTGGCTACCCAACAACCATTTCCCCAGGCCGCATTGGGAACCTGGCACTTCCGCCAAAACAATGCGCCGCTGGAAGCCCAACCGAACGAAGCAGATGACCTGGCGGAACCAGCCGAACACATCGACGACGTAAACATCTTTTTCTTTATTAACTACCTCGTCGAGTACATGCTCGACATCCATCGCCGTGGTGACGCTGTTCACAATCGTCTCGGACAGGGCAGTTTCCCTGACAACTTCCCCAACAGCGATCGTCCGCTCGTAGGCCTGCCACATTTCCCGAGCGATGGTGGCCTGCTGCTTGGTGGGCCGATCGATACGACGAGTCCTGACGCTGCGCTGCGATCAATGCTGGGACTCGATAACGCGTTCTCAGTTCCTGCTAGTGAAACAGTCGATACGCCTGCGGGCCCGCAGACAGTCGTCGTTAATCCGACCGTTTATGGTCACGGCTATCTCTTCAACGATCTTGGCAAAGATGGCGCCGTGGTCTATCACGAAGGCACCCACTCAATATCAACTCCCATCGCCGGGCTGGAAGGGTCCGAAGGCGGGGCGTTGAACGAAGCGCAGGCTGACCTTTGGGCTTACACAATCACCGACGCAGAAGCGATTGGTGAATACGTGGTCAAAGGATCGCGTGCCCGGCAGGCCGTTAGAAATGGCGAGATCTTCGTGGCGGACACTGGTGGCGATCCTGACCGGCTTGCGTGGATCCGTTCCGTGCACTCGACTCTTAAGTATTCCGAATTGGGTACGCGCGGGGGCAGTGGGTTTGAAGTACACCGCGACGGCGAGATCTACGTCTCTACGATGTGGGACCTGCGTCACTTGATGATCGCTGCCGAGCCGCAGATGAGGTTTGTTCGTCCCGCGTTTTTGGACGGCCAGCCGACGCGCGGGATTTCGCAAGGCCAGGAAACATGGGAACGATTACACCTGGCTTCAATTTACTTGCTCGGTCTTTCATCGCCCGACACATTTATTAAATTCCGCGACGCCGTGATAGAGGCCGATCGGATTCTTTATTCCACCGATCCAACGAACCTCGATGCGCCTGGTCAGCACGAAGCTCTCATTTGGCAAGTCTTTGCGTCGCATGAAATGGGTATGAATGCTGACTCGGTAATTGGCGGCCGCCAGACAATCTCGACCCGCGTGCCGCAGTTGGCGGCGGACCAGGCACACGTCGGCGCGCCACAGGGAGTTTCAGTCGAACCAGCGACGTCGAAAACGTTGCGCGTTTCATGGCAACCAGTCAATGGCGCATTTGCTTACGAAGTTTTCAAACGCAAAGTCGGCACTGCCGGCCAACGGCAATTCGCCGGCGCGCCGCTGCACGTTTACTTCGATGGTGACGACTCGACTACGGGATGGAGCCACGCAGCTTACGTAACCGGTGCGACCAATTGGATAGACGAAGGCGCGATTGCTGAGTTCTTCGGGCCCGCCGGGATCAAAGCGGACGCTGACGCCAACGGCTTTAACGCGTTGTTGGGAACCGAATATGCGGTCCGCGCTATTTCGTTGAATCCAAACCGTCAGGCCGGGTTCTCGGATTTAAGTGCTGGAACTGCGGCCAACTCAAACATTCAAGACGTCACCGCTGCCGTAAAGGCCAGCATCACCAGCGCGTCGTTTAGCGGCGGCACGTTTGAAGTTGACCAAACAATCAAGAATAACGGCGTCGCGTCGCCCGATGGAGCTATCTACGGGCCCATCAGTTTCAAAATCGTCAGCATCTCGGATCCAACGATCAAGGTAATCAATGCTGATAACGGTGGTGACGGCGAGGCCAATCCGGCAATCTTCAACTACAACCAGTCGCTCGCCAACGGCGCCACGTCACTACCGCGTCGTTTGCGTTTCAGCAATCCACAGGCTCGCATGTTCACCTTCAATGCGATCGTCACGGGACGAGTGCGCACGGAGACGCTGGCGGTCAACGGCAGTCAGGCGGGCGATGGTACCGGTGCGGGTATCGCGCCGGCTGATGAACGCTTCACCACCTCGACAGAAACGTTGACCGGCATAGTGGTGGTTGGCGGAGGCGGGTTGAATCTAGTGGACGGTGTTGATTTCGTCGACATTCCGTTCGTTGCACACCCGAATTCTTTTGGCGTCGACGGGGCGATGAACACATTCCCCGTCTCTGTGGGACCGTTTCCCGATCTCGATCTGCAGTTGCTCGACGAGAATGACAACGTCCTCTCGACCTCGGGCAACTTTGGACCGCAGGAGTTCGTGAGCGGCGCCATAACGCCAGGCAAGACATACCGTTATCGCGTGGTCGGCTTCGTCAATGGACCAACTCAAGTAAACATTCAGAGCAAGCAATATTTCCCCGCGGGAATGTCCTCCAGCGGAGGCGGTGGCGGCAGCAGCAGTGCGTTGCCGACAGTTAGCGGGACAACGGTATTGCGAGTGATGAAGTTTACGGTTAACCCGTTGACGAAAACAGTAAGCGTCAAGCTGTGACAAACATGGGCCGGGTAGCAATCTGCCCGGCCCATTTTTTATGACAGTTCTCCGCCGGCACGTTCAACACCAGGGGTTTGATCTCGCGAAAGTTCAATTTGAAGCACCGCAGGTGCAGATAACAGGAGCGTAAGGCAATGAAAAAATGGTTGGTCTTTTGTGTGATGGCTGTGACAACGCTTGCATATGCAACTCCCTCACCTGCGCAAACGCCGCCGATTACCTTCGAGTCAAACACCATGGCCGACTTCTCCGCCACCAGCGGCGAACCAATCATCAAGGTTGACAAGAAAGACCGTATCTTCGTCACTACTCCTTTTGGCTTAAGCACAACGGTCAGCATGCTTTGGCGTTCAGATGACGGCGGACGCAGTTATCTGCCACTTGGCCCACCGGCTCTGCGTGACGCAGTCGCAGGACCGGGAGGCGGAGACTCCGACGTCGACTTTGACGACAAAGACCGTGTCTACTTCATTGACCTGTGGGCGGGATGCGTAACAGTTGCTGTCTCGGAAGATGGCGGCAATACCTTTCCGACAGATCGCACCAGTTATGTGTCGTGCGTCAGCGGCGAAACTCAGGGTGCAATTGACGATCGCCAATGGATTGCGGCATACGGTGACGGTAGGGCCTATATGACGTGGCGCAGGTTTACGGGCCTCTCCCCGCTTCCGTTCTACATGTTCAGAACACGCGACGCTGGTCGAACATGGGATGAAGGACGCGTGCTGGGGACTGTTACCCAGTCTGGCCCTCTCAAGGTCGACAAGACTAAGCGACGCGTGACGGTGGCAGGGCAGGAGCGCGACGCGATACTCGCTTATCAGATTTACTTCAACGGAAACGATATCCGTATGTTCCGCATCACGGATCTGGATGATGGCTCCGATCCTATCGTTGAAGATTCCCGCATTTACAACGGCGGCAGTGAAGACACGAGCAACGTCTTTCCCATCATCACGGTCGACAGGGCGGGCAATCTTTACGCTGCCTGGTCGCAAACCCAATCAACTGCCGACACCAGTCAGACGATCTACATGGCGACATCAACCGATCGAGGTCAAACCTGGTCGCCGCGCAAACGCGTGAGCACTTTCACGGGCACTAACATAATGCCGTGGATTGTTGCCGGCGATCCCGGTCGCGCAGCCATCGTTTGGTATCGGAGCCCGGTTCCGGCAAATCCAAATAGCGTTGGCAGCGAATGGATGATCTACATGGCCCAAACGCTCAATGCGTTTGACGCCACCCCTGGGTTTCAAACCGTGCCGGTGAGCCATAACATCGTTAAGCGCGGGGAGATCTGCACTGATGGAACTCTCTGCGATGCGACCGGTCGCGACCGCAGCTTTCTCGAATACCCGTCGGTCGATATGGATTCGCGAGGGGCCGCAGTCGTGGTCTACAACGACAACACTAACCAGTCTGATGGTCCATATGTCATGACCGCGAAGCAGTCGACCGGTCCCAGCTTGTTGGCTATCGGATTACTAGGCCGCGAGCCTGGCACGGTTTCGGTCACTGCGCCCGCAGCTAACGCGACTGTCAGGACCGAAACCTTAACCATTGAGGGCGCTCATACACTTCCGGCCCGGAACTTTGATCGTGACGAAACCGGAGACGCGCACTTCCGTTCGACGGACGCCAACATGCCCGGAGCCGATCTACGTTCAGTGTCACTGCGTGAAGAAGGCGACGCGCTGGTGCTGACGATGCAGGTTGCAGATCTGACACCCGCAGGAAGATCGGCAGCGGCCGCTTCAGTGGGGAATGGAGACGGAATGTTTTACGTCACGCAATGGGACTACGCCGACAAGATTTACTGGCTGGGCGCCGAAGTACGCAGCGCGGGCACGAACTTCTACACCGGCACGCTGGGAATGATTCGCTCGGCAACTTCGAAGAAGTTCATCACTTACAATCCGGAACTTGTGAAGTCGCAACAGGTCCAGGGACAAATGACGGCCGCGGCGCCGGGTGTGATAACGATTCGCATTCCGAAGAACCAGGTGGGCAGTCCGCCCGCGGGCGCTCAATTCCATTCGGTCACAGGTTACGCGCTATCGCAGCGTGGGCCACTGGTTCCAGTGGGGACGTCGTTGCCTAATGGTCCGTTTCCCGCGCCAACGACTTCGAGTGTCATTCCGGATCCTACGTCGTTGCCTGTGCAGCTCGACGCGTCGGGTGCGTTCACGTACACGACGGGGGCTATTGCTGCAGCTACGAATGGAGTCGTGGAAATCTCTCTCAACGATCCTTCATTCCAGGGCCCGCGAGTCGCAACTCTATCGAGCGATCTCGGCGAAGCTCGTTGGCGATTGCAGTTGTCTGGTGCAGATCTATCGGCAGGCGCGCACACCGCTTACGTCCGTCAGCGGATTAACGGACGCGACGCGTCGCCGGTGGTTACCGTGCCGTTTACTGTGTCTAACACAATCGAACAGTCAGTCATGCAACTGGTAAGTTTCTCAACCACAAATGCGCGCTCGAGCGGTGGGGTGAGTTCCTACGATCTCAGTATTAGGAACACGTCGCCTCAAACGATCTTTGCTCCGATGAGGCTGGAACTCGCGAGCATCACTTCGGCGAACGGATCAGTGACGGTCGCAAATGCTGACAACGGTTTGCCGGGCGCCGGCGCCGTCTGGGATTACACGACGAGAGTCGGCTCTGATGGAGCGTTAACTTCGAGCGAGGCGTCGGAAGCGCGC
>DATEPF010000451.1:0-11989 GCA_035273325.1 Pyrinomonadaceae bacterium | reverse complement strand
CCGGACCACGGACGTGACGGGGGTGGCGCACCTGCCGGAGGGAGTGGAGATGGTGATGCCGGGAGACAACGTGGCGATGGAGATCGAGTTGATAGCGCCGATTGCCATGGAGAAAGGGCTGCGGTTCGCGATTCGCGAAGGCGGCCGTACGGTAGGCGCCGGCACGGTGTCGGAAGTTGTAGAGTAACGTCTCAGATCTCCGATCTCAGATTGAAATTTGAGATTTGAAATTGACATCTGAGATTTGAAATTGACATCTGAAATTGAGATTGAGATTGAGATCTGAAGAAAAGACTTTGGCAATCGGAAAATTGGAAATAACCAGATGCTGAATGAAAAGATCCGAATCAGACTGAAAGCTTACGACCATCGCGTGCTCGATCAGTCGACCGCCGAGATTGTAGAAACTGCGAAGCGGACGGGCGCGCGAGTGGCCGGGCCAATTCCTTTGCCTACGGTGAAGAACAAGTGGACCGTGCTTCGTTCACCGCACGTGGACAAAAAGTCGCGCGAGCAGTTTGAAATCAGAACGCACAAGCGCCTGATGGATATTCTGGATCCGACGCCGCAAACGGTTGATGCACTGATGAAGCTGGATCTTCCGGCTGGTGTTGACGTGGAGATTAAGGCTTTCGGCAGGCAGTGAAGAGTTCAGAGTACAAGCTTTAGCTTGCGTGTTGCTACGACTCAGCAGCCTAAAGGCTGAACTCTAAACGGTTGAGTAGGAAATCGACAATGATTAACGGAATCATCGGAAGAAAAATTGGCATGACGCAGATCTTCGCCGCCGACGGCGTGGTGACGCCGGTAACGGTTATCAAGGCCGGTCCATGCGTCGTCGTGCAAAAGAAGTCGGCGAGTGGTGCTGATGGTTACGACGCCGTTCAACTGGGTCTGGTTGATGAGCGGCCGCCGAAACTCAAAAACGTCAGCAAGCCGATGCGCGGTCACTTTGAAAAGACCGGCGCCGGCATTCCGCCGACACGCATTCTGAAAGAGTTTCGACTCGACAGCTCGGCAGGCGAAATGAACGTCGGCGACAAAATCCTGGTTGATCAGTTTTCGGACGGCGACCAGGTTGAAGTCGTGGGCCGTTCAAAGGGGCGCGGGTTCGCCGGCACCATCAAACGCCACCATTTCAATCGTGGTCCTGAGTCGCATGGTTCAATGAACGTGCGTGCGCCTGGTTCAATCGGCGCATCTGCGTATCCTTCGCGCGTGGTCAAGGGGATGCGTTCGTCGGGCCATATGGGTGATGCCAGGATTACGACCAAGGGACTGACGGTGGCGAGGGTCGATCCTGAAAACAATTTATTAATGATTCGTGGCGCGGTGCCCGGCGCGAATGGAAGCGTCGTGGTAGTTAGGAAAGCTGATAAGAGGAAATGAAAGCCGTTTCGAGTTCCGAGTTTCGAGTTTGAAGTTGTACGAAAGATAAACTCTAAAACTTGAAACCCAAAACTCGAAACAGCGAACGGAGTGAGTTATGCCTACGGTTAAGGTGCGCAACTTAAAAAACGAAGAGGTTCGCGAAGTCCAATTGTCGGATGCGGTATTTGGTGCGCCCCTCAATGAAGGGCTGATTCACGCGGCTGTGCGCAACTTCATGGCGAACGCGAGACAGGGAACTTCCGCAACCAAGACGCGCGGCGATGTGTCAGGCGCGGGCCGCAAGCTCTGGAAACAGAAAGGCACTGGCCGCGCTCGTATCGCGTCGCTGCGTTCGCCACTGTGGAAAGGCGGCGGCAACGTACACGGCCCGCAACCACGCGACTGGTCTTACCAGATGCCCAAGAAGATGCGCCAGGGAGCTTTGCGTTCGGCGCTTTCTGAACGGGTGCGTGAAGGCAAGGTCACGCTGATTGACAACTGGACTTTGGCCCAGCCGAAGACACGTGAGTTTACCGGCGCCCTGCGGGCACTGGGACACGAAGGCAAAACGTTGATCGTTGATTCGTTTGACAACGAAAACCTGATGCTCTCTACGCGTAATGTGCAAAGCGCGAAAGTAGTCAACAGCTTCGGGTTGAACATCTACGACTTGCTCTATCACGAGCAGTTGATCATTTCGGAAGCCGCGGTTAAGGAGCTCGAACAACTTCTCGGGCCGAAGAATGAAAACGGCGGCGAAGCGGCTACGGAAGAGCGGGTAGAGGCAGCACCGGTGGCGGAAGCGAAACCGAAGCGAGCGCGAAAAGCTACCGAGAAGCCGGCAAAGCCAGCGCCCCGGCGTAAGAAGGAGACGGCGTAAACATGCGTACGGTTTGGGACATTATTAAGTCTCCGGTGATTACGGAGAAGGCACTGGTGGCAAAGGAAGAGTCGCAGGACACCGGCCAGTTGTTGACCTTCCGTGTTGATCGACGTGCGACTAAGCCTGAGATCAAGTCGGCCGTGGAAACGATCTTTCAGGTGAAGGTGGACCAGGTGCGCACGATCAATTTTATGGGTAAGACGGCTCGCCGGGGACGCTTCGAAGGGCGCAAGCCATCGTGGAAAAAAGCGTACGTAACTTTGAAGCAGGGTGAGAACCCGGTTGATTACGGCGAAGCTATCTAAACATTGCCGATTGCCAATTGCCGATTTCCAGGTGGTTCATAAATCGGCAATCGGAAATTGGAAATTGGAAATAAAAAGATGGGAATCAAGAAACTAACCCCGACATCACCGGCCCGGCGATATCAGACCTATCTCACGAGAGATGAGTTGACCGTCGGCGCAGTGCCGGAGAAGTCGTTGCTCGAACCGAAGAAGCGTATCTCCGGTCGCAATAACGATGGGCGCATTACCGTTCGTCGCCGCGGCGGGGGTCACAAGCGGTTTTATCGCGTCGTCGACTTTAAGCGCGACAAGGACGGTGTGCCGGGCCGGATTACCCAGATCGAATACGATCCCAATCGTTCTGCGCACATTGCGCTCGTAACGTACCTCGACGGCGAGAAGCGTTACATCATCGCGCCCACGGGCATCGAAGTCGGGAAGACGATTATGAGCGGCGCTGAAGCTGACATTCTGCCGGGCAATACATTACCGCTGATCAACATTCCACTCGGTACGCAGATTCACAACATCGAGTTGCGTCCCGGAAAAGGTGGACAAATGGCACGCTCAGCGGGCGCGTTCGCACAACTGGTGGCGAAGGAAGGCGACTACGCGCAACTGCGTATGCCGTCAGGTGAGGTGCGGCGAGTTCCGTTGGTGTGTAAAGCGACAATTGGTCAGGTCGGCAACATCGAGCATGAAAACGTTTCCTACGGAAAGGCTGGTCGCTCGCGTTGGAAAGGTATTCGACCACACGTGCGCGGCGTAGCGATGAACCCGGTGGACCACCCGCACGGTGGTGGTGAAGGCAAAACTTCAGGGGGCCGTAATCCTGTAACGCCGTGGGGACAGCCGACGCGGGGTTATAAGACGAGAAGTAACAAGCGCACGCAGCGAATGATTTTGAAGGACAGAAGAACCAAATAAGTTTCGAGTTTAAAGTTTCGAGTTTGATGTTCGAACTCGAAACTAGAAACTCCAAACTCGGAACTCCGGAGCAAAGCGACGATATGGCACGTTCAGTTAAAAAAGGACCGTTTATCGACAAGAGCATTCTGAAGGCCGTGGAGAAGGTTCGCGCGGGCGGACAGCGGCCTCCGGTGATCAAGACCTGGTCGCGTCGTTCAACCATCACGCCGGATATGGTTGGTCTTACGTTTGGAGTGCACAACGGCAAACGACACTTGCCGATTTACGTTACCGAAAACATGGTAGGCCATAAGCTTGGTGAGTTTGCTCCCACGCGCACATTCAAGGGCCACTCGGGTACGAAGGTTGAAAAGACTGCGAAAGTGGCGCCGGCAGCGCCGGCGAAATAGTTCCGAGTTTAGAGTTTCTAGTTTCTAGTCCGGATCGAAAACTAGAAACTAGAAACTAGAAACTAGAAACTAGAGACTGAAACGAGGGTAGAGATGGAAGCGACAGCAAGTGCGAGATATCTGCGAGGGTCGGCGCAAAAGGCGCGGCTCGTGGTCGATATGATTCGCGGCAAAGACGTTACTAAGGCACTCGCGATTCTGCGTTTTTCGAGCAAGCGCGCTTCGAATCTAATCGAGAAGTGTGTGCGTTCCGCGATTGCGAATGCCACCGAGGCGGCCGAGAAGGCAAACGTGGCAATCGATCCGGATGAGCTGTGGGTGAAGACGGCCTATGTCGATCGCGGACCGACGAAGAATCGGCGCCGTGTGAGACCAGCGCCGCAGGGTCGTGCATATCGCGAGCAGCGACATTTTTGCCACGTGACAGTTTTGCTTTCCAACGATGCGCGTCCCGAGCCGGGTGTGAAGGGTCAGCGGGCTGTTGATGCTGACGCGAAGCCCGCGAAGTTGGAAGAGAGCAAGGGGCGTCGGCGTGGTGGCGCGGCCGCAGCGCCGCGCGCGAAGCGAGCAACGCCGAAGGCTGATGCCGCTGAGAAGACGGGCACGAAGAAGGCTGGTAGTAAGAGGGCGGCTAAGGGCGGAGAGAAGAAGGCTGAGAAGAGCGAGTAGACAATTTGAGATTGAATTTTCAGATCTCAGATTTCAAATTTCAAATTTCAGGTTTCAGATTTCAAATCTCAAATTTCAGATTTGAGATTTGAAATCTAAGGCAAAACGCAAAGACGAAAGACACAACAGAACTGGAGAAGATTGTGGGTCAGAAAGTTCATCCATACGGATTTCGGCTCGGTTACAACAAAGACTGGCACTCGCATTGGTTTGCCAAAAAGCAATACGGCGAGTTTCTGCTGGAAGACCTGAGACTGAAGCGAGTTCTGAAGCAGCGCTTCGCCGGCGCCGGCGTGTCGCACGTAGACGTTGAGCGTGCGGCGAACCGCCTCAAGATCGTCATCTACACCTCGCGACCCGGCATCATCATCGGTCGTAAAGGCGCTGAGATCGACAAATTGAAGAGCGATCTTTCCGCGAAGACCGGCCGCGAAGTCCTGGTTTCAATTCAGGAAATTCATAAGCCTGAGTTGAACGCGCAGTTGCAGGCGGAAAAGATTGCCGCCCAACTCGAAAAACGAATTGCGTTTCGTCGGGCCATGCGCAAAGCCGTGGAAGAGTCGCTTCGTTTCGGAGCCCAGGGAATTAAAGTGAAGGTCAGCGGTCGCCTGAACGGCGCTGAGATTGCGCGTAGCGAGTGGCATTTGCAGGGGCAGTTACCGTTGCACACGTTACGGGCCGACATCGATTACGGTCTGGCCGAAGCAAAAACCACGTTTGGCCAAATCGGAGTGAAAGTTTGGATCTACCGCGGCGAGATCCTCGATGCTAAGGCAGCGATGGCGCGCGGTACCGGTTCTGATCCGATTAATGAAACTCGCATGGGAGAGCGCGAACGCCGGCCGCGAACCAGACGCGAACGTGAAGGTGCACCCGACGGAAGACGACCCCGGGGCGAAAATCAGTAGGATTTGTAATTGGCAGTTGCCGGCTCGCCGATTGAAAAACACGAGAATGCGATCTGCCAATTGGCAATTGGCAATCGACAACTGGAAATGGTGAAAACGTTATGTTGATGCCGAAGAAAGTAAAGCACCGGAAGCAAATGCGCGGACGCATGACCGGTGTCGCCACGCGAGGCAGCGAGATTAGCTTCGGTGAGTATGGGCTGAAGTGTCTAGAGCCCGCCTGGATTACCGATCGACAAATTGAAGCTGCGCGTATTGCAATGACACGTCACATCAAGCGCGGTGGAAAAATTTGGATCAGAATGTTTCCGGACAAGCCGGTAACCAAGAAGCCCGCTGAAACTCGTATGGGCAAAGGCAAAGGCGCACCTGAGTACTGGGTCGCCGTCGTTAAGCCGGGCCGAATTCTTTACGAAATCGAGGGTGTCGACGAGAAGACCGCGCGCGACGCGATGCGGCTGGCAGCGCAGAAACTGCCCATCAAAACAAAGTTCGTTACCCGCGCGGATCAAGAGGGAGGCGTGCTCTAGAAATGAAACGACGCGATGAGTTGAGCAGATACGAGGATTTTTCCGAAGACGAGTTGAGAGCAGAGATAGCACGACTTAAAGAGTCGCTGTTTCGCCTGAAGTTTAAATTGGCGCTGGGTGAAGTGGACGCAGTCAAACGCATCAGGCAGGAGAAGAAATCGCTGGCACGGTTGCAAACGATTTCTCGCCAGCGCGAGATGCAGGCCGCCCAGGTGGCGTAGGCCTTTACAGATCTACTGATTAAAGTTATGGCAGAAGAAAACAAAGAAGAAACCAGCGACGTGAAATCTGAGAACTCAGATCTGAAATCTGAGATGTCGGATGTCAAGTCCGAGACGCCAGCCGGCAGTGAAGCCGGCAACGGCAAAGCGGCGCGCGCACATCGTTCGCAAAAAGTTGGTGTTATCACCTCCGACAAGATGCAGAAGACGGTGGTAGTGCGTGTTGACCGACTGGTGCGCCACACGAAATACCGGCGTTATGTCAGGCGCACATCGAAGTTCATGGCCCATGACGAATTAGGCGCGACTATCGGTGACAAGGTCCGCATCGTCGAGACGCGGCCGATGTCTGCCAGAAAGCGTTGGCGCGTAATCGAGATTGTGCAGAAGGCAGCCAAGTAGATTCATTGCCAATTTCCAATTGCCGATTGCCAATTGGAAAGCAATGAAAATGCGCGCAAATAGTTTCGGTTAAAACTAAAGTCCAATTGGCGATCGGCAATTGGCAATTGGAAATAAAATCATGATTCAGATGCAGACCTCTTTGGAGGTCGCCGACAATTCAGGTGCCAGGCGAGTGGAGATGATCATGCCCATCGGCGGATCTACCGGCAAGATCGCGAGCCTGGGTGATCGGATCAAAGTGACGGTCAAGGAGGCCTCTCCTGACGGCACGATTAAGAAGGGCACCGTACAGGACGCGGTGATCGTGCGTACCCGTAAAGAGGTGCGGCGTAAAGACGGCACGTACATTCGGTTTGATCAAAATGCGGCGGTACTGATTAAAGAAGACGGAACGCCAATCGGCACGCGCGTGTTTGGACCGGTGGCGCGCGAGCTGCGCGATAAAAACTTTATGAAGATCGTTTCACTCGCGCCGGAGGTTATTTAGTAGTTATGGCTGGAACAAAGCGGGCCAAAATAAAGAAGAACGACCAGGTGGTGGTGATTGCCGGCCGCGATAAGGGCAAGCGTGGCCGTGTGCTCGAAGTCGCACCAACGGATGCCAAGGTCAAAGTTGAAGGTGTGGGAGTCATCAAGCGGCACCAGAAAGCTAACCCGCAGAGCAATCGCAGCGGCGGGATTATCGAGAAGGAAGCTTTCATAAATATCTCCAACGTGCAGTTGATCGATCCGCAAACGGGCAAGCCAACGCGTGTGAAGTACCTGGTTGAGAACGACGGATCAAAGACACGACTGGCGACCGGCAGTGGCCACTCGGTGGAAAAATAGCGACGGTACGGAGTTACGAGGTTCGAAATGGCAGCAAGGTTAAAAGAGCGTTATCAAAAAGAAGTTGCGCCGGCGATTGCGAAGGAGTTTGGAATTAAGAACCCGATGGCAGTCCCGCGTGTCGAGAAAATTGTGCTCAACATGGGCATGGGCGAGGCGATAGCGAACGCCAAAATTCTGGATACGGCCGCCGAAGAGCTGCGCACCATCACAGGTCAGAAACCGGTTATTACCAAGGCCAAGAAGTCGATTGCCTCGTTTAAGTTGCGCCAGGGTATGCCGATTGGCGTCATGGTTACCCTTCGGGGCGAGCGGATGTATGAATTTCTCGACCGGTTTGTTTCCATTGCGCTGCCCCGCGTGCGCGACTTTCGCGGCGTCTCCCCTAAGGCTTTTGACGGCCGCGGTAATTACACGATCGGGGTCCGCGAGCAGTTGATTTTCCCGGAGATCGATTTCAACAAAGTCGACAAGCTGCGAGGCATGAATATCACGATCATTACCAGCGCCCGCAACGACGAACAGGCGCGCGCTCTTTTGAAGGGTTTGGGAATGCCGTTTAGGACGTAGAGCAGGGACGAGGATGGGGGCGGCCAGTGTTTTAAATCTCGCCCGCTGCCAATCTGAAATTTGAAATTTGATATCTGAAAAGTAATGGCAAAAAAATCATTGATTGCGAAATCAGAACGAAGACCGAAGTTTGGTGTGCGGGCCTACACGCGCTGCAAGCGTTGTGGCCGCGCTCGCGGATACCTACGCAAGTTTAATTTATGCCGTATCTGTTTTCGCCAGTTGGCGCTCGAAGGACAAATTCCGGGCGTCGTTAAGTCGAGTTGGTAAGAAACAGAGGTCAGATGTCAGAGGTCAGATGTCCGAATCTGATTTTAACTGACCTCTGAAATCTGACCTCTGACATCTGGAGCAAGTATGACTGATCCTATCGCCGATATGTTGACGCGAATCCGCAATGCGATTGCGGCCAAGCATTCACGCGCGGATATCCCGGCCTCGAAACTGAAACTCGAGATTGCCCGTATCCTCAAGGAAGAGGGCTATATCAATAATTTCGTGTTGAAGGGCGAAGGCCTCAAACGGACGATTCGTATTTTCCTTCGCTACGATGCGCGGGGAACTTCGTCCATCACCCACCTCGAACGCGTCTCACGGCCCGGCCGTCGCGTCTATGTCGGGTCCGACGAGATTCCGAAAGTGCTGGGCGGTTACGGTGTCAACATCGTATCGACGTCAAAGGGTTTGATGAGCGGGAAAGCCGCGCGAAAAGAAAACATGGGCGGCGAGTTGTTGGCGCAGATCTATTAAAGGATGAGGGATGAAGGATGAGGGATGAAAGCGTGAGAATTACGATTCGTCCCTCATCCCTCCGCCTTCATCCCTGAGGTTAATTATGTCGCGTATTGGAAAAAAACCGATCACTCTGCCGAAGGGCGTATCAGTGACGATTCACGATGATGCGCTTGAAGTAAAAGGGCCAAAGGGGAACCTGAAAACACCGATCCCCACAGGCATCAGCTTCAAACAGGAAGGTGAAGAGCTGCGTGCGGAGCGCACGTCCGACGATTTGGCGGCACTTCACGGTCTGGCGCGCGCGCTCGCGAGCAACGCCATCCTGGGCGTGACCGAAGGGTTTACCAGGCAGATGGATGTCGTCGGTGTCGGTTATAAGGCTGATGTTCAAAGCAAGAAGATTGTTTTTTCCCTGGGCTATTCGCACCCGATCGAGTTCCCTCTGCCTGATGGCGTGGAAGCGAAGGCAGAACGCCTAACGACCAAGGGAAGTATTCAGCAGTATCAGACCACGCTGACGCTTAGCAGTATCGACAAGCAGAAACTGGGACAGGTGGCGGCTGAGATGCACAAGCTGCGCAAGCCGGACGCGTACAAGGGCAAAGGCATTCGCTATGCGAATGTTCCTATTAAGTTAAAGCCGGGCAAGACCGGTAAATAACGATTGCCGATTGACGATTGCCAATTGCCGATTCCGATTGGAGACGGCAAAGGAATTGGAAATTGGAAATTGGAAATTGGAAATTACACGATGGCAAACACGAATAGAGCAGTTGTCAGACAGGCGGTTCACAGGCGAATTCGCCGCAAGGTGCGAGGGAGCGACGTGCGACCGCGTCTGGCCGTTTATCGCAGCCTGAATCATATCTACGCGCAAGTCGTTGACGATTTGATGGGTAAGACGATCGTTTCCGCATCAACCACCGAGAAAGATTTGCGCGGCGGTACGGGCGGAAATATCGAAGCAGCGCGTCGCGTGGGAACGGCAATCGCTGAACGAGCGCTTGCCAAAGGCATTGAAAGCGTAGTGTTCGACCGCGGCGGTTATCTTTATCACGGACGCGTGAAGGCTTTGACCGACGCAGCCCGTGCGGCAGGGCTAAACAAAGAAGAGCTTGCCAACGCTGCAGAGCCGGAACCGGAAGCAGCGGAAACTGAAGCGGTCGAGGAAAAGCCGCGCAAAAAGAGTAAAGAAAAGAAATGAGACAACCAAAGCAACGTATCCCTTCGCAGGGCCTGGATCTTAAAGATCAAGTCATCTCCATCAATCGCGTCACCAAGGTAGTGAAGGGCGGCAAGAACATGTCTTTCGCGGCGCTCGTCGTGGTCGGCGATGAAGGCGGTCACGTTGGCTTTGGCACCGGCAAAGCTCGCGAGGTGCCTCTGGCGATTAAAAAGGCAGTGGAGTCAGCGAAGAAAAATTTGATTCGCGTGCCGCTCATCAACAACACGCTGCCGCACCAGTTGATCGGCAAATTCGGCGCCGGACGAGTTTTAGTTAAGCCAGCATCCGAAGGAACGGGCGTTATCGCCGGTGGGGCCGTGCGCGCGGTGATGCAGGCAGTGGGTGTGCATGACGTGAGGACGAAGGTGCTTGGTTCAACGAACCCGCACAACGTCGTGCGGGCCACGTTTGATGCGCTACTGAGAATGAAGGATCCTATGGAACTTGCACGGTTGAGAGGGAAGCAAGTCAACGAGATCTAAGCGCACATTTTCCATTTGTCATTTCACATTTTTCATTTGTCATTTGTTTGAAGAGGTTGTATGCCGAGAAAAGCAGCGAGCGAGACGGCCACCAAAAATAAGAGAGAAGGCCAGACCCACGCGGGCGGCGGAAAGATCCGCATCCAGTATTACCGTAGTTTCATAGCTGCGCCGAAGACCCATAAGCAGATGGTTCGCAGTCTGGGACTGACTAAACTCAACCAGATTGTTGAACGTCCCGACAACGATTCGACGCGTGGGGCAGTGGCAAAAATTCCACATCTGTTGCGGCTTGTAGATTAATGATTTTTGAGTGGCTCGTGCGATCGCACGGGCCAACGATTGAGAGCAGACCATCATGGCGTTACGACTTAACAATTTGAGACCCGCAGAGGGTTCGGTTCACAAAAAGAAACGTGTCGGCCGCGGTCCCGGCTCCGGGAAGGGTAAGACTTCCACGCGTGGTGAGAAGGGCCAGAAGTCTCGCTCTGGTTATTCCGCCAAGATCGGTTTTGAAGGCGGTCAGATGCCTTTGCATCGTCGCCTGCCCAAACGCGGCTTCACCAACATCTTTAAGAAGCGATGGCTGGAAGTAAGTCTGGCGGCGCTCGATCGCGGGTTCCAGGCTGACGAAGAGGTAACTCCAGAGTTGCTTCACAACCGCGGCATCATCAAAAAAGCGAAACACGATGTGGTCGTGCTCGGTAACGGTGAACTTTCAAAGCCGCTCCGCATTTCCGCGCACCGTTTCACTAAAAGCGCGCGCGAAAAGATCGAAAAGGCGGGCGGCGTTGTGACGGTAGTTGGTTCCAATTAGACGTTCTTCTCAGAAAACCCGGTTCTGACGGCCGGGTTGCGCGGGAAAAAATATGGACAAGTTTTTTGCGGCAGTTCGCAATATGTTCAGTGTGCCGGAACTACGCCGGCGCATTTTGTTTACACTGGGCATTCTTGCGGTTTATCGCCTGGGTGCCCACATCAGCGCCCCGGGCATTAATCGTGAACGGCTCGAACAGGTCTGGAACGAAGTCGCAGGGACCCTGCTCGGCGTGCTCGATCTTTTCTCGGGCGGCAACTTCCGCACCATCTCCGTTTTTGCGCTGGGCGTCACCCCGTACATCACTGCTTCTATTATTCTTCAGTTGATGACTGTCGTCTCGCCGCAGTTGAAGAAACTGCAAGAAGAAGGCGAGATGGGACGGAAGAAGATCAACCAATGGACCAGGTATCTAACCGTTGCCCTGGCGGCGATTCAGACAAGCTTCGTCGCGCACTGGTTGCAGGTCAACGGTGTCGGCGAAGCCACCTGGGGATTCCTGCTGACAACCGTACTGACGTTGACCACAGGTACGATCTTCGTCATGTGGCTCGGTGAGCAAATAACCGAGCGTGGTGTGGGAAATGGAATTTCGCTGTTGATCTTTGCCGGTATCGTAATCGGACTCCCGAACGGCGTGGAGCAGGTTTTTAATCGAGTTCGTGGCGGTGACACGTTAGAAACGATTGGCGTCATCGGTCTGCTGGTGGCGGTCGTTTTGATTATCGCGTTTATCGTT
>DATEPF010000450.1:0-7233 GCA_035273325.1 Pyrinomonadaceae bacterium | reverse complement strand
CCGGACCACGGACGTGACGGGGGTGGCGCACCTGCCGGAGGGAGTGGAGATGGTGATGCCGGGAGACAACGTGGCGATGGAGATCGAGTTGATAGCGCCGATTGCCATGGAGAAAGGGCTGCGGTTCGCGATTCGCGAAGGTGGCCGCACGGTAGGCGCCGGCACGGTGTCGGAAGTTGTTGAATAGATCTTGGGTCGGATCTCAAATTTGAGATCTGAGATTTGAGATCTGAAAGTTGAGAGATTTGAACGAGATCTCAAATTTGAAATTTGAAATTTGAGATAGCTAAGATTTGAGTTTGGAATAGCAAAGATTTGAGATCGGAATAGCAAGATGCCGCGCGATAACATTGTTCTTCAGTGTAATGAGTGTAAGAGTCGGAACTACGTAACGACCAAGAATAAGAAGACCACGCCAGATCGGCTTGAGTTCAGCAAGTTCTGTCGCCGTTGCCGCAAACACACTGATCATAAGGAAACCAAGTAACTATGAACGCGGAATGCGGAACGATGAATCGAAGCATTCAGCGTTCATCGTTCCGCGCTCATCGTTGCACACAGGGGTATAGTGTCAACGGTTAGCACGTCGGTCTCCAAAACCGAAAGTCCGGGTTCGAATCCTGGTACCCCTGCCAACGCAGGCACAGCAGCACCAGATCATGGCTGATACTGATATAGAAAATCCTGGGACCCCGCCTCCGCGTGCGGCACGTTTCGGCGAGGGGCCGGAAGGACGAGGCGAGCGACGTGAGCGCGGGCTAACTGGGCGCCGCGCGGGGCCAATGGACCGCATGTCGCAATTCCTCCGCGATATTCGCGCTGAGTTGAAACGTGTTTCGTGGCCGACCGCAACCGAAGTTAAAAACACCACCATCATTACCTTGGTAGCCGTTGTGTTTTTCGCCATCTATTTGTTTGCGGTTGATAGAATTTGGTCTTTCTTATTGGTGCAACTAAGTAACGTGTTGAAGTGGTTGACGGGCGCTTAATTCAGCAAGGACGCACTTAATGCAGCAGTGGTTCATATTACATACGTATTCAGGACACGAGAAAAAAGTCCGCGATAGTCTCGAGGCGCGCATTCGTGATATGGATCTGCAGGATCAGATCACGAAAGTGCTGGTACCGACTGAGACGGTCGTTGAAATGCGCGGTAACAAGAGAATCGAGTCCGCCCGGATGTTCTATCCCGGGTACGTGCTGGTTCAAATCGATTGCGACGAGCGCGGCCATATTCCTGACCACGTGTTTCATCTGATTAAGTCGACGCCGAAGGTTACCGGCTTTGTCGGGGGCCACAGTCCCACTCCATTAACTCCGCAGGAAGTCGATCAGATTGTTAACCAGCAGGCGGAGGCGGCCGAGAAACCGAAGCCGAAGTTTTCCTATGCTGCAGGCGAGACGGTGCGCATCAAGTCGGGACCGTTCCAGAGTTTTACGGGTAAGGTTGAAGAAGTTAATGAAGATAAGTCCACGCTGAAAGTCACCGTAACGATCTTTGGAAGATCAACTCCGGTGGAGTTGAATTTTCTCGATGTGGAAAAGGTGACGTTCGCTGAGGACGAATAACGATATTGCCGATTGCCAAATGCCGATTGCCAATTAAAAGCGTCGGTTAGTCAGAGACAAAAATTGGCAACTGGAAATCGGAAATTGGAAATAATTTATGGCTAAGAAGATTACTGGATACATAAAGCTGCAGGTTCCGGCTGGAAAAGCAAATCCGGCGCCGCCTATTGGCCCAGCGCTGGGTCAGCACGGCGTCAACATCATGGAATTCTGCAAGGCGTTTAATGCCAAAACGGCGCAGATGGACCCGGATCTCAAGATTCCGGTCGTGATCACGGTATACGCCGATCGGTCATTCACTTTCGAAACCAAGACGCCGCCGGCCGCTGATCTTCTCAAGAAGGCAGCAGGGATTGGCAAAGGCTCTGGTAAGCCGAACCGCGAGAAGGTGGGCACTATCTCGAAAGCAAAAGTTGAAGAGATTGCAAAGACCAAGCTGCAGGATTTGAATACCACCAGTTTGGAGTCTGCCATTAAGACCATTTCCGGCACGGCCCGGCAGATGGGGCTCACGATTGAATGAATTTCGGATTGCGAATTTCGAATTTCGAATTTTCTGAAGTTCGAAACGCAAAATTGAGAGGGAGAGGTCAGTTGTAGAGAGCGGACTTGCGATTAGAAGAAATCCGAAATTCGCAATCCGAAATCCGCAATTCCTCGTTTGAACCTCGGAGTAAGAAATGAAAAAGCACGGAAAGAAATACAATGCCGCGGCCGAAAAGATGGAGCCTGGCAAGAAATACAACCTCGAAGAAGCGGTTGATAAAGTTAAAGAGATCGCGTTTGCGAAATTCGACGAAACCGTTGAACTCACGGTCTGGCTTGGCGTAGACCCACGTAAAGCTGATCAACTTGTGCGCGGCACAATCGTGTTGCCTCACGGTTTGGGTAAATCAAAAACCGTTCTGGTGATCGCACAGGGCGATAAAATCAAAGAAGCGGAAGAAGCCGGAGCTGATTTTGTTGGCGGTGAAGACATGGTCGACAAGATCAAAGGAGGCTGGCTCGATTTCGACGCAGTCGTGTCTACGCCAGATATGATGCGCCTGGTAGGTGCTCTGGGTAAGGTGCTGGGCCCACGCGGATTGATGCCTAACCCCAAGACCGGAACTGTCACGTTTGACGTTAAAACGGCAGTTAAAGAAACAAAAGCCGGTAAGGTTGAGTATCGAGTGGACAAGACTGGAGTGATTCACGTTCCGGTCGGCAAGGTGTCGTTCGAAGCTGAAAAGCTGCGAGACAACACCAGAGTCTTGCTGGAAGCCGTTGTCAAAGCGAAGCCGTCCACCGCTAAAGGCAAATACGTGAAGAAGGTCAACCTGGCAGCCACGATGAGTCCGGGCGTTTTGATGGACGAGGCGGCTTACGTCAAGTAGGAGGGAGCTAACAATGAAATCAAAGGCACAAAAGCAAAAAGACCTGGAAGCTCTCACCGAGCAATTTCAAAACGCGAAAGCCGCGATGCTGGTCGGGTTTAAGGGGATGACGGTTCCCAAGGACCAGGAGCTGCGCAATCAACTGCGCGAAGCGGGGGTTAGTTACGAAGTTGTCAAAAACACTCTCGCGCGCAAAGCCGCCGAGGGTACGCCAATTGAGCAGGCCTCCGACCAGTTTAAAGGTGTAACCGCAATTGCGCTCAGTCAACAGGATCCGGTGGGCCTGTCAAAAGCAATTACAAAGTTTACCAAAGCCAATCCGGACATTTTTAGTTTCAAGGTTGGAATCGTCGAAGGCAAAGTAGTTGAGCTTCGCGACGTGGAAGCGATTGCCAGCTTGCCCTCGAAAGAAGAATTGATTTCCAAATTGATGTTCCTCGTCAATGCCCCGGCACAGCGGCTGGCAACGGTCACGAGCGCAGTGGCTCGCAACCTGGCAATTGTCGTTGATCAGATTCGCGCTCAAAAAGAATCACAGGGAGCGCAATAGCGAGTTTAAGTAATTGATTGCGGCCGCGGTCATGTCAGTGAGCGGTCAGACGGCAAGCGCGTTCGAGATGCAAACGAACAAGCAAGCCACGAACAGCGGTAGTTATTCTGCCGGCAACTTTTTCAGGAGTAAATAACGGTCATGTCAACAGATAAGATTCAATCGATTGTCGATCAGGTTAAAGAGCTTTCGCTGTTGGAAGCGTCGCAGCTCGTAAAAGCGCTGGAGGAGACGTTTGGTGTTTCCGCAGCCGCGGCTGCAGTTGCTGCGCCCGCAGCCGGCGGTGGCGCCGCTGAAGCGGCTGCTCCGGCAGAAGAGAAGACTGAATTTGACGTTGTGCTGCAGGCTATCGGTGGCAACAAAATCAACGTGATTAAAGTCGTTCGCGAAGTAACGGCTCTTGGCCTTAAAGAAGCCAAGGATTTGGTCGAGGCAGCTCCGAAGTCCGTGAAAGAAGGCGTGTCTAAGGAAGAAGCTGAAACGATCAAGCAGAAGCTGACGGACGCAGGCGCAACTGTCGAAGTGAAATAGTCTAAAGTCCAAAGTCGCTACAGCGTAAGCAGACTTTGAACACTGGACTTTGAACATTTCGCTGCTTTTCGTCGGCTTGACAGTGGTGGTTTTGCTCGGTAAGTTAAAAGAGTATTGAGGCGCTGGCGTTATTCCGAAAAAATTTGAAGAGGATTAGCCGCTTTTTTCGCGATTAAGCGGTCAGGGCATTGTGCGCCCTGACCGCCTATTGGCGTCTCCGGACATTTCCAATTGCCGAATGCCGATTGCCGATTTTTAGATCGAGCCCAATCGGAAATCGCAAATTGGAAATTGGCAATCATTAAAGGAACCTCTCATGTCTGCAAATCTGCTTCAACAAGTAAATACAGGATTAGGAAAACGCACCAGCCAGGCACCTGAGCGTGTTGATTTTTCAAAGATATCGACGGCGGTCCGCATTCCCAATCTGATCGAGATCCAGCGCGAATCGTATAACCGGTTCCTGCAGATGGATTTTCTGCCCGAAGAGCGCGAGAACACTGGCCTGCAGGCAGTCTTTCAGTCTGTGTTTCCGATCTCGGATTTTCGGGGGACCGCTACGCTCGATTTCGTCGAATATCAAATCGGTAACTGGCAGTGTAAGTGCGGCCGTTTAGAAGGTCTGAACTATCTCAGGGCCAACTGTAAACACTGCAGCTCAACGATCAAGGTTAATCCACTCGCTGCCGGCGAAACCCTCTGTCATAAGTGTGGAACCTTTAACTCCGTTCGTCCGCAACTTTGCGAAAACTGCGGTGAGCCGGTCGGGCTGAAACACAAACACGATCAGCAGGAGTGTCAGGAACGCGGCATGAGTTACAGCGTTCCGCTTAAGGTCAAAATTCGCCTGACGGTGTATGACAAGGATCCCGAAACGGAAACGTTGTCCATCCGCGACATTAAAGAAGAGGAAGTTTTCTTCGGTGAGATTCCTCTGATGACCGACAACGGTACCTTTATCATCAACGGCACCGAGCGCGTCATCGTTTCTCAGTTGCATCGCAGCCCCGGCGTCTTCTTCAAACGCGGCGCAGTTTATATCGCCAAGATAATTCCGTATCGCGGTTCGTGGGTCGAGTTTGAATACGACCAGAAGAACCTGTTGTACGTGCGCGTGGGTAAGCGCAAGTTTCTGTCATCAATCTTTCTGCGCGCCCTCGGCCTTTGGTTTAACAAACCGTCAGACGGAACGCTCGTCAAGAGCGATTCTGTGCTGGAAGACAGAGTGAAGACTGCTTCATTCGGCGATGAAGACATCCTTCGCGCGCTTTATGTGACGGATGAAATTGCCATTGAGGAAGGCCGCCTGATGATTCAGGTGCCGGCAGAAGGGCCAACCGCCCTCGTTGGCATGAAGGTCGACTTTGACATTAAAGGACGTGGACCTGAGCCGATCGTCCGTTCCGGCAAAAAGGTGACGCACACAGCTCTTGAAGGCCTGCGCAAGGCGAAGATCGAGGAAGTCGAAATTGAAAGTGCGCAGCTTGAAGGCGCCTATGCCGTTGCTGACGTCGTCAACAAAGAGAGTGGCGAAGTAATTCTCGAGGCCAACAATGAGATTACTCCCGCCAAGGTCCAGGAAATTGCCGAGGGTGGCATCGATAGCTTCTCGGTGTTTTTCCCCGAGCGCGACGATATTGGACCAATCCTTTCGCAGACTCTGAAGAAGGACGTCATCACTAAACCGGTCGACGCGCTGCTCGAGATTTATCGCAAGATGCGTCCGGGCGATCCGCCGACTGTGCAAACTGCCTACAAACTGCTCGAGGCGATGTTCTTCGATCCGCGCAAATTTGATTTCTCGCGCGTAGGCCGTTTGAAGTTCAACATCAAGATGGGGAAACCGGAACGCGATCGGATTAACGATCCGTTACTGTCGGCGGAAGACTTTTACGAAGTTGTCGCTTATCTCCTGAAGATGCGCAAGAACCCTTCGGAATACCAGGCGGACGACATCGATCACCTCGGTAACCGCCGCGTGCGCGCAGTTGGCGAATTGCTGGAAAACCAGTTTCGCATCGGCCTTGAACGCATGGAGCGCGCGATCAAGGAGAAGATGTCGATTCACCAGGAAATGCAGACCACGATGCCGCGTGATCTTATTAACGCGAAGCCTGTGACCGCTGCAGTTCGTGAGTTTTTTGGTTCCAGCCAACTTTCGCAGTTCATGGACCAGACTAACCCGCTGTCGGAAATCACGCATAAGCGGCGCTTGTCTGCACTCGGACCGGGAGGTTTGTCACGTGAGCGAGCCGGATTCGAAGTCCGCGACGTTCACCCGACGCACTACGGCCGTATCTGCCCGATTGAGACGCCTGAAGGCCCGAACATCGGTTTGATTTCGAGCCTCTCCTGTTTTGCGCGGATCAATGAATTCGGTTTCATCGAAGCGCCCTACCGGAAGGTCGTCGACGGCAGCGTCCTCGAGTACGTTCGTGTGCTGAACGGCGGCGACACGAAACTAAAACACGGCGAGCATATTCCGCTTGAGGAAATCGAAAAGGCGAATAAGCGTGTCGGCAGCGATGGCCGCAAGGCGGAGTTCGAGCCGTGGCCGTTTTACCTGACTGCGTGGGAAGAAGATAAGCATGTAGTCGGCCAGGCAAACATCGAGCTCGACGAAAACGGTTACATCGTTAACGACCGCAACGCGGCCCGCAAAGCCGGTGAGTTTATCCTGGCATTGCGCAAAGACATCGAGTACGTCGACGTGTCGCCGAAACAGCTCGTTTCCGTGGCTGCTTCGTTGATTCCGTTTTTGGAAAACGACGACGCCAACCGCGCTTTGATGGGTTCGAACATGCAACGCCAGTCCGTGCCGCTGCTTCGCGCGGAAGCTCCGTACATCGGTACGGGCATGGAACAAACTACAGCGCGCGATTCCGGCGCGGTCGTGGTTGCCAAACGCGACGGTGTGGTTGATTACGTTGACTCGGAACGTCTAATTATTAAGGCGGACCACAATGTCGACGGCACGATCTCACGCGAAGTGACCGCAGACATCTACACCTTAATTAAGTTCAAACGTTCAAACCAGAACACCTGTATCAACCAACGCCCGATAGTTCACGTCGGGGAACGGGTAAATAAAGGACAGGTAATCGCCGACGGTCCATGTACCGACCGGGGCGAGCTGGCTCTGGGGCGTAACGTGCTGGTGGCATTTATGCCGTGGCGCGGTTACGACTTCGAAGACGCGATTCTCGT
>DATEPF010000449.1:0-4444 GCA_035273325.1 Pyrinomonadaceae bacterium | reverse complement strand
CCGCAGCCGAATGGGACAACACAACTGAGCGTTGGCACTACTGTGATACTGACCATCATTAGTTTGCTGCTTCGCTAGTTCGCTAGTTCAGCACCTTCGAGGTACTCATAGTCAGGACTGAAAAGCGGCCCTGGCCGCAAGGGCGATGTGTGCATTGCGCCAGCCTCACCAATGGTCGAATCCTGCAGTTCGAGGTAATCGCGTTGTTTCTTAAGAGAGCTGAGGTTAGTGGGCCCAAGCGCGAGCGAGAACCAACAACTACTGAGACAATACGGAAAAGGCCTGAGGAAACGATGATCAAAGCGGGCGCGGTCTGTTATGCTCTGCGCGCTCTAGTCTTTGATAATCCGGCAACGGTCAAATGCGTAGCTCAACCTCCCACGAAAGAGAGTGATGAGCATCGCCGTTGAGCATGGAAGGTTCCTACTCACGGCGAATCGTAAGCGCAGCGTGATTTTATGTATATTCATACATAGAATCAAGAGTTCGGATCGCCCTTTATCAGGAGGTCACTTCTGATGGGGAAGGGTTCGCGACCGAAGCCAAAGCGCTTGGCCCAAAAGCTTCAGGAGATTCGCCTTGCGCTTGGTTTGTCTCAGCCTGAGATGCACAAGCGACTTGGACTTGAGGATGAGGTTGAATACACAAACATTTCAAAGTACGAGCTTGGCAGAAATGAGCCGCCCCTTACGACCCTCTTAAGATACGCGCGACTTGCCGGCGTGCATTTGGAAGATATCGTCGACGATGAACTGGATTTGCCGGATAAGCTACGTGGCAACGTGAGATATCAAGGAATCAAGCGCACATCTAAGTCCAGCAAGAAGCGCTAACTCAAGTCCAGAGTAATGCTGCTTCTGGTTTGTGGCGAAGGCGATGGGTTACAGCGGCCGGTTGAGCATTAAGGTTTTTCCCCGAATTCAAATCTCGCGCCGCGGGCACGTGAGAATGCCTTGAAAAGGTCGGGGCATTTTTGCGCCATCCGCGGTACGTTGTCCCCATAAATATGCATTACACATTGCATCGGGTCCGGGCAGTCGCGAATCGCATCTCGGAGCCGAATAGCGTTAGGTGTATCCACATCAGGCGGACACACATGAGCTAAGTGAATTGCGCCGCAATCGGATTCAGCAAAGACAATTTCCTGCTCGGCATACGTATCAATTCTGGGAATTATCAACTCGTCAGTTTCACTTATGTAACCGACGAAAAAAAGCTTGTAGTCACCCGGATATGGATCTCCAAGGATCGCAATGGCGTGCTCGCGTTGGAATTTACTTAGTTCGAAAAGCCGCCTGAGCAATGACGACCAACCCGCAGCGTCGCGCGGTATTTCTGGTTTAACCTCTATCCATGATGCGGGCTGCTGTTTGGGAAGGTAGAAATCAGGTAAATAAGGTAATCCGTTGAGGTCGAAGCCTTCTGGCTCGTAGCGATAATCGATCCCGAGAGTATCGAAGAACACGGCCCATCGCGCCTCAAGCCTACTTCGGAAGCGATAGCCCTTATAACGGGTCTCGATCGGTCTCGACATGATGAAAGGAAGAAGCCACGCAATGGTTTGAGTTCAAGCGCGGGCATGAATCAAATCACCCTTCGTACCACAGGCAAAGTTGAGAAAGCGTCTCCGCTCGCATCCGCCGATTTGTATCCAGTAGAGGTAAAGCTATTTTGAATTAGCGTAAACCTTTGTAAGCTCGTCCGACCAGCAGCGCACGCGATCAGACGTATCGCGACCAAGCTTCTTTGCCAGCACGAAAAAACCAGGTCCCGGCATTTTGTCGCCTTCCTTATGGACAACGATGACAGAAAGCATTCCGCGTCCACCTGCATCTTCCTCCTCGGAAATCTCGCCAAGCATATGATGAAGCGCATGGTCGTCCGGCGCAAAGTTTATCGCGTGGATCTTCGTTGTGAGTTCCGAGTACGACATCGTGTCGTCGGCGGTAGCCCTTGGAATGAGCGCGTGCCTCATTTCCTCTTTTGCCCTGTTCCACTGTTCGTCGGTGTAACCATACAAACTCATAAGTCCTCCGCTATGGTATGTCCAGGGTTGAGTTAACCGGCGGCGTTTACGAGCGTCGCCGGACTAATTACCACTTAGGAACACGGGCCGGTCGCTCGCGTCCAATGATTTGTTGGCCGCACATCATGAGCTTGCGGCTTGAGCATTCCGCGCTTTCTTACGCGCGGCAAAAAAGGACATGAAGTAGCGGCGAAATTCTCGGTGAAGTTGGCTGACCCATTCGATAGACTCGCGCCCAGCGAGCATCAGGTGCCAGAAACGTTCGTCGTAGAATTTTCGCTGAAAATGGAAGACACCGTTTCGGTAGCGGCGAAGTAGATCGATATTAGGTGAACCAAGTAGCTGGTCAATTACCGGATCGGTCAGTTTGAGTTCCTTCCAGCCTTCAACGACGACATACAACGCCCCGTACCAATATGACATGTATATGTGGCCATGTTCTTCAAAGTGAAAGTCGTCAGATTCCGTGCGTTGTGTGAGATGCCGAAAGAAGTCATGTTGCATTTTGTCGGCCCACAAGCAATAGCGACCGAGAGCAAATTCGTTGTCTAGCCGAGGGTTGTTCGGCTCCGATTTCAGGAGTATACGAAACTGTTCAAGTTGTTTATCGATGTCGTCCATGAATTAAGAGGCCATTCTGATTTTGCGAGACTAGCTGATACCACTTTCCTGTCATCGATCTTCAAAAGCCCTATAACGGTTGAGTTGAGGCGCCGGCGCTAATTCGATCGTCGCACCGCTGCTCGCGTCCAAGATCTGTTGGGTTGCTGCGGCTCAAACAAGCATGTCGTCAAAGAGATTGTAATCGTTTGCCGCCATGATCTCGTCCCGAACGGCACAAGCTAGCAGGCGATCGTTTGGAATATCCAAATCCCAAACGGGCCGACATGACCGTAGGCTGCTGTTCCATTTCGGAGTGCGATTGAGGGCAAGCGCCCTGCCGTCCGCCGTTCGAATCGTACGATAGATGAGACCATCTGCGCGATGAACCTCCAGATCGATTGCCGTTTGGAAACGCGTCGAGTATCGCGGGTCCGCGATGAATACGCGATGCGTTAGTGGTAACTGGCCATGTGAAAAGTGAACGTTCCCTAGAGCGCGACCTACATATTCTGGCCGTGTGTCCTTAGCACCTCGACCGCCAAGCACGATTTCAGCGATTCGAAACGCGCCCAATAAATACCAGCCATAAGAGCCGTCGAAGTGTTGCCAAGAATTGCCGCGGTTTCCCCAGAGCATTCCCCAGAACAAGAGGAGGTCACCTTCGGTTACCTGTTGAAGCGAACCCGCACGCCCGTTTGCGCAATCGTCACCGTATGTTAAGTTCGGCCAGTCTGGGTCGTCGTGAGAATCTAACGAAGTCGCGCGAACAAACGGCCGACAGACATGAGGATAGTTACGAATCCACGCACCACCCGCATTAGGAAAAGGGACAAAAACAAATGACCCGTCGGCAAAGCGAGGACTGCGCGCAATGGAACCGTGCGCGCTATTTGCCCCGATGTTTACCAGGAAGACACGGCTCATATCGTTTCAGGGTCACCGGCAACCCTCGGTTGAAGTTGACGAGGCACGAACTCACCGCACCGGTCATGATGCCAAACGCTCCCGCTAGTCGCGTCCAAGGATGCTTATGTTGCTGACGAGTTCACGCGGCGCGAATCAACTCACTTTTCGCCGTGCCAAGTTGGTTGCGAGAAGTTAACCGCCTGGCGTCCAACATTTGTTAGCCCACGTCATTAATAGTGTCAATCAAGAAGAAGTGGTACAATAGCGCTAGTTTGAATCTCTTGCAAAGTCTCATTGAATTGGCCGACAGCCCACCGGATTTTTTCCAAGACGTCAGCATCACCCGAACGTGCTCGGGACAGAGCATCTTCAAAGACACTACGAACCAATAACAATCCTTCTTCGTCAGGGGAGCCGCCCCAGTGATCGCCGACAAGAACGTCCGGCGAGTCGTTGTCCGCCCGCTCCCAAAAATGTGCAAAGACATTCAGAATAAGCCTTCCATCGCGGTCGCGCTTGACCCGCGGGGACTTGGTCATCAATTAGGAAGAAAACTGCGGGTGCTACGTCGTCGTCGATAACGATCCGCGGCATTTTGGCCACGTGACGCTCTAAGTCGTATGCGCGTACGAGTGCTTCGCCGAATAAAATCCCATCGGCGTGATACATTCGTCCTCTGGCGATGCCGCCGCGGCACAAGATCCCTCTCTTTAATAACTCCCCTGCCAATACGCCCACCGTAGCGAAGAGTCCTGCGGTTCCAAATGGTCCACCAGACGTAACGACGACGCTATCAGAGAATGCTGTAATAGCCCGCATGTTTTCCGGGTCTGGCACATCAGCGAAAGATTTTGCGAGTTTAAGAACTTGAAGCACTGTTTTGAAAAGTTGTGGTTCGTTCGTGAACAT
>DATEPF010000448.1:0-8563 GCA_035273325.1 Pyrinomonadaceae bacterium | reverse complement strand
GAACCGGTTGTACTCGTAATCCTGGGCTTTATGCTCTGCTTCATCGCCTTCATAGCCTGGAAAATTTCCGAGATGCCGCTCGAGTAGTGTTCGTGTTATTCGTGTAATTCGTGGATCGAATTTGGTCGTTAAGAAAAAGCGATCCACGAATAACACGAATAAATCCTACATCGGTCCCGTGTCTTTCAGTTCATCGTTCGAATCAAGTTCGCCATCAGGCGATGGGCCGGGGTCACCGTTAGAATCGGTTGTTTCCGCGCCATCTTCCGTTTTCTCAACGTCGTCGACAGTTTCATCGCTCGTCGCATCAGACTTACGCTGTTCCAATGCGTCCTCTTTCTGTGACATCTACCCCTCCTTAGATAAACCAACTTATACAGACCGCAATCATTACTCCGAGAGCGGCGTAGACACCGGCGATCAAATCGTCGGCCATAATTCCTAACCCACCCTTGATGTTCTCGAGCCTACGCGCCGGATATGGCTTAACAATATCGAAAAAACGGAATAGGACAAATGCCAGGATTATGGACCACCATGCGGGCTCGACTAAAAACGGCACTGTCAGTAAAGCGATGAATTGACCGGCGACCTCGTCTATCACCACTTTGCTCGGGTCCTTCGTGCCGGACAATTGTTCAGTTTGCGAAGCCGCCCACGTTCCAACCAGCGACAACGCGACAGCAAACGCGATTTCAACCAGCAGCACACCGTAGTAAACCTGAAGCAGGTCTGTGGCGCCCGCCCGTTCAAAGAAGAACCCCATCGCTGCCCCGCGGATCCCCAGATAAACGGCGAGACCGATTAGCGATCCCCAGGTGCCCGGCGCCAGTGGCAGATAACCAACGCCGCAAGTCGCAATGGCGAGCGCCAGATAATCTTTGAATGAACGTATCGGGCGGGGCGCCGGAACAGCCGCGGCTGCGGCTGCTTGAGGCGGATTCAACTCATCGCTGGATTCTTTGATCGCCACTTGGTTGAACTCAAGACATTTCGTGTATTTCGTGTATTTCGTGGATCGTGATAATGACGTCAGTACCATGAGCGCTAGCGGGTGGGTCATCTCAGAACCCGCCCGCTACCGCAGGCGGTACTGACCTCATCCCCTCAAACGATCCACGAATCACACGAAACAACACGAACAAACTAAACTATAGTTCCCACGAGATCGTACTGCTGGGCTTCGGTGATGAGCACGTTAACCATCGTACCTGGAATGGGAATGAAGTCTTCCGGAGCGTCGTTAATCAGCACACAGCCATCGATATCCGGGGCCTGAGTCTCGAGCCTTCCCTGCCAAAGCAGATCGGTCTCTTCGGAATCGCCTTCGAACAACACCGGAAGGGTTTGACCAACTTTCGCCTTGTTGCGGCGCAAAGAGATCTTCCGCTGTTCCTTCATTAAACGATCGCGACGCTTCGCTGCCATTTTCGGATCGACCTTGTTCGGTAAGTCGTAAGCTGAGGTTCCTTCTTCATCCGAATATGTAAACACGCCCACGCGATCAAACTGAACGTTCTTTACAAACGTCAGCAGTTCTTCAAAGTCCTCGTCAGTTTCACCCGGAAACCCTGTTATGAATGTCGTCCGTATACCAATGTCCGGCACACGCTGACGCACGCGCTCGATCAATCGTTCGAGACTTGCGCGATTGCCGCCGCGCTTCATCAACTTCAAAACATTTTGCGACGCGTGTTGCAGCGGCATATCGAGATACTTGACCGCCTTCGGCTCTTCCGCCAACACATCAAGAAAGCCATCACTGATGTGCGTCGGATAGGTGTACATCACCCGCACCCATTCAATGCCGTCTGTATGAGATAGCTCGCGCAGCAACTGGGCCAGCGCATCCTGTTTGCCAAGATCTTCGCCATATCGCGACGAATCCTGCGCTACCAGGATTAATTCTTTGACGCCTTCCTCGGCAAGCTGATGGGCTTCCGCGACAATCGAACCGAAGCGACGGCTGCGAAAGTGGCCGCGCATCTGTGGGATGAAACAAAAACCGCACGGGCGATCGCAGCCTTCAGCGATCTTCACAAACGCATAATGACTGGGCGTTGCAAGCACTCGCGGTGTTGATTCGTCGTAAAGGTAGGTCGCACTCTGATTACCAACCGGCAACACGGGCAAGGAGCGCGTGTTTACCGCCGGGTCGCATACAGTCAGGATGTCGTTGATTTGGCTGGTGCCGATGAAGGCATCGACTTCCGGCATTTCAGCTTTCAACTCATCGCGGTATCGCTCCACCAAACAACCGGCAACCACCAGGCGCTTTGCCTTGCCGCCGTTTTTCATCCTGGCAGCTTCAAGGATGGCCTCGATCGATTCCTGCTTTGCGGAATCAATAAAGCCGCAGGTGTTCACAACCAGAGTGTCCGCTTCATTTGCGTCAGACGTGATCTGATAACCGTTTTGCTGGAGTTGGCCCATCATCACCTCGCTGTCCACGAGGTTCTTCGGGCAACCCAGACTAATAAATCCAACTTTCTTCATAATCAGGCCGTTCTTGTTCGTGTTATTCGTGTAATTCGTAGATCGTACGATGCATGGAGTCAGTACCACCTGCGGTAGCGGGTGGGTCATCGTGGAACCCACCGGCTACCGCAGGTGGTACTGACCTCATTATTACGATCCACGAATTAACACGAATTACAGAATCTAGTCAGTATCTGTCGCTTCTAATTCAAGTAAAGCTTGCTCAATATTCCGCTGCTCTTGCGCTGAAAGTTTCTCTCCGCCAAAACGCACACGATTGTAGGCGCGCGTCACTTCCAACGCGGCGTTTAGATTGGTTCCACCAGCAAACTCGAGCGGCGTCAAATACGCATCGCGCTGAAACCCACGCTGTTCCAGTAGCTGCGTCATGCGTTCATAGAACATCACCACCGACCGCTTCTGTTGCGCCGCTTCGTCTTCGACAAGCAACGCACGCCGCCATCCAAGCCGTCTCACCCGCGTCAATGCAAACAACAACAGGGGCAGCAGGATCCCTGCACTGATTATCAGCATGATCAAGTATGGTTGCGACGCTACCGCGTTTCGTGCGACTGCCAGCATTCCTGACAAAGCACGGCGAAATTCAAACAACTGATTGTTCAGGTAGCTTGCCAGCGAACGCTGTTCCTGCTTGTCATACCCTACAACATACTGAAACCAAACCAACTCGAGCGCGGCCGCATATTTTCCGAGCTGCGCCGCGATGCCGGTGCTGACTGGTTCAGTTCGTCCCGCTGCGGGAGTCGGATCGAATGTCACCCATGAACGACTCTCGGGAAAGTAAACCTCGACCCATGAATGCGCGTCGCTTTGTCTGACCATGTAAGCATCTGCGGCTTCGTTGTACTCGCCGGGCAGAAATCCATTAACCACGCGCGCCGGAATGCCATGCGTTCTCAACATCACTGCCATAGCCGTGGAGAAATATTCACAGTGTCCGGCCTGCACGTTAAACAAAAAGTCCGCGAGTGGATCGTCCCCACTTGCCTTCATCTCCAGGCTGTAGCCGTAGTCTTGCTGCAGTTGTGTTTCGATGGCCTTAGCCACGTCATACCGGGTGCGAGCGTCGGCATTCACCACCATCGCATTTGCGCGTGCTTCGATCCGGGGATCAAGCGAATCCGGCAACTGCAGGTAGCGTTCAACTGACGCAGGATAACGTTGACGATCGCGCCGGAGTGTCGCCACATCAGGCTCTGTCATGTCGGACAAGGCCTTATACATCAGCCGATCGAATCCAAGTTTACGGCTTTGGATCGAACCTTCGGCATCGACGCGCACGGTGGAAAAATCACCCTGGATCGCAATCGGGCGAGTGGCTGCAAACAACACCGGCGACTCGATGGGTTCGAGAAAAACAGTCTGCGCCGTCAGACGGTTGAGTGACTCAGTTGTGCCGAGTTGGAACAATCCGCGTTCGCTTGTTTTCTGTTCCGTACGTCGCGCGGCTGCGGACTTTCTCCAACCCCGTCCCGTATATTCGTCGAGCGCTACCCCGCGCCATCTCAGCGCTCTGCCCGGCGGCGGTCCTTCGACGCGCACGTGCATGACTACTGCGTTGTCACGTTTCAGACTACCGATTTCACCGAGGTTCACCGTTTCGGAGAAGCCGACAAAATTGGAAAGTCCGGAACCTCCACGCAGTAATGCGGCAGCGCCTGACCTTGGTGCAATCAGAAACAACGGTAATGCCAACACGAAGATGAGCAACATCAGCGTCAATGCAACTAACGGCAAACGCGTGGCTTCAACTTGTCTCTTACTGCGCGGACGCGAAACGTTGAAGATGCGCGAGTCAGGCGGAACCAGCAGACGCGTCTCGGTCTGCGGCATCGACCGTTTACCTTTGTGAATCTCGAAAGCGATGATCGTGGAGAGAATGCAGAGCAGGTAAAGGGTCAAGGTTGCCAAAAACACCGGGCTAAAACTGAGACCTGCAGCGAGCAATACTTCGAAAAAAGAGATCAGGTAAAGAAAGACCCAGTCTCGATCTTTCTTGACCTGCAGAAGTTTGACGGCGGCCAGGAAGATGATGAGGTGCGCGAGTGCGGTAACGCCGAAGCGGCCGGCGGGTTCACCTGTCGCTTTCTGATACTGCCAATCGATGACGAACAGTGGAACAGACAACAACACGACGACCAATCCGGTGCGTTCAGACAGTTGCCACTTCGTCTCTTCAAACTTCCACGCCAGCACCACAACGACGCCAAAACAGATAGCCAACCCCGCGTGCAGACCTCCGGCAAGAAACAACGCCAGCATCGCGCTGACGACCGTCGCGTAAGAAGATGCTTTAAAATATTTCTCGAAACTCATTGATAAATACTGGTTTTATTCGTGTTATTTCGTGTGATTCGTGGATCGTATTTAGCTGCCAGGAAAAAAGCGATCCACGAATTAACACTAAAAGTTATTTCAGCCGGATCTCAAAAAGCTTCGGCCACATCTTTCCCGTCACCATCAGCCGGCCGCTCGCCTGGTCAAACGCAATACCGTTCAGAACGGCATCTTCATCAGTCACCTCGCCAGGTTTCAGTAGACCCGTTAGATCGATCCAGCCGGTCACCTTTCCCGTCTCGGGATCAATGCGCGCAATCCTATTGGAATGCCAAACGTTCGCGAGGATTTCACCACCCGCATATTCCAATTCATTTAGTTGACTAACCTGCGCGCCGCGATCCGTCACGTTAAGCGTCTTCTTCACCTGGAAAGTTGAAGGGTCAATGAACCTCAGTCGACTCGATCCGTCGCTCAGAATCAGATGCTGTCCGTCGTGGGTCAGTCCCCATCCTTCGCCGAAGTACTTAAACTCACCGAGCTTCTGAAAGGTCACCGGGTCGTAAATGAATCCCGTCTGATGTTGCCAGGTCAACTGGTAAAGCTTGCCATTCATCAGTGTCAACCCTTCACCAAAATACTGCGGTGGCAAACTGACCTTCTGCAGCACATCACCGGTTTCCGGTTGAACCCGCCGAATGCTTGATCGCCCTTCCTGTCCAGTACTTTCGATTAGCTTGCCATCGTGAAAAATCAATCCCTGGGTGTAGGCCTCCCTTGAGTGAGGCCACGTGTTCACTATTTCGTAGCCGATAGCGTCACCCGGGTTGGCTGGCTTTGGCAACGACGGAGTACTGCCGGGGTTGTTGCAACCGGCCAGGAACGATACAGCGATCGCGGTTAATAGAAATCTGAACATACTGTATGAGCTTTGATTATCTCAGGATCGGCCGCGGCTCGCATCCCACCGCGTATTTCGTGTGTTTCGTGTAATCGTGGGTCGTGTGAGGCGGGGAGGTCAGTACCACCTGCGGTAGCGGGTGGGTTCGGAGTTGACCCACCCGCTACCGCAGGTGGTACTGACCTCATTATCACAATCGACGATTTACACACAGCACCACGACCTAGAACGACATCGTGTCCACGGGTGCGTAATCATCGGTCAACAACGGTACGTCGTCTGTGTTGACGGGCCGGGTAAACAGTTGTCGCGCAAGTTCAGTAAAGATTTTCGTCTTAACGACGCCGGCAGCGGCCAACCGATCCGCAATCGCCGCAATTTCCTCCTGCGTCAGTGACTGCTTCTCAACAGTCGCCACCAGGATCACATTCCGCCGGCTATTCAAGAAAACTGGATCTGCGTGACCGCGTCGCGCCCCGGTGAGGGGGAACAAATACAGTTCGGCAAACACCGACGCGATGGTTTTGTACTCAGCACGCAGGACACGGCTACGCGGTCCTTCCAAAGCGCTGTTGATGTTGGCCAGTATGACGCCGCCCGGTTTTAGTATCGACTTCAACTCGCGCATGAATTCCTGTGTTGTCAGGTGAAATGGCACCTGACCACCGATGGTATAAGCGTCCAGTACCACCAGGTCGTATTGCTGCCTGGATTCGCGCACGAAGTTCCGACCGTCTTCGGCGTGAACGCGCAGCCTATGATCGGCCTGCAGGTAGAAAAACCTTTGGCCCACATCTATTACCATCGGATCGATCTCAACCAGGTCGACGACAACGCTCGGATCGTCAGCAACAAACTTACGCGCGCCAACACCTCCGCCACCGCCGATAACCAGTACATGTTGAAGCTGCGGCCGGAAGATGCGCCCAAGCTGGAACGCGTCTGCGTAAACAAGTTGGCTTTCGTATGGCGGCGTCAGCGAGATCGCGCCCTCGGTGTAATTGTTGAAGTTAAGGAAGCGCGCATTCCGATGGACATCGTCGATGACCTGAATGTGGTGGTATGCGGAGTCGGCTTCAAAAACGGTGCGGCGGTTTGGATTTTTGAACTTTGCTTCAACAAGTGGGCCAACAAACGTTGAAAGAGCAAACAGTAGTCCCGCGAGCAGTATGGCGGCCGCGGTAGTCTTCTTCGACTTGGGAATTGCCACCAGCGTAAGAACGATCAGCGAACAACCGAGTGCCTGTAGCAACGCACGCACGCCCATGAGCGGCACCAACCAAAAAGCGGTAAGCAGTGTGCCGGCGATGCTTCCCACGGTGGACAAAGCGTAGAGACGGCCTGAAACGTTTCCGATTCTTTCGAGCTCGCGGGCTGCCAGACGTACTGCAAACGGTGAAACCATTCCCAACAGCACGCTCGGACCACCAAACAGAATCACCGTCGCCAGCAGCGGATTTAGTCTCTCGCCAAAATTAACTGAACGGACCGCGCGGCAAACCCAGTTTGCGTAAAGTGGCATCACCAGCAACCAACATCCGGCGATGAAGAGCAGCACGTTTAGTAAAAAGAAAGTTGGTTTACGATCGGCAATGATGCCACCGCTGTAGTAGCCGGCTGAGAGCGCGGCCAGAAAGACGCTGATAATCGCGCCCCAAACGTAGATAGACGACCCGAAGTGTGCCGCAAGTACGCGGCTTCCGGCCATCTCGAGGCCCATCAAAACTGCACCTGCAACAAATACGACTAACTTCAGCCGCCAGTTTGTGGGCGGCGTTTGGGCCAGTGGCCTACTTGAAGTTGGCAGTTCTGCGGCAGTCGACTCGACGTGGTCCACGTTTCAGGATCACCGTTTTCAGATTTGGAGTGAGCTACGGAAGCTTAACATTGCAAACCCGGGACACAAACGAAGCTTCTTAGTTGGTTTGCATTTGTACGCCGAAGGCGTTCGCTAATTCCAGCCCCGGGGTTGCGCTTTGGCAACCCTGGGGTTTAACGCTAGCCATATGGGACGCAACCCTGACAGGGTTGCGTCGTTCGCCCGAGACCATTCCGTGACCCAGGGTTTCCCGACTTAAGGAACGACTTCGGCGTTGTTTCGTGTTGTTCGTGGATCGGTTTTTAGGCTGCCTAACAGCGATCCACGAAACACACGAAGCACACGAAATAGCACCACGAGGCTGCGTACGACTTGTGGGTCTACTGGTAGCCATATAGGACGCAACCCTGACAGGGTTGCGTCGTTCGCCCGGGACCATTGGTGTCCCAGGGTTTCCCGAATTAGCGAACGACTTCGCGTTGTTTCGTGTTGTTCGTGGACCGATTTTCAGGCTGACAACAGCGATACGACGTCTGCGGCCAATCGCGCTGGTCGTTTCTTCTGTTCTACCCTATAAGATGTGCCCAATGTCCACCACCGATCACACCAAAATTCTAGCGATAGGCTTCGCCGCCTTCGCCGTAATTTACTTTTTTACTTTTCTGCTGCTGTTGTTAGTCACAGCCGGCGTATTCGTTGCCTTAGGTATTACGATCGCGAATGACACCGGCGATCCGAATCAGGCGGGGTACGGAATACTTGGCGCCGTGGTCACAGTGATCTTCTACGGTGTGCTGGGACTTATTTGCGTGCTCCCGACCGCGTTGGCGAGTTGGAAATTATTCAAACAAAAACCGAAGGTCCGCTTCTGGGGAATCATCGCATCCATCGTCGTCCTCCCAATTATCCCGCTTGGCACTGCTTTAGGCGGTTATGGTTTCTGGTACTTCTTCAGCGCAACTAACAAAAACTCCGTTCAAGGTTGATGTCTCGTTCGTGCTAATTCGTGGATCGCTTTATGCGCCTCTTCAAAAAAGATCCACGAATTACACGAACCAACACCAAAG
>DATEPF010000447.1:0-9642 GCA_035273325.1 Pyrinomonadaceae bacterium | reverse complement strand
GAAAACTGCCGCGTTTGATTACGATGCCTCGAGCTTTCGCGTCAATTTGATCTCAGTTGCGCCAGAGTTACCCTGCACGACTTCCACGGGCACTCGCCACGCGAGCGTCTTGATGAAACAAGTACCAGTGTTGTCCTCGCGACAATAGTAGAGCGTAAGCGTGACGCGCACGTCTGCAGCGCCGGCGGACGAGGGTTTGATAGTTACCCGGATTGGAAGAGTAAATTCCTTCTTACCTTTGATCTCCACTAGTTTTTCCGCCGACGGGGCCCCCGGTGAAACCAACTTCAAGTTAGCGTCACCACTGATTACTTCAGCGCGGAACCGGTGAGTGGCAGACGGATTCAGATGATATCCCGCGGGCAGCGTTGCAGTGACAACGAGCGCCGAGTCTTTATTGACCGCCAGACGTTGATTGGTTAACTGCGTTTCCTCGGCTGTGGGATCGCTTGCGCTATGGTTAACACTCGCAACTGCAACAGGCGGTTGTAGTCCCTTCAATTGCAGTGTCGACGCTTGTCGAGTTTTCAAGTCCACCACGCGAATGGCATGGTTGTTGGTGTCCGCGACGTAGATCTGTCCGTTTGCGATGCTGAGACCGCCAGGTTCGTAAAAGGCGTTGTTTGATTGTCCGGGTTTGCCGGTGCCGGCGACACTTCTAACCGTTCGCTTTTGCGGATCGAGTTCCTTGATCTTGTGATTGTAGGTATCCGCGATCAGTATCTTTCCATCATGGTCCACCACACCCAGGGGATGCTGCAGCCGGACGTCGTCGCCTTGGCCATCGACATCGCCAAATTCAAACAAATCTCCGCCCACCAGCGTTTCGACTCGGCCTGACGTCGTGTCGATCTCCCGAAGGATGTTTGATTCACTGTCTGCTATGTAAAGCTTGCTGCCGATAGACGTGATACCGGAAGGTTGTGCAAAACCGGCTTCCAGCAGCGCGCCGTCTTCTCGCGCTTCTCGTCCCGACCCGGCAAAGGTGGAAACTTCCTGTTTGTCCAAATCCATTTTCCAAATCTGGTGTGGTCCGGCCATCGCAATGTAAAGCTGCCGGCCAATTAACTCGAGATCCCAGGGTGAACTGAGTGCTACAGAACGCGCGGGACCTTGTTTGAAGTAATCACGCGTTTGTTGTCCGGTTCCGGCGACTGTTTTGACGGTCTTCGCTTTCAGATCGACGAGCCGGATCAAGTGATTCTCAGTGTCAGCGACATAAAGGTTATCGCCCGCAAGCACCATCCCCTGCGGCCGGTAGAATGTTGCTTTATCGAATGGACCATCTGCAGCACCGCTATTCCCGGAGCCGACAGTTTCAATCAACGTCCCATCGAGTCGGGTAATCACTATTCGATTGTGGTTTGAATCAGCAATGAAGAGGCGGTCGCTCTTCGCGTCTGCCACGACCTTACCCGGGAAGGCCAGTGGCAGGTCGCCGACTTTGGCGCGTTCGAGCGCGAGCTTCAACGGTGTTTCGTTCAGCTCTCCGCGTTTGCGCGCTTCTGCGATGGCTTTAGCGACCACCTGGTCGATCAGATCGTAATTTCCTTCACCTGACACGCCGCCGATAACGTCGCCTGCCGGGTCAATCAACACCTGTGTCGGCCACGCTCGTACGCCATAGCTTTTCCAGACCGAAAAATCCGCATCGTTGTAGACGGGATGCTCGATCTCGTAACGCATGATGATGCGGCGGATGTTCTCCGTCTCCTTTTCATTATCAAATTTGGCGGAGTGGACACCGATGACCACTAGTTCATTCGGATACTTAGCCTCGAGTTTCTTAAGATCGGGAATGATGTGAATGCAGTTGATGCAGCCATAGGTCCAGAAATCGAGCAATACAACTTTGCCCTTAAGTGCGGCCAGCGAAAGAGGCTTGTCAGTATTTAACCAGCCGCGGCCACCTGTAATCTCCGGTGCGCGCACCCGCACATTCTCTTGCGCCGGCATAGATAGGTCCTTCGTTTCGGTTCGGTAGTTTTCTGCGACGGGCTTTTCCGTCACTGAACCTGTGAATTGCAGAATTATCAACAAGCTTACTGCGATGTTAGTGGTTGGGATTTTCAAGGTAATTAGTTCGAATTAACCGTTGGATAGCAAAAAGGTTCGGGAGTTAATCGTGATCATTCTACCGCTGTTCGTGCCGTTACAATAAACAGCTGGCGTAGCGTGAAAAGTTAAACGAGGGTACTTCCTGTTATTCGTGTAATTCGTGGATCGGTTTCTCTGTTGCATAAGAACGATCCACGAAACAGTCAAAAAGACACGTATAATCCGAACATGCCGGGAAGCTCTAAAACACTACTGACATTTCGCGTCGGGTCTCTACTGTTCGCCGTTGACGAAAGCGAAATAGCAACTGTCGCAGACTGGCGTCAGCCAACGCCATTGCCTCATGCTCCACCGGCGGTGATGGGCATTATTAGTTTGCAGGGCCGAATGCTCACGGTGCTGGATCTGCGCCGGGTTAAGGACCCGGAAGGTGCTGACAATGGAATACCAAATCACTTGATCGCATTTCGCGGTGATGAACAACTGGCGCTTGCTGTCGATGCGATTGAGAACAGCATTGAAGCAACGGGGATATCTGGCGAAGTCGAAGTCATGGATGTTCGCGCGTTATTCTCCTCAGCCATTCAGGGGCGCGAGCGGCGGCAACGCCAGTTCTAATTAACAGGATGCCTCAAAAATAAACTCGTTACTTTCGTGTTATTTCGTGGATCGTTTTTTGCCAACCTCAGCGCTTTCCCTCACAATGTCTGTGTACTCCTGCTCCCAAACAAATGCACGATCAGGCTTTTCGAATTCTTGAATACGACCAATTGCGCGCGCTCCTCCAACGTGGCGCACAGACGGCGATGGGTAGAGCTCGCGTCGATGTACTCGAACCTCAAACTCAGCTTTCACAACTCAAAAATGATTTAGCGGCTTTGGCGGAGTGTGTCGCAATCAGAAACCGTGGCGCCGCCTGGCGCTTCAGTGATTTGGAAGACCCTCGTGAAAAGCTGGCGCTATTGAAGGTGGAAGGCGCCATTCTCGAGCCTATTGCGATTCTCGATTTAAAGTCGCTTATTGAACACGCGATGTCGGCGCGTGCATCAATTCTCGCTGAACGCGATGCATCGCCCATCCTGTGGGGTATGGTCGAGGGACTGCCGCCCGAGTTGAACAGACTCGCGGCGCGGATTGCTAACAAGATCTTACCAACCGGAGAACTCGATGACCGCGCCAGCCCTGAGCTTGCGCGCATCCGTCACGAAATTACCAAGCTGCGTTTCCGCATTACCCGCACGCTGGAATCGTTGATGCGAAACTCGGCCGAGGCTATTCAGGATGAACTCGTCACTGTCCGCAACGATCGCTTCGTGATCCCGGTCAAATCAGATCATCGTGGCCGGGTTAACGGTGTGGCCCACGGTCACTCTTCATCAGGGGCGACGGCTTTTGTCGAACCCCTGGAGACGATCGAAGCTAACAACGAGCTGCAATCGTTGCACGAGGCTGAGTTGCGCGAGATAACGCGCATACTTTTCAGCCTGACGGAGGACTTGCGGGCGCAGTTGCCCGCGATCGAAGTGGCAGTGGACGTAGTATCGAATCTCGACTTCATCAACGCGAAGGCAGTTTTTCATCAGACATTCAAGTGTGTAATTCCCGAGGTAGGCGGCGACAGGCTTGAATTGGTTGAGGCGCGTCATCCGTTGCTCGAGGAGAACCTGCGCGCAGCCGGTGATGCAGTTGTGCCGGTCACGCTCTCGCTGGATGACACTCACAATGCCATGGTGATCTCGGGCGCCAATGCCGGCGGAAAAACAGTTGTGCTGAAGACCACAGGTTTACTTTCACTAATGGCGCTGTCGGGTGTGTCAGTGCCTGCGGCGGCCGCGAGGTTTCCTTTCTACAAATCGGTATTGGCGGACATTGGTGACCATCAGTCGATCGCTGCAAATCTTTCCACGTTTACGTCCCACGTGGCCAACATCTCTCGCATGACGAAGCTGTGCGAACCGCCGGCGCTTGTCTTGTTGGACGAAGTTGGAACCGGAACAGATCCGGAAGAAGGTTCGGCATTGGGTGTGGCAGTGGTCGATTACTTTCGCAGGGTTTGCAAGGCGCAGGTGATGGTCACGACGCATTACGGTGGCTTGAAAATGTACGCCGGGAACGAAGCAGGCGTAATCAATGCAAGTGTTGAGTTTGACGAAAAAACCTTACGACCGACCTACCGGTTGCTGGTCGGTATAGCCGGGTCTTCTTCGGGTCTGGAAATTGCGCGGCGTTTTGGGATTCCCGACGAAGTGATTGATGTCGCGCTGACGTCGGTTACTGATTCGACGCGACAAGCATCGGAATATCTGCGACGCATCAAACAGGAATCACAAGAAGCTGCAGCATTACGTCACGCGCTTGACGAGGAACGTCAGGCAGTGGCTGAAAAATTTGCCGGCTTGGATAAAGAGGCTGAGCGGCGAGAACGCGAGCGACAAAGCGAGTTTGAGAGTGCTCTTGCGAAACACGTTAGCGAATTCGAAAAGCAGTCGAGGAATTTGTTATCGAAAGTTGTAGATCGTGCTGAGCGTTTGAAGGTTGAACGAGAGGCGCAGAAACGCGTGGGAGAACTGAAGAGGGAAGCGCAGCGTGCGGCGTCGAGTGTGCGAGGAGGTGCGACGGTAGGTGCATCTACGTCTGAAACTCGTGATGTAAAGGTGGTGCGAGCGGGTAAGCCTTTGACAAAGGAACCGCAGAAAGAAGAAGTCTACAAAGTCACACCCGGGCGCGACATTGCAGTTGGCGATAAGGTGAAGTTAAAGTCTTTCGGCTCAATCGGAATAGTTGACGCAATCAAGGATGGCGTCGCGGAAGTGCGGGTAAAATCGCTTCGCCTGCGGGAACACCTTGATAATCTGCAACTGGTCGAGCTCGCAGTCTCTCCCAACACCAGGAACGAAAAACTCGCAAGCCTTCGACGCCCGTCGGGAACGGAAGTTAACGTTCAATCAGGTGAGACCGCAGCCACTGAGTTGAACGTAATTGGGAAGACTACAGACGAGGCGATTGATGCAGTTGATAAGTTTCTCGACGCAGCGTCCCTGACATCGGTATCGCGCGTACGGATCATTCACGGTCACGGCACTGGGGCTTTGCGCAAGGCAATTACGGAAATGTTGAAGGGCCATCCTCATGTAGAACAATTTGCGCCGGCCCCTCAGGATCAAGGCGGTAGTGGAGCGACGGTCGTAGAATTGAAACAATAAGATGATTAGGTTCATGAAAATCAAAGTCTTACTCGCGTTCTGTTTCATCGTGTGCGCGGTTTCCAGTGCTCAGGCGCAAATAGATAAGTGGGGATACTGGGAAAACGGTGTTTCCGAAGCCTGGTGGTTCCCGACTCCTCAATTCACAGCTCAGCATGCTGACGAGGCGATCGCCCGCTGGAAAAATATCGAAGATGAAAATCACGCGGCTGGCGCAAGTGAGTGGGCGGGTACTTATTTCAGCGGCAGCGACGTACACGGAACCTATTTGCGCTTAGCTCCGCGCGGCGGCTATGTGATTGCTCATGTAGATAAGTGTCAGGCAAAAGTAGTCGGGTTAAGTTATGGAAGCGTTGAATTTTCACCTTCGGTAGTCAAGTTGTTTCCCGAGTTCCGTACCGAAAACACCAGCCACGGAGTTTCGCACGCACACCGCAAGCTGCTCGCTGAAATGCGTTTCGTGCCGGTGAGAATGAATGCCGCGCAACTCTTGATTGAAGAAAAAGAAATGCCGGCGCTCGGTGATTACGTGGCCGGACTCGGTAATTATAATTATTCCGACTTTCATTACTGGTCTTCCATCGAGTTTCTGACGCGAGTTGGAGGAGAACAGTCCACCGCTGAAGACAACAAGTCGCGGGCTCTCGAGATGATTGTTCCGGACGAATACGTCCGCTATCTCAAGAAACCGATCGAGGCAACGATTGCACGCGTGGGCCGTGTTGAATTGCGCAAGAACTACAGCTACGAAAATAGTGATGGGACGGGAGGAAGTCATGACGCTCCTGTTCACCTCACGACCGTCGTTGTCAGCGCGGGAACGGCGCAGGGATTGAAGCGGGGCATGTTCCTGAACCTTCTTGATCCAAAACAAAACGAGCGCGTCAGAATTTTGAGTGTTGGCAAAATCAGCTCTACCGGCATCATTGTTAGAGACTTAGATGAAAACGGCCGCGAAGTCCCGTTTGATCATGAGACTGGCATGCGCTATTCAAAAATTATCCGCGGCAGGAAGTTGACTACCTCGCCTTTCTAACCGTCAGCGTGCGATGCGTTATCCGCAAACATTCATCGACGATCTGAAGCGCCAGGCAGACATTGTGCGGGTGGTGCAGGACTACGTCCAGTTGAAGAAAAAGGGCGCCAACTGGATGGCGTGTTGTCCCTTCCACAAAGAAAAAACGCCATCGTTTTCGGTCAGTCCTGCCAAGGAGATTTTCTATTGTTTCGGTTGTCATAAAGGCGGAACGGTCTTCAACTTCGTAATGGAGATCGAACGCGTCTCTTTTCCGGAAGCGATCAGACTGGTTGCGGAAAAATCCGGCGTTCCCCTGCCGAAGTTAATTGACGACAGCCGGTTCGAAGCGCGCCGGCAGGAATCTGATCTTGTTATCGAGTTAAACAAGTGGGCGCTCGAGTGGTGGGAACAACAACTGGAATCCAGCGCCGAAGGTCGCATCGCTCGCGAGTATCTGAAGAGGCGCGAGATAACAGACGAGACTCAGAAAACTTTTCGGCTTGGTTACGCGTTGGACAGTTGGGACGCCCTGTCGATTTATCTGCGGCAAAAAGGCGCGACGCAGGAACAGATCGAAAAAAGTGGATTGGTTGTTAAAAAGGAAGAGGGCGGGTCCTATGACCGTTTCCGCGGGCGCTTGATCTTTCCTGTGTTTGATATTCAGGGACGGCCTATTGCGTTTGGCGGCCGCACACTGAAGGATGAAAGCGCTAAGTACATCAATTCGCCAGAGACAGCCGCATACGTAAAAGGCAGAAATCTTTTTGGTTTGAATCTGACTCGGGACGAGATCCGGCGGAACGGTTTTGCGATTCTGGTGGAAGGTTTTCTGGATCTGATTGTTCCGTACCAGTTCGGAATAAAGAATGTGGTAGCGAGCCTGGGGACGGCGTTAACAAATGATCAGGTAAAAATTCTGGGCCGGTTTGCCCGCAAAGTGCTCGTCAACTATGATGGCGACCCTGCCGGCGTGCAGGCCGCAAAAAAAGCAATTGAAATACTCCTCGCAGAAGATATAGAGGTCAAAGTTTTAGTCCTTCCCGATGACTCTGACCCCGATGAATTTGTCCGGAAGTTTGGAGCCCAGGAATACCATCGACAGCGCGGTGAAGCTCAACCGCACATTCAATTCGTGATCAATCAGGCAATCCGCGATCGAAAGTTAAGTAATCCTGCGGACAAGGAAGCCGCCATCGACGAAGTGTTGCCCTACATCCGGGCCGTTACCAGCCGGCTGCAGAAGCGAGAGTACTTCGATATCGCGATGGATTCGTTACGCATCGCAGACGCGACCGTTCGACGCGAGTTATGGCAGTCCATCCGGACCAGCAGCGGCACGCGAGTACCCGTCACCAGGCGCACACAATTAAAGCCGACTGTAGCTGAGAGGCAGTTGTTGGAGTTGGCGTTAAGCGATTCGGATTTGCGTCGCGAGCTTTTCCGCAGCCTTGAGCCGGACGATTACGAAGGGCTGGCCACGGCAGCCATATTTCAAGCGTTGATCGCGGCAGATCGAAGTAATGAAAGTTGCAATTACGACTACCTGGCTAGCGTTCTGGCAGAGGATCCGGTTGCAGAAATACTGCCCGGTTTGTTGATGAGTGATTATGAAGAAACTGATCATGAGTCGCGACGTCTGCGTGCCCAACGCAGTTTGGATCAGTTGAAGTTGATGAAAGTGGACCGACGTCTTAGTGAATTAGGTTCGGAAATAGCAGAAGCTGAACGTAATGGAGAAACCGGGTTATGCGATCAATTAACGATGGAACGATTGGAGCTAACCCGGCGGAGAATTAATTTGCTCCCGAAAATAGAAGCGTTACAAACCGCAAATTAGGTCGGAGCACCCGTTAGGGCCCTGGTTGCGGTAAGTTGATAACACTCACAACCTCGCGTTTAATCTGGCACCCACGGTGAATTTAGTGAGTACTGAAGAAAAAGATCGTGATGATGTAATGGAGCGTCTGCTTGAACTCGGCGGCGACAAGAAATACCTCACCTTCGACGATCTGAATCGCGAGCTACCCGACAACGTTGTCTCACCCGACGACATTGAAGACGTCCTGCAAAAACTTGAAGGTTCCAACATTCCGGTAGGCGACTCCGATGAACGGCTCATCGAACAAGCCGCCGCGGCAGTAGTCGACGACGAGGAAATAGACGAAGAAGACGTTGAGCTGGATCTGTCCGCCGGCGCTCTTGAAAAGACTAACGATCCTGTTCGGTTGTACCTGCGCGAGATGGGAGTGGTGCCTCTGTTAACGCGCGAGGGTGAAGTTGCCATTGCCAAGCGAATCGAGCGAGGGCAGCTGAAAACACAAAAGGCGATTGCACGTTCGCCGATCGCGGTTAAGGAAGTTCTGAAGATTGGCGATGAGTTGGAGAGTGGCGTCGCGAACATCCGCGACGTAGTTATTTTTTCCGAACAGGCGGAACTAACCGGGGACGAGGACAAAGCCGAAGAGTATCGAGCCTGGACCATTGAAGGCATCCAGAACATCCGCAAGCTTGCCACGCAGGTATTGAAGGATTGGGACAAACTACGCGTCGAAGAAAAGGAGACGCGCGGCAAGAATAGTAAGAAAGTGATGCGGATGCGCCGCAAGGTCGCGCGTTGCCGCCTGGAAATCGCCCAGGAAATCGGACGCTTAAGTCTTACCGAACGCTCGCGCCAGCGTTTGATTAACGCCATTCGCGCAGTGCAAAAGGAAGTGCGCGACGCCGAGCGTGAGATAGACAGCTTGCACGAGAAACTCGGGCGTAAGCGAATAAAGATTGAGGACCAGAAAGAGTACAAACGGCAGATATCGACTGTTAAGAAGCGGCTGCAGCAGATCGAAATGGACCACCATGTCAGTCCGCTTGAAATCAAACGTTCGCTTCAGGCGATAGTGATTGGCGAACAACAAACTGGTCAGGCGAAACGAGAGTTGGTCGAAGCTAATCTGCGTTTAGTGGTTTCAATAGCCAAGAAGTACACGAATCGCGGTCTCCAGTTCCTGGATCTGATTCAGGAAGGGAATATTGGTTTGATGAAAGCGGTCGATAAATTCGAGTGGCGCCGCGGTTACAAATTCTCTACTTACGCCACCTGGTGGATTCGGCAGGCGATTACCCGGGCGATCGCTGATCAAGCGCGCACGATTAGGATCCCTGTGCACATGATCGAAACTATCAATAAGCTGATTCGCACGTCACGTGCTTTGGTACAGGAACTGGGAAGAGAACCGACCAGCGAAGAAATTGCACACAAGATGGACATTCCGGTTTCCAAAGTGCGAAAGGTTTTGAAGATCGCGCAGGAACCAATCTCCCTGGAAACTCCGATTGGAGAAGAAGAGGATTCGCATCTTGGTGACTTTA
>DATEPF010000446.1:0-4537 GCA_035273325.1 Pyrinomonadaceae bacterium | reverse complement strand
GTTCAATTCCTGGCAATAGCAAAAGGATCTGCCGCCGAGGTTAGATGTCAGCTCTATGTCGCTATGGACCAAGGTTACATCGATAAAAATGAATTCGGAGAGTTGCGTGCGCTGGCGGCGGAAACAGGATCGATGGCAGCGGGTTTGATCACCTATCTCCGGACATCCGGTTACAAAGGAACAAAATACAAAACTACCAGGACAAACTAGAAACTAGAAACTAGAAACTAGAAACCAAAGACTATGAGAATACTAGTAACTGGCGGGGCGGGATTTATCGGGTCGCATTTGTGCGAGCGGTTGCTCGCGAGCGGCCATGACGTGCTTTGCCTCGACAACTTTTTCACCGGACGTCGCGCAAATATTCTGCATTTGCACGATAACCCGCATTTCGAACTTATCCGCCATGACGTGATTGAGCCAATTTTGCTGGAGGTGGACCAGATATATAACCTGGCTTGTCCCGCATCTCCGATTCACTATCAATACAATCCGGTGAAGACGGTCAAGACTAACGTGATGGGCATGATCAACATGCTCGGACTCGCCAAGCGCGTGCATGCGCGAATCCTGCAAGCATCGACATCCGAGGTTTACGGCGACCCACTGATTCATCCGCAACGTGAAGAGTATTGGGGCAACGTCAATCCCATCGGCGTGCGTTCCTGTTATGACGAAGGAAAGCGCCTGGCTGAGACGTTGATGATGGACTACCACCGCCAGAACCATGTAGACATTCGCATTGCCAGGATTTTCAACACCTATGGCCCACGAATGCTGGAAAACGACGGCCGCGTCGTTTCGAATTTCATCGTGCAGGCCTTGCGCAATAGACCGCTGACAATTTACGGCGCCGGCGATCAGACGCGTTCGTTCTGTTATGTCGATGAACTTGTAAGCGCGCTGATTCTTCTGATGAACACGGATGGAATCAACGAGCCGATCAATCTCGGCAATCCGCGCGAGTTCACTATCAGGCAACTGGCAGACGAAGTGATTAGGCTTACCGGTTCGAGCTCGGTGGTCGAGCATCTGACCTTGCCGGAAGATGATCCGAAACAACGTCAACCCGACATCACGCGGGCGCAGGCCTTATTGAATTGGACACCCAAGATCGAGCTTAGTGAAGGCCTGCAAAAGACGATCGAATATTTCAAGGGTGAAATCGGCAATCAGAAAACAGCCGCTACTCAACCCTGACCTGTTTCGTGTAATTCGTGGATCGTTTTTAGCGCTGTTAAAGACTGATCCACGAATTACACGAAATAACACGAACTAATTAGTTAATGCGCTTCCTGCTCCTGAATCAGTGCTTCCATCCGGACGTGATGGCGACTGCCCAACAGCTAACTGATCTGGCTGTTGGTCTGGTTGAGAAAGGACACGACGTCACGGTAATTACCAGTGACCGCGGTTACGACAACCCGTCCCAGCGCTTTCCGAAACGTGAAACGTGGAAAGGCATCAAGATCATTCGCATCTCGGCACTCGCTTTAGGTAAACAGAGCAAGTGGCGCCGCGCCGTTACTTTCGCGAGCTTTATGGTGAATTGCAGCTTGCGCCTGTCGCTCCTGCGGGGATTTGATGCTGTCGTCGCGTTAACTTCACCGCCGCTGATCTCGTTTCTGGGGTCCACGTTTACCCGTCTCAAAGGCGGCAAGTTTTACTTCTGGGTAATGGACCTTAATCCGGACCAGGCCCTGGCTGCGGGCTGGCTAAAAGAAGGTTCGGTATCAGCAAAGTTTTTGCAACGATTACTTCGCTCCAGCCTGATTCACGCCGAAAAAATTATTGCGTTGGACCAATTCATGAAGGACCGCATCGTCGACAAAGGCATTTCTGCTGAAAAAGTTGAGGTCCTCGCGCCCTGGGCGCATGACGAAAACGCGCGCTTCGATGCACCCGGCAGGGAAATGTTTCGGCAACAGCATCAACTCGAACAAAGTTTCGTGGTGATGTATGCGGGCAATCATAGCCCGTGTCATCCGCTTGACACTTTGGTCGAGGCGGCGCGACGGCTTTCGAACCGCAAAGATATTGTCTTCGCGTTTGTTGGTGGTGGCAGTGAACAGCAACGGGTGCGCAGCTTTGCGACTGAACACGGTCTACAGAACATTCGCTGTCTTCCGTATCAGCCATTTGAGCAGCTGGCGGCGACGCTGTCCGCTGCCGACCTGCACACGGTGGTTATGGGTGATGCATTTGTCGGAATTGTCCATCCATCGAAGATCTATAACCTGTTAAGTATTGGTTCACCGTTTCTGTATCTTGGTCCCGCGGAGAGTCATATCACGCGGATTGAGGCGAGAATTAATGGTGGCGGGTCGGCATTCGTCGCGCGCAATGGGGACGTAGAGGCGGTGGTGGACCACATCTTGAAATTATCAAACTCGGAACCGCGGGCGGGGAAACATTATTTCCCGGAGCTCGCGAAGTCGTTTTCCCGGCAGACGCTTCTGCCCCAACTGATGCGAATTCTTGACGGCAGTTCCGAGCGTCGCGTCTAAGACTTTGTTATTTCGTGGATCGGTTTTTAGGCCGCATAAACAACGATCATGAATTACACGAAATGCACGAAACTCCCAACTACGAACTCTAAACTCAAAACTCCCATGGTTTAGAAAGGCACGGCCGTGAACACTTATCTCGCGCTGTTTCTCATAGCCACCTTCGCCTCCCTCGTGATCACTCCGGTAATCCGGCGGGTGTGCGAACGCTTTGGCCTCCTCGATGTTCCTTCTGACGGTCGACGAGTTCACGTTAAGGCAATTCCTCGACTCGGCGGCGTTGCCATCTACTTGTCGCTGGCCATCGCTCTGTCGACTCTGCCCCTGGTTTCCAACCTGCTGACTGAGTCGCTGGCGCAGTTTAAAGACGAGGTCCTGGTCGCTGCCATTCCGGCCACCCTGGTTTTGTTGCTTGGCATCTACGATGACCTGCGGGGAACTAACGCGGCAGTGAAGTTTGTCGGACTCGGTTTGATCGGGACATTGTTCTTCGCGATGGGCGGCAGGATCGAAGCGCTTGCCATTCCGTTCGCCGGCACTGTGCATTTTCCGATGGCCGTCAGTTTTATCATCACTGTGTTTTGGCTGGTCGCGATTTCCAACGCGTTCAACTTGATCGACGGCATGGATGGATTGGCTACCGGCGCAGCGCTGTTCGCCTCAGTCGTCATCCTGATCGTCTCTTTGGCCCAGGCTAATCCACTGATGATCGTGTTTTCTTTGGTGCTCTGCGGTGCGCTCACCGGGTTTCTGCGATACAACTTCAACCCCGCCTCAATTTTCCTGGGAGATTCAGGCGCGCTGTTCATCGGTTTCCTGCTGGCCGCTTTGTCGGTGCTCAGTGCTCAGAAAGCTACGACATCGGTCGCCGTGATCACGCCGCTGCTGGCTTTCGGTTTACCGGTGGTTGATACGGGCGTGACGATGGCCCGGCGTCTCATCAGCGGGCAACCAATGTTTCAGGGCGACGGTGAACACATACATCACATGCTGCTGGCGCGCGGCTGGTCCCAGCGGCGTGTCGTCCTGATTCTTTACGGCGTGTGCGCAGCCTTCGGCTTGACGGCCGCTCTGTCGACCACCACGTCGTCTCCCCAAACCGGCTTCGTATTGTTCGTGATCGCGGTCGCTGTGACCATCGCCGTCGGCCACTTGCGTTATCACGAAGTTGACGAGCTGCGCGCTGGAATGAAGAGAACTGTCGGCGACCGGCGCCTGCGCGTCGCTAACAATATCCGCATACGACGGGCGGGCAGGGCACTCTCGAAAGCGACCAACCTGGGAGAGTTGTTCAACGCGCTGGCGGTGATGCTCGAGTTTGGAGAGTTTGCCTACTCGAACATTCAATTAGGTGAACTCGGTCGCGCCGATGTTAGTGAACGCGCGGTTAGAGCCACTGATCATCGCACCATACAAAAACTTGAAATGCGCAACGGGCGGATCTGGTGGTCATGGAAGCGCGAGGGTGTTCACGAAGAGCAGGTGATAGGGTCCCCAAATGTTTGGTGTCTGCGACTGCCGCTGGCGGCGGACGGCAAGAATCTCGGGTGGATCAACCTTTACCGGCCCTTCAATGATCCACCGCTGCTGGTTGATACCAACTACTTATCGGGTTTATTGCATACGCACTTATCAGAAGCTGCGGTACGCATTCTCGAGTCTTACGCAAAACCGGCAGGCGCGAAAGAAGTGCCGATACGCGCCGCTGCAGGAAAAGTTACCGGCTAATGGCCCAGGCTGAAATTCCAGCGAACGGGTTCGAGTCTGTTGGGCCCGCGAGTGCTAGTTCCGCCCGGATGCGAATAGCACGGCTACTCAGTGCGGGAATCTTTTTTTCCGTTCTGGGGTTAATTGTGATTACGGCTGTTCCCTATGGGACGGTCGAGGCCTGGTGGAAGGCCTTGTTTGTTTGCGCGGCGTTCGTGCTTGCAATCTTTTGGATTATTGAGAGCTATCTGAGCGAGCGTTGGTTTGCAGGTGCGTGGCCGCTCGTCCTTCCGATTGCGGCTCTGGCGGTTTTTTCTCTGCTA
>DATEPF010000445.1:0-4669 GCA_035273325.1 Pyrinomonadaceae bacterium | reverse complement strand
TGAAGGTGCCGGGAGCGGCAGACACGTCCAGCCACTCGTAGGTGGGAACAACGTATAACGCTTTCGGCGCTTCGGGTCGGGCTGAATTCTTGACCATCACCGGATCCGATGGCGGACCTTCCAGTTTCAGGTTTGCGGGATCCTGGGTAATGGACGGTGGGAAGTACTCGCGAAACCGGGTCGTGGCTACCGGCTGATAAGTAACCATATGAAACTTGGTATCGCCGAAATTGTGTTTCGGATTGTCAGGCCGAGCGCCATCGCGAATTGCAGATACGGGAGTGCCCTCCTCAATGGGCACTTCGCAGAGATGCGCTTTTTGCGTGCGAATAGTAGGAGCGGGAAGTTTTGGGTCGTCAATCGGATCTTCCCACTCGCCAATTAGATCCACTTTGCTGGTGCTTTCCGGATGAGTGACTACCTTGCCGGAAATAATTGCAAACGTCTCGGCCAGTTTCTTGTCTGCCGGTGAATCTACGATGGCTTTAGGCGCCGCGAGCGGTCTTTGCACGGCGTGCACGAGCGTAATTTCTCGCCACGGCGCGTGCAGCCAACTACGTCCGGCGACAGTGTCTGCCTCTACTTGTGCGAGATTCGCGGGCGCCACTTGTTCGGTCCATTGCCAGACGCCTTGCCGTTTCAAGTCGTCACCATGAAGATACGAATTAACCCGCACCACCGCCTTTTGCGCTTCTGGAAGTTCAACCGTCAGCACTCGATTCACGTTATCCCAAAGTGGTTCTGCTGGTGCGGCCGTCGCCGCAATGGCGACCAGTCGTAATCTAAAGGGAAGAGGATCGGGCCAGGCCCCATCAAATGGAATCTTATTCACAATCTTGACGCCGGGTTCCACGATTTCTTCGGGCGGTAAACCGGGAAGACCAAGCAGAACCACGCCGCGCGCAGACGGATCCGGCAGATATGTCACCTCAAATTGTTCGTCGGGATGGGCCCAGATCTTGTCTTTGACCTCAATCGCATTGTCCTCGATGGAACCCTTTTCACGCACCGCAATGTTGTAAGCAGCCAGAGACGAATCCATAGCCGGTACGCCGTCAAACTTGCCGTGTTGCTCCGCCATCAACTGTGAAACTTTGGGCGGCACGATATGACGTTCGGTGGTCTGCGATTCACCGGCAACCGCGGGCGAACGCACAACTAGCCTCTCAACCGACTCACCCTCGATTGGTTCAGCACGTAACAACATCGCGGGAGGACTCACCGGCTCGTAACGTGCGCAGGGAAAGTCCGCCGTTTGCTCCGCTACATCATCCTGAAACTTAGCTTCGTCCGGGTTGAACACACTGTTTCCGGCGAGGTCGCAAACGCGGGCGCGTAACCGGTAATGGTAGTCAAACCTTAAGCGCGGCAACGACCGCGCTGCGGCTTCAAAACTGGTTTCCAGTTTGAAGTTGGTGATGGCTTCATTTTTCGGCGTTCCGATCCTGACTTTGTCGAGCGGGTCGCCCGGCTCCTGCGGAAGAATCGATTCGCCGGGCCGCGGGGCGCAGAGGCTCCATCCATCCCAAACAAAAAGGGAATCATTTGTTTTCAATTTCTTTTGCGCAGGATTGCCGAGTGGTTCCGTAGCTGCGAACTGAACAAATCCTTCATCCTGTTCGTCAAACGATTCGAGCGGTGCGTCGAGAAAGTTATACTTGCCGTCGCGCAGACAAAGTGAGTGCCAGTTATTTGATTTTAGGTCGAAGACGTCCACGCGATATCCCCGCACGATGTCTTCTGCAAACAACTCATCCGTGGGTGGGAGAGCTGGTTCGGCAGCCACCGGGTCAGGGGATTGAGGCGCATTATCTATCGAATGGACCATGCTTTGGAGCGCGTGGGATTTGCGAAATCGTCCGACTAACTCTTCCGGCAGATTCTGTCGAATAACCGAGATCCCCGATGTTCTGAGTGCGGGGACGCCACTGTTGTCGGGAGTTGTCGGTGGTTTCTCCACCAGATCCTTGACAATGTTGGTAGCAGCGTTTTGTATCTTCGTGCCACCACCAACCACGTCGACCTGAATAACACGAAAGGCGTCGGTGTCATCCAAACGAAGTAACCCGTTACTGATCTCGGGATTGACAGGCCGCGGCTTGGCATTGAACGAATCGTCGGCGAGTTGATAATGAGTGCGTGGTGTGACGACCGTGGTGCCGCCGGCGAACACTGCGTCCACTTCAACCTTAAGCATCGCGTCCGCCGGTACGGCGACGCCGTCAATGGCAACTCCCAGATCAACAACCAGACCAAACTTTCGAAGCAGAATCGGATAGTCGCCCAGAGCTGAAACCATCTTGTGGAAATCGTATTCCTCCTGAAGGTCCATTAGCGTGGGCATAGCCTGGACCACGGTGGAATCCGGTTTAAGAAATTCACTGAGTTTCGTAAACGCAGTTTTGGCAACCGACGGCGGCGGCTCCGGCACAACTGGAGGCGGTGGTCCAGGAGGGTCAGGGAGCGGCGGTGGCGGGGGTGGAAGGGTTGGCTTCGGATCGATCGACTTTGCCGGGGGTTCAGCATCAGGCACCAGGTCTTTTCCTTGGCAAAGCTTGTCAAAAATAGTTTTCAACGGAGGAAACAATCGCCCGAGTATGGCAATTGGTATGGAAAGGCAACCACAACAACCACAGCCCTTCGGTTCAGGTCCCGGGTGCGGGTCGGGGTCAGGCTCCGGTAAGGTTCCCCCCAGGTCAACCGGATCGGGCCGTCGCGGTGGCTCAGCAAGCTTTTCCGGCCGGCTGGGTCGCGCAATGGAGACGATATCTTTGTCAGTTGCAATCACGCTGAGCGGCGGAAGATCCTTGCCCGCGCCGTAAGCGGGATCGCTGGCGGCCCGCGAGTAAACCCCGGCAAGAAAATCATGAATCACGTTGCTGGGAAATGTTTCGATTACGGATCCGCGGTAGTCGTCAAAGCGGTACGGGATAACGTCCGTGTCATTTTTGAAGAGTGCGTTCCATTTCAAAGGTTCAGGCGGTGCGCTTTCAACACTCGCGTTTAGTGTTGGTCCACCATCGAACGCGACCTTCCAGGTAACTCCCGAGATAACGTTGGCCCAGTCAACGAAGTCGGGAAACTGGGAAAGCTCCAGCTTCGGCACATTGGGATCATCGCTCCACAAACGCGGCGAGATGAATACGGAAAGGCGGAGAGACCCATCCGCCGCGCGTCCGTTGGGAAGAGCCGTGAAGATTATGGTTTGCTTTTCCATCGTTAGTTTCTCTAGGCCGGATAGTCGGCAAATTTGTCGCAGTAGTTCTCCCAATGGTCGAGCGTAACCGTTTCAAAGAACTTCGGATCTGAACCTGCAAACTCGCGTTCAATACTGATGCCCACCGAAATGCTGAAGAACGCGATCTTGATTTTGACGGTGATCGAAGCCTGGCCCCAGAGCTTACCGCCGTGAGCTCCCATGCCTTTTGACGAATAAGTAAGGGCGATATAGAGCTCGACTGAAACGCTGATAATCCCCAGTACCGATAGGCACCCGTTCGCCCGAAAATAAGCGGAAACTTCAAAGCCGGTGCCGCTCTTCTGGTAATAGACGCCACCCATAATTGAGGCCGAACCGGCCGCGACGCCGAGGTTCAATGCGATAGACGCTCCAAACTCCAACGCCGCTTCAACCTGCTTCACGCCGTCCATTCCGATGTCGATGGCAAAGAAGCCTCCACCGCCAAAGAGCGAAACCGTGAGAATGAATGGTTGATGCCGTTCGCAGAAGTTAAGACGTAAGTTGGCGGGATCGCCGAGGAAGCCTAAAAAGAAGACGGCCCCAAAAGAGATGTTTTGCAGCGTGAAAATTCCGAGTCCTACTGTCGGAATAGCGAGGGTAAACCCGACCTTAACCCCCGGCTGCGGTGGGCCAACCAGATCGAGAAACGGCGGATCTTTCATGCCGTCCATCGGAATTACGTCTTTTAAGTTGTTTACGAACTGCAGGGTGCCGAGAAATTCAAAATGGCTGAAGACGATATCGAAGTCGACTTTAGCGTCCTGCTTCACTTTGAATTCGGCGGAATTGAAGTGCACGGCAATAAGTTCGGCGCCGCTCAGCAACGTCACCGCGAAATTTGTCAGGCCGCCATTGACTGTAAAACTTGGAGAAGAACCGTCGAGCGGTGTATTCAGCGTGCTTTGAATAACGAACGTTGCGCCGGCTTTGGGTTTGTACAAACCGGTATCGATTAGTAATGAGCTGTCGATGTCCCACCGGTAGATGGTTTGAAAAACCTCTTTGGGAATTCCGCCGATCTCAGCGGTCGTCCGAATAGTCTGTAACTGAGGAATGTTCGTACCGGCGACTGAGGGTGTCGCGTTAATTACCGTCTTCATGATGCTGCTTAACGGAATTCCGCCGAGCAGATTTACATTCTTGAAAACGTCGGTCGGGTTGAAAGTTCCGGCGGCAAATTGCGTGATGTCGCCACCCACGGGTCCGAACGCGCGCGATAAGCCGCTGATGTCAAAGTTTGGCGCCACCATGCCGCCTGTTTTCTCGGCCGGAAAGGTGACCGGAGTCCTGGCAACCAGGCGAGCGTACACTTCACCCATGTTGCCGATCGTATTGCCGGTTGAGTTGCGATAGTTGTCGTCGTAACAGATGGTTGACTTCGCGGTATTACCGGAGATTTGACGGGCGGCCGGAACGTCACAGTCCGCT
>DATEPF010000444.1:0-10728 GCA_035273325.1 Pyrinomonadaceae bacterium | reverse complement strand
GACGGCGACGCTGTAGGCATCGGCATTCCTGGCGTGTGGACATGCGGCGACGCTGCCGGTGTTGGCGACGCTGTCGGCATCACCATTCCGGGCGTCATGACGTGCGGGCTCGGCGATGGTGAAGGTCTCGGTGGGGTTGCTCTTCTCGTCGGAGTCCGGCGGGCGCGAGGTGCAGGCCGCTTTCTGGGAGCCGCGCGCCTCGGCTTGGGCTTAGGTTTCGCCGCGGGCTTAGGCATGACGTGCCCCTCGTGTTGCGGCAATACGTTGATGGTGAGTGCACACATCAAGGCAAATGCGCTAAGAGTTCGCAGCGCAATACTCAAATTACTGGGCCGGTTCATTATTCCCCCTTACATGGTTCGCCAAAGCGAACGCTCACAGGTTTTTCATTCGATGGAAATGATTAGGAAACAACACAGGCTGACGCCCGCGTCGCTATCACGAGTGTGATTGTCGGAAGGAATTAAATGCGGAAGATGTTAAAGAGGATATGCCTGGGCCTTGCTTCCCCCGGCGGTCCGTGCGCCCTAGAAGTTAAGACGGCAACAGGAGAAACGGTGGCTGGGGCAACGCCCGAAACGTTCAGCGGAATATTGAAATCGATTGAACGCTTGGCAACTTCTGTTGCTCTCAACGAAACTGCATTGGGAGTAGTGCGCGAGTGCACGGCGCAGTGCGAACATGCATCAATCGGCTGACCCAGAGCGGAGGCGTTTGAATCTGGCTGAGTGGCCGGTTCGGGCTCCATCTCCATATGGCCCCCATGCCCCATGTCTTCATGTGACATTGAAGCTTTTGCCGGTGGCGTCTCACACGAAGCCATGCCCGCCCGGAGATGCGGGCAGAGTGCGGCGACCAGCAAGTGGCCTCCCTGGCTGAACAGCACAGCAGCTGTCAGGACAGTGATTGCTAGGAACCGCTTATGCATAGTCGGCGCGGTCTCGTGTACTCATGGTTCGTTGGGGGAAGTCGGAATATACCATACGTCTACTAGGCTTCCCAAGCAGTTCGGTACTATCCTTCAGCGTTTTCATAGCTAGGTAGTCTTCCGATGAAGGAGTGTACGGCTATATGAAACAGTCTTGGACGTTACGCGCCTTCCTGTTCTTGATGTCGGGGGTCCTGGCTTTCGGTTGTAACCGGAGCGGCACCGATTCGTCGTCCGAAAAGGCTGGTAGTCCTTCTTCAACCACGCAGTCTGCACTAACGATTCAGCCGGCTACTTCTCCGGCTGGCGTGGACAGTCGAGAGCCGGAAATGACTTCGACTGCAGACGGCCGAATCATACTGAGCTGGGTGGAGAAGACTGGCAGTAAACGTTACGCGTTGCGGTTCGCAACACGAAATGCAGGTGGTTGGTCTACGGCCCAGACAGTCGCGGAAGGTGAGAACTGGTTTGTGAATTGGGCCGACTTCCCTTCGGTGATCGCTCTTACCGATGGCTCCCTTGCAGCGCACTGGCTGGTAAAGAGCGGTTCAGGCACTTACGCCTACGACGTTAATATTGCGAGATCTAAAGACAGTGGTAAAACCTGGGGAAGACCAACCGTTCCCCACACGGACAGAACGCAGACTGAGCACGGGTTCGTATCGTTGATACCACTCCCTGACGGGCGTGTTGGGGCGGTGTGGGTAGACGGGCGTAATCTCAAAGATCACAAAGATGAAGGCGATGAACACACTCCGTTGCCGGTAAGCATGACTTTGCGCTACGCGGCGATTGACGCTGATGGCAAGCTCTCGGACGAAGTTCAACTCGACGACCGCGTGTGCGAGTGTTGCCAAACCTCGGCTGCACTCACCTCCGAAGGCGCAATCGCAGCTTATCGCGATCGCTCCGACAAGGAGATACGCGACATACACTTTGTGAGCAGGCGACAAGACAACTGGAGTGGTCCACGCCCCGTGTATTCCGACAACTGGGAGATCAGCGGGTGTCCTGTTAACGGTCCATCTGTTGCTGCCGAGGGTCGGCGTGTGGCAGTAGCTTGGTATACCGGAGCCAATGACACACCGCGAGTCAAAGCGGCGTTTTCAAACGATGCGGGCGCGTCATTCGGCGAAGCTATTGAAGTGGACGACGGCGAAACGCTGGGCCGTGTTGACGCTTTATTGCTTCCCGATGGTTCGGCCCTCGTTTGCTGGTTGTCGGGAAATGCTGAGGGTGGGGCGATAAAAGTACGGCGTGTTAGTCCCGATGGCGCGCTCGGGCCAGCCGCCGTTATCGCTAAGACAGATATCTCGCGGTCAAGTGGTTTCCCTCGGATGGCACGTCTCGGTGATGAGCTGCATTTCGCATGGACCGAATTCGGCAAGCCTTCGTATGTCCGCACCGCAACCGCAAACATCAGTGCTTACAAATGACTTTGCTTTTCGTGACTGAGCGCCCGACAAGCTAATAGAGAAAAAGAAACGAGCCCCCATGGGCTCGCTCTCTTCCAGTCCGCGTTGGGTGCTGGTTACCAGCGTCTGTCGAAACGACGTTGGTTATTCCCACGTCGCCGATCATGAAACTGACGGTGGTCTTGTCTAGCTTCCCGATGAAACGCACGATGCCGCCTATTGTTGCGGTCACCAAAGCGATCGTGGAAGCGATCGTGCCGACGTTCTAAGCGGTCATGAGCTCGATCGTGCCTGCGTCCATTCCGGTTTTGAGAATTTCCGTGATTGTGATCATTCCCGCGATGCTGCGGGTCGAGGGCGAATGCGCTCACAGGCAGCAACAGTGCTGCTATGAGGGCAAAGCCCGCGACCCTTAAGTTCACCTTTTGGCTTTTCATATTTCCACTCCTCCTAAATCTGCTTTCCTGCGTTTTTCTTTGATTTAGATCGCTCGGCTAAGTCGTGATGTATCGACCTAATCGCGGGACCAAATCCTCTCAGAATAAGAAGGGGAGTACGGTGACTGAACACAAAGATTATGCCAGCGGCTTATTCACGAGAGCCGCGTTTCGCGGGAGATGCTCTGTTGCACGATAAGAGGAGAGAAAACCCGGTATCGTGTGAGTCAATCGCTTGCAGCGAGGTCAGACGGCTGGGCGACCTGCCCTTGCAACTTGCCAGTACGGGTGCGTGTCTTGGGTATGGAGGAAAAGAGTCTAGCCCTTCTTCCGTCTTTCGATCTCCGCCAAAGCCTGTTCGATTGTCCCGCGAGGTTTGTCTTTTAGTTCCGGGTATCTAAGCAGCCATTGATTTAGTGCCTCTTCAGACCTGAAGAGATTGATGACACCTCAACCACCACCCATGAAGAGAATGGTCGAAGCGGGCTCCACGGTGATAGGCTTCCCTTTATCAAAGACTACGTGGATGCGGGCCGTACTCTCTGGCGATGAAGTGTCTATCGTGGCTTTTTGACTTGCGAGTTTGCTGTTGACCAACAGCATGAAGTCGATCGCTCAATTGACGTTGAACTGGCGACCGCTGTCCAGACTTACCTTGTGGAAGATAAAGTCCAAACGCGGCTCCCACTTGATGTATCGCGCAACTACTTTATAGCCCGCCCCTTTGGATGCCGCGCGCTGAACGATCTCGTAACGCTCAAGCATTGAAAGCCCTTGGTCCGTTTGAGCTTCGGTTATCCCAGTTGCTTTGGCTATGTCGGAAACGGTGGGCTGCGGTTTGCCATCGCGTTCCGCATTAATAAGCGTTCGCGCAATCAGCTTTTCGTCAGGGGTGAGCACAAGCGTGACCCAGCCCCAGCGGCGAATTATCTCGTGAAGCTCGGGATGCGCTTTGATGTGACTGCCGATGCGAACGCGTGTCTCGTCTGATGGCTTCATTTTGAGTGCAGCCATCGCGATATCGACGCTAGTAACGCTGTAGGCTTCTCCCCAGTCAGCAACTAAATAGTTAATTACTTTCTGTTCTTCGGCATTTAGCCGCTCTTGTCTCTTAGGAGTTTGTTTGCCAGCAGCAGGTCCCACTCCCACAACCAAAAGAAGCGCGCCAGCGAAGAGTAACCACCAGTGTCGTTTATTTTTCATCATCCGCTTTCCTCCGCTCTCGTTCAGCGCTTGGCTTCGAGTAACATCTCTATGTCTCGTTGAATATCCGCAGCTTTGGTAGCAGACACGCCCAAGTATTTCTTATGAAGCTTCCAACCGGGCGCGATGACGTAAGTTGCCGGGAAGCTAATCACGCCATACTCCGAAACTGTATCGTCATTCCCGACCAGAAGTGTGTAGCGCATCTTGTACTGTCTCGCAAATTTCCGTATGTCTTTCGCCCATCCCGACTGGACTGCCATCCCAATGACTTTCACGCCGCGCGGGCCGTACTTTTGCTCCAGACGATTGAACGCAGGAACTTCCGAGATGCACCCCTCGCACCAGGTGGCCCAGAAATCAAGGATTACGATGCTGTCCTTAAGTTCCTGCGAAGTCACTGTCTGCCCTTTTAGCGTTGGTAATGAAAACTCAGGTAGCGACTCAGCCTGCTGGCCCGCTGCCCCGACTACGAACAAACAACTGAAGACGAACGCACGAATTGCAACCATCTGTATTATCCTACTTCTTTCTTACACCATGTAGCTCATCTCTGATGCGTCGAGTAAGCGAATCCCCTAACCCGGAGGCTGAGTATCGCATGACTCCGAATTACAGCAGGCAGAGTCTTTCGGTTTCAGGTTACGCACTTTCTTGGACGGCTTCGACGACGCGTGGAAACCAATACTCTTGACGGCTGCGCGTAGCTTCGAAGCGGTCACCTTCCGATCGTCATACTTGATCACGGCTTCCCCTCGCTCGAAATTCACCTGCACATTCTCGACTCCCTGGGTGTTCTTCAGGACCTGCTCAATCGAGATCGCGCAGCCGCCGCACGTCATACCACTGACATAGATCGTGGTGGTGCGTGTCGCCCCCGAGGCCACGCTGCTCATGGAGAGGACGATAGCCGCACAGATAAATAATTTAGTTCTTAACATTGCCTTCGCTGTCCACCTTTCATTTCTGTTCGAGCAGTTTATTAATTTCTTCGGCTAGTTTGTCACCGTCGAGCATCCGCTCGGGTGGCAGGCTGCGCAGTTGATGCATGTAGTAGTCAGGAACTGGCGGCAAATCACCGGTCCATTCAGTGCCGCGCCGGTAAACGTAATACACATCCCACGCCAGTTCATTCATCTTGAGCGCTCGCTGGTAAGCGACTTTTAACGAGCCTTTCTCATCCCAATAATGGATCGCACGTTCGTCAGGTATTTTGGCGGTTGCTGCCGGAACCTTACTCTCGTTGTCCGCCGGCAGCGATGGTACCCAAACGACATAGACGCTCAGATCTGCGCTCTTGGTGCTTGCGAGAACTTTTGTTCGTAGTTCGGAGGCCCCCCGAATGACGCAGGCCGGTCACGTAGGAGACAGAAGCGTTACTAACCGTACTTTGCCTTTGTCGCGATTGAATGCAGCACGCAGTTCACCCAGGTCTTTCGAGTAGGGCCGAGGTTCCTGTTTAGGTGATGGTGTCGCGTCTGTCATTTTCTTTACCTCGTTCGACGCCTTCTGGCCCGTGCTCTGAGCCGAACACCCGAGGCCTAAGACAACGATCAGAATTAAGAGCAACGGAAGCATGCGCTTCATTTTTGTACCTCCACCTGCAATCACGCGGGGCTACACTTCAACCGCAGTTTCGTCTAAGAGCGTTTGCACAGATCTGTTCACTTCGCCCAGACAGCAAGCGCCCGAAGGATTACGAGCCGGGCACGCACACATTCTCTGCTTGATTAAGGCGGAAATGCGTTGTGGGATAGTGCAGCGTCCGGTAGCAGCAATCTCCGCGCGCGCGCTTGCCTCGTCAAACCCAAAGCAGTAACAAAGCGGAATCGGGCCTGAAGTTTCTTTCAACCCAACGCGCACTCTCAGGTCCTCAGTTGTAAAAGCCATTCCCGAAGCTTCCGTGAAATAAACCACGCGACAATCAGGGGCCGAACAGAAGCGGTACTCACTCTCTCCCATTCCATTGAAGTGTTCGGGTTTCAACATCAGCAGCATGGTCTTGCGAGTTATGGGACGGCTACTGCCTTTGCAGTTTATGCAGGCGTGCTGCGGCTCGTCTTGTGGAGCTGGTGCGTTCTCTGGGTCAAACGCTAACGCCTCGGCTATGTTCACCGAGTCCTCTGATATCGATTCTGTCGCGCAGCAATCCATAGGCTTCATTTCGGTAGCTCGCATGTGTAGCCGGTCTCATTTATCGCAGCGCGGAGCTTGTCAGTATTTGTTAGCGTAGGGTCGTATTCAACAACCGCTTCGCCCCGGTCGTAACTCACTTCAGCGGTTCTCACTCCCGGCGTCTGTTCGAGCGCAAGTTTAATGGTCGTTTCACACCCGGCGCAGGTCATGCCACTCACCTTGAACGTCTCGCGTGCAGCTACCGGTTGCGGTGCGACGGCGATCTCTCTCTTTGGGCTCAGATGCCGTGCGAGCGCCCCCACGTAGTAAGGCGTGAGCGCGAAGATCAATACTGCCACGGAAGCGGTCCATAGTGTGATACGTGCGACACGACTAGTTGGCGTAGTCGGACAAGCTTCTGCGGGCGCACAGTCTTCGCGCCGAAAGTAAAGGCGGTAAAAACCAAATGCCAAAGCAAGAACTGCGGCAACCAACAGGTATGGCCGTGCCGACGCAAAGATGGTGGCCGCGCCAAATCCGCCAACGCCAAAAATTAGGGTCAAGATTGGGCCAATGCAGCAGAGGCTCGCCCCGACGGCTGTCATCACTGCCCCGCTCACTGCCACGTTTTCCTTTCTCACTTCTTGCTCCTCTTAACTCTTATGCCTGGGGCAGTCTTTTCTGGATGCGAGATCTCGACAACGACAGGGCAGGATGCCTCTTCACCATGCGCCTGCAACTCTTTCTCGCAAGCTGAGAGGTGGCGCGCGAGCGTTTTGCGAAACTGCCGCATTAGATCGAGCCGCTGATCGATCTCTCCAAGCTTGACGCTCAACAGGTCTCGCATCCTCAGGCACTCGTCCGCGCCTCCGGTAGCGAGGAGTTGGCCGATCTCCTCCAGTGAAAGGCCGATGTCTTGCGCCTGTTTTATGAACTGAACGCGCTCCACCGCTTCAGATCCAAAGACACGAAATCCCCCTTCCGTACGTGGAGCACGCGGCAAGAGGCGGCGCTTTTCATAGTAGCGAACGGTATCAACGCTCACCCCGGCGCGAGCGGCTATTTCACCAATTTGGAGAAGCTGACCATTCACGAAAGTGAGTCTACACCCTAGAGCTAAGTCCAGAGTCAAGTTGAGAAAACATGCGGCAGTAAGCCGCCCGGATGCCTTGCCCGCTTAGTTCGGCCAGGTTGCGGATTGGTAGTTTAGAGTTCGAAAAACCGAATTAGTCCGAAAGCCCCAGCACATTCCTAACCTTCTGCTCAATCAGCTTTCGGATTTCCCTAAAATCATCCTGCGGTAGGTCTTTAGGATCTGGTATCTGCCATTCTTCTCGTCGCTTGGCCTTCACGAATGGGCACTCATCACCGCAGCCCATCGTGGCGACAAAATCGTACTCAACATCAGGAATGTCCGTGAGCGATTTTGATTGGTGTGTGGCGAGGTCATAACCAACTTCTCGCATGGATTCGATTGCTCGCGGATTCACCTGTCCTGGCGGACGAGAACCGGCGCTGTATACCTCCACGTCTTTTCCGCCGTGAATACGAGCGAACGCTTCGGCGATCTGGCTGCGGCAGGAATTTTCGACGCAGACGAATAAGAGTCTTTTCATCCTGCCTGCTCCTGCAAACTCGTACAGCAGTCTTTCTCCTGGACACATCTGCAGCCAAGAATTCCGAGAAACGCCCCGACAAGCGGCGCCAAAAGGTAGATCCATAATGCGCTGAGATTGCCGGAAACCACTGCTGGACCAAGCGAACGCGCTGGATTCATGGACGCGCCGCTTATGGGACCGCCAAACAATGCTTCCAACGCTACCATTCCGCCAATTGCAATGCCTGCGATTACACCTTTCTCCTTCGCGCCGACAGAAACATTAATAATGACGAACATGAGAAAGAACGAGAGCAACACCTCAAGAGCAAAGGATTGGGTTATTGACCCGGCTGGAACAGTTGCGCCTAGGGTCGCATGCTGTCGGAAAAGTAAACGAAGGATTGCACTCGCCAACAATGCGCCCAAACACTGGCTGGCTAAATAAGGAAATAACTTGCGTGTCGGAAACCGCCGCGCCGCCCAAAAGCCAAAAGTGACAGCGGGATTAAGGTGTGCGCCGGAAATATTTCCAAGCGTATAAATCATGGCCATTACGACCAGTCCGAACGTTATGGCAATGCCCAGATGAGACACCGCGCCGCCACTTACGTCGTTGATGATGATTGCGCCGGTTCCGGCAAAGACCAGAATGAATGTTCCCATTAATTCCGCGAGGTATGATTTCATCAAGCTACCATTTAGTTGAAAACTTCAGTGAGAAACTCTTTAGTGCCTTCCGGTCCGCTCATTTCTAACCAGATCGGGCCATCGCCTGCTTCCACAGTGATACTAAAACGTAGAAACGGGCAACACTGATGCTCAAGCTCAACTACAGTGGCCAACTCTTTTATCCATGCTCCATCTGAAGGAAAACGATATGAGAATCCATTCTCTGTTTCTTTCACCTCGGCGACTGCGCTTATGACCTTCTGGAGGACACTTCGCCGCCGCTCCTGAAACTCGGAATCCATCAAGTTACACGCTACGGGTAAGGATCTACTATCCACAGCAATCCTCCTGTTGGTTTTAATGTCTCGGCATATACATGATGATGAAGACGCCGATCAATGCCACCAACCCGCCAAGGATGTCGAATCTATCAGGAGTAATCTTATCAACGCGCCACCCCCACAATAGCGAGAGCGCAACGAACACTCCTCCATACGCCGCATACACACGTCCGAAGTTTGCAGGTTGGAAAGGAGGAATGACTCCGTAGAAAATCAACACCACCCCTCCCAGGTAGCGCGTACCAAAGACTTTTGCCTTCACGCAGCCAAAGCCACACGAGATAACCGCCGCCGATTTCGCATAAACCGGCCGCAAGAAAAAATAGCAGCGATTTAGTTATGACCATACGACATCACCAGCTTTCTTGGATTATCGTCCGACCTTCCCACTCTACCACTCGGGCGATAGCTTCTTGATCCAAAGACTTCCTACAACTTGCACGACGATCAGACTGACGTGAGTGCCCATGAGCAACAAAGCGGGAACGGGAGCCCACGGTGGAACGCAAAGCACTAGAGCTGAAATCACTTCTGCAAAGCTGATATGACGCTTCGTGAGTCGATGATGCAAGAGATGGAACGCCTGCACAACAAGCAGAGCAATGTAGGTAGTTTGAGGTTTCAGCACTAATGACAGACTCCTTCGTCGCAACAAGTTTCGCCACGCAGCGCTTCAATTCCTTCTTTGACAATGATCGGGACCATGACGAGCGCCGCCACTGGATCGGCCCACCACCAGCCAAGTAAAGCGTTAAGTAGAAGCCCACCAAGCAAAATGGCGGACAGATACGTACAAAGCTCGGTCTGTTTTGAGTCAGCCATAAGCGCGCCACTGTTTATAGCGCGAGCTACCCTTCTTTTCGCGCGGACAAGCAGGGGCATGATCACCAGCGAAACAGTGGCCAGAACAATGCCTACCAAGCTTTCCTCCGGGGCTTCGCGTCTAATCAGCGATTTAACCGAATCGTAAGTCACGTAGAGAGCGAGCAGCACGAATAACGCTCCGACAATCCTTAAACTAATAGCTTCAACTCGTTCACGACGTTCTTCATTCACGTCTGCATGCAGCCGCCAGAGCAAGACTGATCCTGACGTCACTTCAATTAAGCTGTCGAAACCAAAGCCGACAAGCGCAATACTGCCTGCCACGATCCCCGCTGCAATTGCGATTACTCCTTCCAGACTGTTGTAGCCGATGGTGAAGTATTCGAGATACCGGCCGCGACGTACCAAGTCGGCTCGGTTGTCGCTCACTGGGATAACGTTCTGATTCATGTCTATTAACTAATCATTACCGTCGTTTACGCTTTGTCCGAGCACGTTGCGCGCGGCGCTGCTGCCGGTTCGCCTCAAGATATCGGTGGTTCAAGCCTCGCTTTCCTGAACGTAAAATCAACTTCAGGAAGATCCACGTTCCTATGCCGATCGCTACAAATGCAAGCACAATCTTGCCTAATTCGTATAGCGGGGAACTCACTGAATGCGGCTCAATCACGCTGGTCAATTCTCACTTCAAAAAGGATAGCTTCAGTAACAATCGAAAAGGTGCATCGCTTAAAGGTGCGTCTCGTAGGCAGAACATCCTTTGCACTCTACCTGCACTGTGGCGTGCGCAATCTTGAAATCCTGCGTAACCCGTTTCTGCACGGCGGCCAGCACTTCATCATGCATTGCGTGGTCGGCTAGAACCGTATGAACACTCATCGCGTTCACCCCTGAAGTCAGAGACCACACATGTAGATCGTGAACCGATGCTACTCCCTGCACGCCAGCAATAGATTCCCGCAGCGACGTTAAATTTACATCCGACGGTGTTCCTTCGAGCAGCACGCCGACGGCGTCTTTCAATAGCAGCCAGGTACGCGGAAGAATGAAAAGCCCGATGCCGGCGGAAATTATCGGATCCGCGTAATACCAGCCCGTTGTCAGCATGACTACTGCAGCGACGATTACGCCAACCGAAGTGAGCATGTCAGACAGCACTTCGTAGTATGCGCCTTTCATATTCAGGCTTTCTTCG
>DATEPF010000443.1:0-28775 GCA_035273325.1 Pyrinomonadaceae bacterium | reverse complement strand
TTGATATTCCAGGTTTTGTGCCCGAATACATTCGTCCGCTTTTCTGTGAAGGCAAAGGGCCATTTCGCTGGGTAGCGTTGTCCGGCGATCCTCGTGACATCCAGAAGACGGACGACCTGGCGCTCGAGCTTTTTCCGGATGACGTCACACTCAACCGCTGGCTGCGTCTCGCACGCGATCGAGTTCACTTTCAGGGATTGCCGGCGCGGATTTGCTGGCTTGGTTACGGTGAGCGAGCGGAGATGGGAGAAGCGATCAACGAACTGGTAAAACGTGGGGAACTCAACGCACCGGTGGCGATCGGTCGCGATCATTTAGATACAGGTTCAGTCGCGTCACCGTTTCGCGAAACGGAGGCCATGAAAGACGGTTCGGATGCGATCGCTGATTGGCCCATACTTAACGCCCTCCTGAATACGGCGAGTGGCGCCAGCTGGGTCTCATTCCATCACGGTGGCGGCGTCGGAATTGGTTACTCACTTCACGCCGGTCAGGTTTCAGTCGCCGATGGTACGAACGACGCGGCTAAACGTCTCAACCGCGTACTCACTAACGATCCCGGCATGGGCATAGCGCGGCACGTCGATGCCGGTTACGAAGAAGCGGCGAATACCGCACTTAACAAAGGCGTGAAGATTCCAATGCTGAACCCAGTCAAGAACCAATGAAATACGCGCGCATTGTCCTGCTCATCGTTTCCGGTTTGATCGCGACTGCGTTCGCGTATCCGGCCGTCGCTCCGGCGCCGTCAGTATTTCAGGCTGCAACGCCGGCCTCAAATGCGCGTGTTCAGACTGTTCAGTTTCAGAGTGCGCTGGTTGGAAAGTCTTTACCGTACAACGTGGTCTTACCGGTTAACTATGACCAGCCGGCGACTCGAACAAAACGCTACCCGGTGCTTTATCTGTTACACGGTCTGACGGGCCACTACGACAACTGGACCAGCAAGACAAAAATCGCCGAGTACGCTGCAGCGCATGAAGTGATCATTGTGACGCCCGAAGGAAACGATGGCTGGTATACAGACAGCCAATCGACGCCGGCGGAGAAGTATGAAACCTATTTCATCAAGGAACTAATCCCGGATGTCGACGGCCGCTTTCGCACGCGCAACACTCGCGATGGTCGAGCGATCGCGGGTCTATCAATGGGCGGCTACGGTGCGCTCAAATTTGGTGTCAAGTATCCGGCAATGTTTGCGTTCGCCGGTTCGATGAGCGGTGCACTTGATGTTGCTTCATGGACCAGGGAAGAATTGAAGGGTTTCGAATTTATTGGGCGTTCGTTACAGTCAATTTTTGGCGATGACGGTAGTGCGACGCGAATGGCAAACGATGTCCCGAAATTGTTCCGTGACCTGACCGCTGAACAGATTGCAGCGTTGCCTTACATCTATGTCGATTGCGGTACCGAGGATCATCTGTTCCGCGCGAATCGCAGCTTCGTTGAGATATTGGTATCGAAGAAGATTGTGCACGAGTATCACCAGGCTCCCGGCGGACACAGTTGGGCGTACTGGGACGCGCGCGTGCAGGAAGTTTTGAAAGTCGCGATAAAGAAGATGCAGTAGGACGCTCTCTTCGGTTGTTTCGTGTTATTCGTGTGATCGTTTTTACGTGGCCCGTAAGAACGATCCACGAAGCACACGAATAACACGAATAACAAAGTCACTGTAGTGCGGTTGAGCAAATGACCACTCCTTCCAAATCAAAACAGCGAGTTTCGAAGAAAGCGAGTCTCTTCACCGAGTCGGTGATTCGTGAGATGACCCGCGAGGCGCTGAAGCATGGCGCTGTGAATCTGTCGCAGGGCTTTCCTGATTTTGCGGCGCCGGAAGACATTAAACGCGCGGCCATGGACGGAATTGCCGCTGACATCAATCAGTATGCGATTACCTGGGGGGCTCGCGATTTTCGTGAAGCGATTGCCCGCAAAACAAAATGGTATCTGGGGCTGGATATAGATCCGGAGACTGAGCTGACCGTCACCTGCGGATCGACCGAAGGCATGATCGCCGCCATGATGGCCACCGTCGATCCGGGTGAAGAAGTTGTGATCTTCGAACCCTTTTACGAAAACTACGCGCCCGATGCGATTCTGTCAGACGCGACACCGCGCTATATTCCGTTGCGCGCACCCGATTGGCATTTCGATCCGGACGAGCTGCGCGCTGCGTTCAATTCCAAGACCAGGGCCATCATTCTTTGCAACCCGAACAATCCCACCGGCAAAGTTTTCACGCAAGCCGAAATGGATTTCATCGCCGGCTTGTGTAAAGAGTTTGACGCGCTCTGTTTCACTGATGAGATTTACGAACACATTCTTTACCCGCGCCAGGGCGCCGAGATTGGTCACATCTCAATGGCGCAACTTCCGGGCATGCGTGAGCGAACGGTGATCGTTAACTCGATGTCTAAAACATATTCAGTAACCGGTTGGCGAGTGGGCTACTGCATTGCGCCACCCGAAATAACCGGCGCCATTCGCAAAGTCCACGACTTTCTAACTGTAGGCGCTGCGGCGCCGTTACAGGCCGCGGGTGCGTACGCGCTGTCGCTGCCTCCGGCTTACTACGATCAACTGCAAACCGACTATCGGGCGCGCCGCGATCTGCTGGTGCCGGTCCTGGAAGACGCGGGCTTTGGTGTGTTTCGTCCCGATGGCGCGTACTACATCATGACCGACATCTCACGTTTTGGATTTAAGAACGATGTTGAATTCACGCGTCATCTAATTCGTGAGGTTGGTGTGGCTTGTGTTCCCGGTTCGAGTTTCTACAGCGTTCCAGAACGCGGTGCGCAACAAGTGAGATTCTGCTTCTGTAAGAAAGACGAGACGTTGATGCTCGCCGCGGAACGCCTGCAGAAGCTATCCGGAAATTTATAGTTGAGCGATAGTCAGGACAGTATGAAAAAATTTATGAAATACCTTACCGCTGTGGCCGCTGCTGTTTTGATTGCGTGTGCGTCCGCCGGGGGCCAACAGATTGCCGATCCCGGCTTCGACGTGCAGGTCGACAACCCCGCTTACGCCAAAAACTTTCCGCGCGTACTTTTCGATGAAGCACACAACAACTTCCATACCTCCACCGGACGTTATAAACCATTTGCCGACCTGATCTTCAGCGACGGTTATCAAGTCAGCGTCAATCGCAGGCCGTTTTCCAAAGAGTCTCTACGGACGCACAAGATATTAGTAATAGCCAACGCGCTCGGCGCTGAAGACCTGGACGAAGACGGCGCCGAGAACCCGGCCTTCACAGATGACGAGGTGAAAACGGTCCATGACTGGGTGCGGGGAGGCGGGGCATTGTTGCTGATTGCCGATCATGCGCCGTTCGGAGGCGCTGCAGAAAGCCTGGCAAAACAGTTTGGCGTATCGATGAGCAAAGGATTTGTGCGGGATTCGGAACACTCCGATCCGGATGCACCGGGTTTGCTGATCTTCTCGCGCGAGAACAAGTTGTTATTGGACCACCCGATCACCACTGGACGAAGCAACGAAGAACGAATCAATCGGGTAATAACGTTTACCGGCCAGGCGTTAAAAGGACCTGAGGGCTCTGTCGAATTTATGAAGCTAGGGCCCGCGGCCGTGGATATTCCGTCTCGCGAATCGACCACGCGCGTCCCGGTGGGCGGACACGCCCAGGGAATTGCATTCAAGTTTGGGAAAGGCCGAGTGGTGGTTATGGGCGAAGCGGCGATGCTATCGGCACAGCTGGCAGGCCCGCGAAGAGCGCCGATGGGAATGAATGTACCCGGCAGCGACAACCGCCAACTTGCCCTCAACATCATGCGTTGGCTCTCGGGGCTATTGAAATAGCCGTAGGCAGCCGGCAGCAGCAGTAGGCACTCGCGAGAGAGGCGACTCTGCCGACTGCCGCTGCCTACTGCCACTGCCCCTGCCGACTGCCGCTGCCGACTGCCTACCTTCTTTGTGTGGGATCGAAAACGACAACTAATCTGGCTGTTGGGTGGTCTGGCGTTAGGAACGTTCGTGGCGTGGTCTGACTCTCACGATGAAGACGGAACATTTGTGCCCCGCTTCTTCATCTTCATGGAAACCCTCGTGCTAATCATCATCGGCACGCTCTTCTATATTTATTCCAGAAGCAAGAAGTGAAGCAGTCTATTCATTTCGTGTGTTTCCGTGTATTTCGTGGATCGTTTTTGGAACGTGTCATAAAAACGATCCACAAAATAACACGAAAGTTAGTCTTCGCCGGAGCCGCCGTTGTATTGATCGAGCTTTCTATAGAGTGTTTTGCGGCCGATACCTAACGCGCGTGCGGCGTGAGTCTTATCACCTTTTGTATAATCCAGCGTGGCTTCAATTGCCTGGCGCTCGATCTCATCCATTGAGGATGGGACGGTCACTTCAAACGTTGTAGTCCGTCCTTCACTCGCCGCGCTGGCGCGTTCAACTTTGATCCGGTCTTGCTCCTGCAGCGCAATCCTGCTTATCGCCTCCGGCAAATCTTCCAACTCGATCTGGCGCCCCGAAGCAATAATTACGGCGCGCTCGATGGCGTTTTCCAGTTCGCGCACATTGCCCGGCCAGTCGTAAGTGATTAAAGCCTGTAGCGCATCTTTAGATATACCGGAACTGAACCGGCCGGTTTTCTGTTTGTAGTGTTCGAGAAAATAAATAACCAGCGGATGAATATCTTCGGGACGTTCCCTGAGTGTCGGCAACGCGATGGGGAACACAGAGAGTCGGTAATAGAGATCGCGTCGGAACGTTCCTGCCTCAGTGGCGCGTTCGAGATCGACATTCGACGCTGCGATCACCCGGACGTCGGCCTTTAACACTTCATTCCCACCGACCCGCGTGTATTCGCCGTCCTGTAAAACACGCAGCAGCCGCACCTGGGCCGATAAACTCATCTCGCCGACTTCGTCGAGAAACAACGTGCCACCGTTGGCCTCTTCAAAGCGGCCCTGGCGCCGCGCACGTGCATCAGTAAACGCGCCTTTCTCGTGTCCGAACAATTCCGACTCGAGCAACGTCTCAGGTATCGCGCCGCAGTTCAGCTTGATGTATGGCTGGTCTTCCCGCCCGGAGTTGTAATGGATCAAGTTGGCCAACAACTCTTTTCCCGTGCCTGATTCGCCCTGAATCAAAACAGTTGTTTGGGTGTCGGCCACACTTAACGCGAGCTCAATCGCGCGGCGAATCGCCGGTGCCTGGCCGATGATCCGATCCTCGCCGTAGCGTTCATGCAACGCATCACGCAAGTGCATCACTTCCGCCGAAAGCTGATCGCGCTCCAGAGCTGTGCCTACTTGATCCGCGATGCCTTCGACTAAAGCCACTTCGTGATCCTGAAACCCGGCACGGGCTTCACTCCAGACAAGGCCAAGCAAGCCAAACGTTTGTCCGGCCACGCGCACCGGTGCAACTAAAGCCGCACGTCCGCCGAGAATCGAATTAAACATCAACCGGAACGGAAACGGCAGGTCACTATCCAACAAACGAAGCGTCTTCCCTTCTGCCAGCACTCCCATGGCGGCAGGAAACTCCGTTACGTCGAGCGTCTGAGCGTGTTCCGCAATCAATCCCTGAACAGTGTCCGTCTCCGCGTGTGGCGCTGCTTTAAACGCCGCCAGCGTAATGCGTCCGCCCTTTGGATCAAGGACGCCAAGCGCCGAATAGTCTGCGCCAACCAGTGTGATTGCCCGTTCCAATACTAAAGATGAAACTTCGCGAAAGTCGGAACGAGCGTTCAGGGCGTTTGCAATCTCGAGTAGCGCGCGTTTGGTTTCGGCTTCGCGTTCCTTGTCTGTGTAGAGACGGGTGTACTCGTAACCAACAGCAATTTGTCTGGCGATCGATTCGAGAAATGAAACTTCGTCGTCCAGCCAAACACGCGGAGATTGCGTTGTGTGCATCCCTACCAAGCCCAGCACGTCCGCGCCAAGAATGACGGGCACCACCAACAACGAACGTGTTCCCAAACTCTTCGCCAGAAATCGCACTTTCTGGTCCAGTCCCGGCGCCGAAGTGTCGTCGAGACGTATCGGTTTGGTGATATCGACGTGTTCAGAAAGTTGCCGCGGGTCGATCGGAATACGCGTCCCCAGGCTCGACGGGACGTCTGTACTCGCGCGCCATTCATGACTGATGCGCAGATCACTAGTCGACGTCAATTGAATAACGTCACACCGATCCACGTTCATCATCCTACCCAGCTCCGAAACGATTACGTTCAGAAACCGGTCCAGGCTGATGGTAGTCGGCAAGGTCAACGCGAGGCGGTTAATGATGCCTTCGCGGGCTTCGTGCATCTTGATCTTGCGTTCCAGCGAGAGAGATTTGGCGGTGTCAGACATGGAGATATCTTTGATTCGATCATAGCGAAGCGCGACACAGGTTGCAAAAGCGACGCTAATTGGTTTGTCTCGTCAAGACATTAGTGTTATTTCGTGTGTTTCGTGGATCGTTTTTATTGGAGCGTAAAAAAGCGATCCACGAACTACACGAAAACCACAAAATCCAACCGCGTTGCGGAGTACTGGGCGCGTTCGTATAATTCGACTCAGACACAATCAACCAAAAACGGTCCCGAGGTTACATGCCAATCTACGAATACGAGTGTCAGAAATGTCATGCGCGACAGGAGGTTTATCAGAAAGTAAACGATAAGCCGCCGAAGAAGTGCAGTAAATGCGGTGGTAAGCTCGAACGAATGATTTCGGCGCCCGCGATACAATTCAAAGGATCAGGATGGTACGTGACCGATTATGCGGGCAGCGCTCGAAAGGCCTCAGAGAAATCCGAGAAAGCTGAAAGCGAAGCAACCGTTAGCAAGGATCAGAAATCAGAGAAGTCAGAGAAGAAAACAAACGAGGGCTCCCCGTCCAAGAAAACTTCCGACAAAGCTTCCTCGCCCAAACCCTCGAGCGGTGATTGAAGCATTTAAAGTGGTGGGTGTTGCAGTCACTTTTTCACCTCGTGCAAAGAATTAAACGAAGCCGGCTTGCCTATTCTTGCGGTTTAAGTCTAGCGCTATTGGGCCTTTCCGCAATTGCGATGGCGCAAGCGGGCCGGCGCCCGGCCACCACCAATGAAGGCGGCGTGATGGTAAACCTGGTGGCCAAGCGTACTGACAACGCGCCCAGGCAAATTACCGCCAGGCAACTTTCGATTTACGACAACGGCATAGAACAGATGATTCGGAACTTCACGCCCGATCCGTCGCCGGCTCGAATTGTGTTGCTGGTCGACAACTCACTGACACTGCGCGCGGACATCGAAAAGTTGGAACAGGCGGCACGTGAGTTTGCATATGAGATCTACGAAGGCGACAAACTCCTGATCGTAGGCTATGACGAGCAAGCGGAGATCGTTGCCGACTGGACTGACGATGCCAAGTCAATCGAGACGTCGTTGAAATTGTTTCGCAAAAAGGGGCAGCCACACCTGTTTGACGCTGCTTCGGCGGTGCTGGACCAGGCTTTGAGAACAGCTCCCGGTCAGAAGAAAGTGATCGTCGTGATCAGCGACGGATTGGATCGCGGAAGCAAAACGTCGTTTGAAAAGATACTGGCGGAGCTGCAGCGACTCGACATCACTGTCTACGCCGTTCAGGCCCAGGACCGCACCAGGGGCGCGATTCGTCGCGACGTTCCAAAACCAAAGCAAGTGATCGATAAGTTAGTCGAAGGGACCGGCGGCGCAATTTTCTCGATCGACGAGCCGGGAGAGGCCGCCAAAACTATCTGCGACGAGTTGCGCAAGCACCGCTACGTTATTTCTTATCTTCCTTCGAGCGCACCCTTTGGCGAGGTTCGAAGCCTGCTTGTCCTCGGTGACGAAGGGATCGCCGTTCGGGCAAAGTCAGCGCAGCAGCCGCAATGAGAACCGCCTCATTTGTCATTTCGCATTTGCCATTTGTTATTTAGAAGGTCTCGGCTCTGGGCCAGTCGAATTCAACACGTTTCGTCTAATTCGTGTTATTCGTGGACGTTTTTTAGGCTGCAAAAGTACGATCCACGAACGACACGAAACACACGAAATAACAGGAACGTCCTCTTGTGCGACTCTTGAGGGAAAGCCGAAGTCTCAGTTCTGTTTCGACCTTTTTCATCGGAATTAAATGGCAAATGACAAATTTTAAATGGCAAATGACAAATAGTGTTGGCCCATCTTCTTGAGCCCTTGGGAGCGATTTGATATAGTCCGGTTCTGAAACCACTCTACTTAACTAACCCTGCGAGTCCACGTGGCACTCGCATCTGAGAAAGGATTCCTCCTATGGGAAGCGATGATTATCGACGGGATTCAGGCGACAATATCTCCACCCGTCTGACTTACCTTCTGATTGGCGGTGGTATTGGCGCTGTGATCGCCCTCTTGTTTGCGCCTAAATCTGGTCACGAATTGCGCGGCGACATCGCCGACGCGACGCGTAAAGGCATCGACAAATCGCGCGAAACTGCGCAGCAGCTCGGTGACCGGGCCGGCGAGTATTATGAAGCCACACGTGATCGGGCTTCGGAGTTTTATTCGCAAGCGAGCGAACGCGCCAGCGACTTGTATTCGCAGGCAGCCGAAAAGGTCGGCGAAGCTGCACAGACAGCCCGTGACACTGCGTCTCGTAAGACCAGCACTGTCGCAGCAGCGATCGACGCCGGCAAAAAGGCCTATAACGAAGAAAAGCGGAAGACTGAAATGTCAGGCCGCCTTGAAGCAGCGCCGAAGTACACTGAAAAAGCGAACTAGGGTTCCAGAGTCAATTTGGAAATGATTTTCCCGGCACTCCAGATGAACACTAACGACCCAATGTTTTGGGTGATTGTGGTTATCGCGCTGTCGTTCATTCTGATCACAGTTGCGATGATCGCCATCGCCGTTAGCATTAGCCGCGCCGTAAAGTCGGTGACGCGACTGGAAGAGAAACTGGAGCCGTTGATTGCCCAGGTCACCCTGATCAGCGAACAAGGTAAACAGATCGCGGTACAAGGGCGGCAGATCGCGGAACAATTCACCGATGTCTCCGCGCACCTGTCGACGGCCTCAATGAACCTTTCCGAATCGCTGGCGATCATCAAAGACGAAGTCGGCGAGCTTAAGGTGTTGGTCGGGCAGACGGCGGTCGAGGCGCGCGACAAAGTGGAACTGGTTAGCCGCACGATTGATCGAACGCATTCGCAGGTTGTCACCACGACTGACTTTATTCAGCGTAAGGTGGTGGAGCCGGCACGCGAACTGGCGGCAATTATGGCGGGCTTCCGGCGTGGTCTCGAAGTGCTGGTAGCGCCAATACCGAAGCCCGTTAATCAAACTTACGGAGAGGATGAAATGTTCATCGGCTGATTTGCACAGCAGCATGTCGTAAAGACCCGAACCAAAGCATCCTCAGGGATTCTGGTTCGGGTTTTTCTTTGAGTAAGTAGGTCAGTACCGCCTGCGGTAGCGGGTGGGTTCTGCCACCGCGTAACTCATTTGCAAACGCCCACGACCCACCCGCTACCGCAGGTGGTACTGACTTCATAACGCAATCAGACATTGGACATTGGACATTCGACATTGGACATTGTTATTAACTAAACATATATGTCTACTGAAACCCCGCTCGATCTGAAGAAGACAGTCAACCTGCCTAAAACGGGTTTTTCGCAAAAGGCGAACCTCGCGCAGACGGAACCCGCGCGCCTCAAGAAATGGACGGACAACCGTCTGTACGACTTGATCTCAGACGCCCGTGCCGGCGCGCAGAAGTTTATTCTCCACGATGGACCACCTTATGCGAATGCCGATATTCATCTCGGCACGGCGATGAATAAGATTCTGAAAGACTTCGTCGTGAAAACGCGCAGCATGATGGGTTTCGACGCGCCTTATGTTCCCGGTTACGACTGTCACGGTTTGCCGATTGAGCTTCACGTTGAGCGAAAACTCGGCGCGAAGAAAGCGGACATGCCGGCAGCTTCAATCCGGCGCGCGTGTCGCGAATACGCCAGCAACGCCCTTAAGAGCCAGACACGCGATTTTCAGCGGCTGGGAATTTTGGGCCTTTGGGAAAATCCATATTCGACGATGTCGAACAGTTATGAAGCTGAGACCGCACGGCTCTTCGGCACATTTGCTGAACGCGGATATGTCTACAAAGGCGCGCGTCCTGTTTACTGGTGCATCCATGATCAAACGGCGTTGGCCGAGGCTGAAGTTGAATACCGGAACCACACGAGTCCGTCTGTCTATGTGAAGTTTCCTCTGGCGAGCGATCCAGCTTTGATCGACCCGGCATTGGCTGGCAGAAGTGTGTTTGTACTCATCTGGACCACCACTCCGTGGACGCTTCCGGCAAATCTCGGCATCGCGGTGCATCCGGACTTTGAATACTCCGCTTTCGAATACAACGGCGACGTCTACATCGTCGCTTCTGAATTGCTGGAAACGATTCGAGAAAAGTGTGGGCTCGGCGGACCAGACAGTGGGTCAGTGCTGGCGCGGTTTCCGGGCTCCAGGCTGGATCGGTTGGAAGCGCGTCACGCGTGGATCGATCGGCCATCGTTACTGATGGTGGGCGAACATGTGACGCTGGGCGGCGAGGCTGATGCCGAGACAGAACTCGACGTGAGCGAAGCACGTGACAAGAAGTTGACCGGTAAAGCGGGCACCGGCGCTGTGCATACCGCACCTGGTCATGGTCACGACGACTTTGTAATCGGCAAGCGTTACGGGTTGGAAATTTACTGCCCGGTCGATAACGCCGGTAGGTTCACTTCCGAAGTCGAGTACTTTGACGGGCTGAGTGTCTTCGAGGCCAACCCGAAGATCGTCGACTTCATGCGCGAACAAGGCGTGCTGTTGTTTTCGGAAGACTACCAGCACCGCTATCCGCATTGTTGGCGTTGTAAAAACCCGGTGATTTTCCGCGCCACGCCGCAGTGGTTTATCTCGCTGGACGCGCCTTCGCAAAACGACGACTGGCAACTGTCGCTCCGGACGGGCGCAGAGAAAGAGATTCAGGAAAACGTGAAATGGATCCCTGCCTGGGGCCGCGAGCGCATGGTCAACATGTTTAAGAACCGCGCCGACTGGTGCGTTTCGCGACAGCGCGTTTGGGGTGTTCCCATTCCGGCGTTTTATTGCGTGACGTGCTCCAAAGAGAGCCCGGGATCGGTGTTATTGGATCCGGTTGTGATTAATCACGTCGCTGACATTTTTGAACAGGAGTCGTCGGACGCCTGGTACAAACGCGAAGCTGCGGAACTACTGCCCCAGGGGTTCAAGTGTTCAGCCTGCGGTGGTAATCAGTTCACGAAAGAGTCTGACATCCTTGATGTGTGGTTCGACAGTGGTTCTTCCTGGGCCGCTGTTTTCAAAGATTATTTTGCGGACGAGTTGGGGGAGTGGCGTCCGGCGGACGTTTATCTTGAAGGCGGCGATCAATACCGTGGATGGTTCAACTCTTCGCTCCTGATCAGTCTGGCGAAGTTCAGGAAAGCGCCTTATCGCACAGTAGTCACACACGGATGGTTGATAACTACCCAGGGCGAGAAGATGAGTAAGTCGCAAGGCACGGGCATCTCGCCAAACGAAGTTGTGAAGTCATCCGGGGCTGACATTCTGCGCTTGTGGGTTGCATCGTCCGATTACCATGAAGACGTGCGCGTTTCAGAAGAAATTTTGGAGCGGACGGTGGATGCCTATCGCAAGATCCGGAACACCGCGCGCTACGCATTGGGAAATCTGCACGGGTTTGAACCAGCAAAAGACAGCGTACCTGAATCGGATCTGCTGGAAATCGATCGTTGGGTGCTGGGCGAGCTGGACGACGTCATCTCTCGAGTGTGGCGTGCCTACGAAGCTTACGAGTTTCACATGGCAACGCGGGCGATTTACACGTTCTGCACAGTCACACTGTCTGCACGTTACTTCGACATCATCAAAGATCGACTGTACACATCAGCGCCTGGCAGTTTGGCTCGGCGATCGTCGCAGACGGCGTTGTATCGTATCGCTGATGCACTTGCGCGCCTGTTGGCGCCCATCCTGGCGTTCACGTCGGACGAGATCTGGGAAAACCTTCCTGCGGAGAGTGATCGTGCAGCGTCTGTTCACCTCGCGGTATTGCCGGCAGAAGGTGACACCGGCGGCCGCAAGGAGCTGCAGAAGAATTGGGAACGCTTGTTCGAAATTCGCGATCGCGTTCTCCAGGCTTTGGAAGACGCCAGAAACTCAAAGATTATCGGGAGCTCGCTGGAAGCGCGTGTGGAGTTGGCCGCGTCAGGGGATGCTCTGGAATTGCTGACGCGCTATCGTGACGAGTTGCGTTACGTCTTCATTGTTTCGCAAGTGGACGTAACGCGGGCGGCGGCAGCAAGCGAGTTGACTGTTAAAGTTGGATTAGCTGACGGGCGGAAATGCGAACGATGTTGGAACTATTCAACGCGGGTCGGTGAATCGAGTCGATATCCAACAGTCTGCGAAAGATGTGTGGAAGCATTGGACGAAATTGAACGCCCAGCAGCTTGACGCCACTTGTGATTAAGATGGGCATAAACGAAACCGCGCGACCGGCGAGCACACCAGCGACGCGCTTTGGCTGGCGCGCCGGTTATCTGTTGGGGGCCTTCGGGATTTACATGGTGGACCAGGTGACAAAGGCCTGGGCTGCGCGCACTTTGCGACGCGGCGACGACCGCACGATCATCTCCGGTTTTTTCGATCTGACTTACACGGAGAATCCGGGTATAGCGTTTGGCCAGATGCAGGGCGGGGGCTCCGTCGGCCGTTGGATCTTTGTAGTGCTGGCCGTGGCAGCGGCAATAGCCGTCTTTTACTACTTCCTGCGCACGCCTCGAAATGATGATCGTGTACTCGGTGCGTGTGCACTATTGTTGGCGGGCATTCTGGGAAACCTAACGGATCGCGCGCGGCTTGGATACGTCATCGATTTTATCTCGTTGCACGCCGGTCAATACCACTGGCCAACATTTAACATCGCAGACGCGAGCATCACCATCGGAGCGTTGCTGCTCGCGTACGACGTTGTTTTCGCAAACAGCAAAAATCGGAAGACAGAAGGCAGTAGGCAGTAGGCAGTAGGCAGCAGAAGTGGGGCAACCCATTTTCACTATTGATGAAACCATGGCGCCAGATGATTCAACATATGCTTTCAATGACAAATGAAAAATTTGAAATGACAAATGGCAAATGTTTTTCTTTGCCTACGGCCTACTGCCTACTGCCGACTGCCCACTGACATATGTATCCCGTCCTTTTCCGCATTGGCGAATTCCCTGTCAACACGTATGGCGTGTTTCTCGCGCTCGCGTTTCTCTGCGCCATCCTGGTGACTGTCAAACTTGCCGAACGTGACGGATTGCCGAAGCAAAAGATCTACGACCTGAGTTTGTGGATGCTGCTGGCATCGCTCATTGGTTCGAAGATCCTGATGCTGTTTACCGAACCGGAGTATCGGCAAAATCTTTGGCAGCTACTTTCGCTCGATTTTCTTCGATCGGGCGGAGTGTTTTACGGAGGCTTACTCGGGGCAGTAATCGTCGGTTACCTGTTGATGCGACGCTACAAACTTCCCTGGTGGAGAACAGCGGACGCTTGTGCGCCGGGAATTGCCTTGGGAAATTTTTTCGGTCGCCAGGGCTGCTTCGCCGCCGGGTGCTGCTGGGGCGAGCCGACTACCTTGCCCTGGGGAGTGAAGTTTTCCGAGTTGGGGCATCAAATTACAGGGGTCCCAATCGACACCCATCTCCACCCGACACAGCTCTACGAATCGTTTTCGATGCTGATCGTATTTTTCTTTCTGTTATGGCTCCATAAGCATCGGAAGTTTACCGGCCAGATCATACTTTTTTATGCACTGCTCTATTCGGTGGTCCGCTTCGCAATTGAATTCGTTCGCGACGATCCACGTGGCGACATTTTCGGACTAACCAGCCTTACCGGTCTTTCAACCTCGCAGCTGCTTAGCATTGTCGTCGGTATCACAGCTCTGATCGTCTTGATCATTCGCTGGCGCCGCCATAACGCCTCAGGGAGTTCTGACTTAGTAGCTTCCTCTCCAGCACGAGCTTGATTGAGTACCCGCAATAACGCTGAAAGCGTTCGCTAACGTCAGCCCAGGGTTGCGCTTCGACAACCCTGGGAAAAGTATTCGTTTCTCCGAGGCGCAACTCTGAAGGAGTTGCGGTGACGCCTATAACTGCCGATCGCGCAACCCCTTCAGGGTTGCGAAAAATCTCTTCGAGTTTTAAGCCCAGGGTTTCAAAGCAAACCGTGGGCTGACATTAGCCAACGCTTTCAGCGTAATCGTCTTTGCGCTGCAAAGTACTTGACACAATAGCTACAGCGGCATAGCATCTCAGTCATGGGTTCAATCCGCGTTGTTGTACCAAAGCCTGAAGAGCCCCCGGCGCTCAGCTCGCGCGCCATGGATAACCTCCAATACATCCGTGAAACCATGGAAAGGGCCACCTCTTTCACGGCTATTCCCGGCTGGGGCCAGGTGGGTATCGGCCTTACCGCCCTGGCAGCTTCTTACATCGCGGCGCGGCAGCCGTCGTTCCGAAATTGGATGGCTGTCTGGTTGGCCGAAGCAGTCGTGGCGTTGTTAATTGCCGGATGGTCCATCGATCGTAAAGCTCGGGCGGTAAACCTGCCCTTACTTTCCGGCCCGGCGCGAAAGGTGGCGTTCAGCATCACGCCTCCCTTAATCGCCGGGGCATTGATCACGATCGTGCTTTACCGTGCGGGGCTCACCAACGTGATACCGGGCGTCTGGCTGTTGTTGTATGGGACCGGTGTGATCACCGGCGGCATGTTCTCAGTTAGCGCCGTTCCCGTGATGGGTTTATGTTTCATGTTCCTCGGCGCAATCGCTTGCCTGGCTCCGGAACTTGCAGATTGGGCGATGACGGTGGGCTTCGGCGGATTGCATGTTGTTTTCGGGATAATCATCGCAAGGAGATATGGTGGCTAGACATAGTGCACTGAAACCAAAGAAACGCGAGGCGTCAACCGTGTTAGCAGACACCACGCCCAAGGCTCGCAGCGCGGCGACCAATCTCGACCGTTTGATTCATGAACGGATGAGACTAGGAATCGTCAGTGCCCTGGCAGCCAATGAGTCGCTGACTTTCAACGCTCTAAAGAGCTTAATGAACACGACTGACGGAAACTTAAGTGTGCACGCGCGCAAGTTGGAAGACGGTGGTTACATTGCTTGCATCAAGTCGTTCGAAGGGCGTTTGCCGAAAACTGAATACAAGATTACAGCCAGTGGACGCCGCGCGCTGGAAAGCTACCTTAACCACATGGAGACATTGATTCACCAGGCGCGAAACGCCGGCTAAAAAATTTTATGCGTCGGCTTTGTGGAATAAAGCGCTTTGAATGAAATCATGGAACACTACGATGTAGTCATCATCGGCGCCGGTCTCGCAGGGCTCAGGTGCGCACAACTCCTCGCCCGCGACGGCCACACTGTCTTATTAGTCGATCGCAAAGCCACCCTCGATACTTCAATCCACACGACCGGAATCTTTGTCAGACGCACGCTGGAAGATTTCGATTTTCCGGCAGACTGTCTGGGCCCTCCCATCCGTCACGTTAGCCTGTACTCGCCCTCACGCCGTCGCCATGATCTCGACAGTGCGCACGACGAGTTTCGGGTAGGCAAGATGGGTCTTCTGTACACGCGTTACCTGAGCCAGTGCCTGCGCGCCGGAGTTCGTTGGATGCCGGGCACCCGATACGCCGAACACTACCCTTTTAATGATCGAGCGCTGATTCGACTTGATAGTGCGACTCGTTGGCGTTGGGTTAGCGCACGCTTCCTCGTCGGGGCTGACGGAGCGAACTCGCGGGTCGCCAGGGATCTAAGCCTTGATGTTAATCGCGAGTGGCTGGTGGGCGTTGAAGACGTCTTCGAAAACGTTCCCCTTGATGGCCCGCCCCGTTTGCATTGTTTTCTTGATCCCAAATTAGCGCCGGGTTACCTGGCGTGGGCGACGAACGACGGCGAAGAAACGCACATCGGCGTTGCCGGTTACGCGTCACGTTTTGATCCGACCAAAGCACTGGACGAGTTTCGCGCAAGCTTGCACAACATTCTCGACATGGGCCAGGCCAAACATGTAGAGCGGCGTGGCGGACGCATTCCAGTCGGCGGCGTATTACGTAACATCGCAAACAGCCACGGATTGTTGATTGGCGATGCGGCAGGAGCAGTTTCTCCTTTGACGGCCGGTGGACTCGATCCGTGCATGAGACTTTCGACATTGGCCGCCCAGGTCATCAATCACTACTTGCATACGGGCGATGCGGAAGTATTGAAAGTTTATTCAGGCAACGCCTTCCGATCACGCTTTACCTCACGACTCTGGATGCGAAGACTGATCAGAACCATGGAGCAGCCATCGGTAATCGAGTTGGGCTGTGCCGCCATGCGTCTCCCGGTGCTTAACTATCTTGCGTGGCATGTTTTCTTCGGCCGTGCTTCGTTTCCAGATGTGAATCTGAGCTACCGAACTCCGCCCATTTCGGAGTTGCCGTAACAAAGTAAGAGCGATCCACGAACATACAAAATAAACGAAAGTTTCCATCGCGAACGGCTCGACACACTTCGGGTGATTCGGCGGATGTTTTTTTGAGTTAAGTGTTAACAAAACTCGCCACTCGGCGTTAACTCAGTGCGGTCGCCGTACGTCTTATTACGCAGTATTCGCATCAAAGCAAACTCATAAAACTTTCTCTGTCGCACTGTCGTACAGGTTGGTGCGGCCAAAGCTGACCAGGAAACCCGTTATAAATGAAGGCTTTTTTCTCCTTTTACACCGACGCGTTAAAGATTGCGCTGCAGTCAATTTTCGCCCATAAACTGCGCGCCTTCCTGACGCTTATCGGCATCATTATCGGCGTTGCGTCGGTGGTGACCGTGGGTGCCTCGATCAGCGGCTTAAATACCTACGTGGTCGAAAGAGTGGAGAAGATGCTGGGCAGCAACCACTTCATGATCGCCCGCATGGCGTCCTCTGCGCGCCTCTCCGACGAGGAATTTGAACGACGTAACCGCCGGAATAAACGACTGAACTGGGACGAATATGAATGGGTGCGTGATCACTGCGCGAGCTGCAGGGAAATTGGCGCGGCGTCCGGCGGTCAAGCCGATCTAAAACAGGAAGGGCTGGAGTTTCCAGGAGCGATGGTGTTCGGCGTAACGGCCAACATGGTGGACATCGAGGACAAGACAATTGCGGAGGGTCGTTTTATTTCGGATGACGAAGTGAATCGCTCAGCCTTAGTGGTGGTGCTGGGCGGAGACATTAAAGATAAGTTTTTTCCCAACACAAGTCCCATCGGAAAGTTATTGAAAGTACGCGGGCTGCCTATGAGGGTTGTTGGTGTTGAGGAAAAGCGGGGCACGTTTTTTGGCGACTCGTTTGATCGCCACATCTACATTCCGGTAACCACGCACATGCAGATATTCGGACGAAATAATCTGCAGATCCACGGGAAAGCCGAAAGCCGTGAGAACTTCCATGCGGCGATTGAAGAAGCAACGATCGCTATGCGGAACAAGCGAAAACTTGCGGGTAACGAAGAAGACGATTTCGGTGTCGTTAACGTGGAGGAGCTCAACAACCAGATCGATCAATTCACCGGCAGCATTGCGATGGTGGTAGTGCCGATTACCTTAATCACTCTCGTGGTCGGCGGCATCGTGGTTATGAACATCATGCTGGTCAGCGTGACGGAGCGAACCTTTGAAGTCGGACTTCGGAAGGCGGTAGGGGCGACCCGAAAACAGATCCTGCTGCAGTTCCTGATCGAGTCGGCAATTCTTTGTGTGCTCGGAGGCATCATCGGCCTGATCGTTTCCTACGGCGTAACTTCGCTGATAACGGCGCTGGCCTCGATCACTATGACAATTACTGTTGGTTACATTCTGCTGGCGATAATCGTTTCCACGGTGATCGGAATGGTCGCGGGTATCTATCCGGCTTTCAAAGCCGCACGCCTGGATCCAATTCTGGCGCTGACCCATACGACGTAATAGAAGTGAAAATAAAGTTCTCCAGAAGTGTATTAAGAGAAACGCTGGTCATGGCGTTGGACAGCGTGCGTTCGCATAAGTTTCGCAGTTTTCTCACGGTGCTCGGAATTGTGATCGGCGTGATGACCGCGATCACCATCGCTTCCATTCTTACCGGTTTGCGTCAAAACATTGTCTCGATCATCGAGGAATACGGTACCAACAACATCTACGCTTTTCACCTCTCTACCGGCCCGCGCACGGGTGAAGATCGCTCGGAACGTTTGCGTAAACCGCTAACAGTCGACGACGCTGAAACGATCGCAGCCCAGGCCCCGGCAGTCGAAGAGGTTGCCCATATTGCGCCCAACGTCGGTTATAGCGGTGGTCCATTTGACGACAACATAACTTACCAGGGCCACAACTACCGCTGGGGAAACACTCAGGGTGTGTCACCTAACTATGCCGGCATCGTCAATATTGTGGTGCGCGAGGGCCGGTTCATCACAGACAGCGATGATCAACAGCGTGCGAACGTCATGGTTATCGGCGTCAACGCCGCCGACTCGCTGTTTCCCGGACAAAACCACAACATCGTCGGCACACAGGTGAGGATGGGTGGATACAACTTTGAGATTGTGGGCGTGCTGGAGAAACGCAAGGCAGGCTTCTTCGGCGAAAACGAGGAAGACAACGCCGTGTTTATCCCGTTTCGCACCGCTCAGAAGGTCGCCCCGGCCAAGGGCTACTTGTTGATGGTGATTAAGGCAAGATCGGGTCAGACGACCGATGCACTACAACAGTCTGAGGAGATACTGCGGCGGCGGCGCAACGTTAAGTTTGGCGAACCAAACAACTTCGATATCAAAACAGCGGACAAGTTTATCGAACAGTTTGACAGTATTACCGCGATGGTTGGTTTGATTGCTATCGCGATTTCGAGTCTGGGGCTGCTGGTGGGCGGCATTGGTGTTATGAACATCATGCTGGTGAGCGTGACCGAACGCACCAAAGAAATCGGGGTGCGCAAGGCACTCGGGGCGCGGCGCAGAGATATCGTGCGGCAATTTCTTTTTGAGGCGATGACGCTGACCTTTGCCGGTGGGATTCTGGGAGTGGTGCTCGCCGTATGTATCAGTCAGATAATCATGTTCCTTATTCCTTCGTTACCGGCTTCTATTCCTACCTGGGCGGTGGTGTCCGGCCTGACAGTTTCGATTGGTGTGGGATTACTGTTTGGTGTGTGGCCCGCGCGCAAAGCCTCCCGTCTCGATCCAATTGAGTGCCTCCGCTACGAATAACCGTGTTTTTTTCGTGTGATTCGTGGATCGTTCTTATCTAGCTTAAAAAACGATCCACTAATTACACGAAATAACACAAGGATCCTGAGTTCCGCAGACCTCTCTCACTTTCCAAAATCTGTGTAATCTGTGTAATCTGCGGATTACATGTCTAAATCCATTCTCCAACGCGACCTGGTCAGGGAATACCTCAATTACATTCAAGTTGAAAAAGGATTAGCGCGACACACGCTCGACAGTTACCGACGAGACCTGGAACGCCTCGAGCGCTGGGCTGTGAAAGTGAAGACCCCGGTCGCCGACATGCAGCGGCCCGAGCTGCGTAAATGGATTGCTGAGATGTCGCGTGAGGGTCTGGCGCCCTCGTCAGTCGCGAGGGCTGTCAGTGCGGCGCGTGGCTTTTTCCGCTTCCTGATGCTGGACGGTCACATCAAACACCACCCGGCGGAAGATCTGGACACACCCCAGAAGTTTTCTTACCTGCCCAAGTTTCTGACCGAAGAAGAAATAGATCAGCTGTTCGCGGCGCCGAACATTGCAACCGAAGAAGGTGTCCGCGATCGCGCCATGCTCGAATTGATGTATGCAGCCGGCTTGCGCGTTTCGGAGTTGGTGTCTCTGAAACAGACGGAGGTTGATCTGCTTGCAGGGGTCGTTAATTGTCACGGCAAGGGTAGTAAGGAGCGCCGCGTCCCGGTTGGTAAGAGCGCAATTCACTGGTTGCAACAATACATGGCGGTCAAAGCCGCGTATGGGCGCCCTGCTTATCCCAATCTATTTCTGAAAGCCGGCAAACCACTGACGCGCCAAATTGCATGGGCCATCATCAAGAAACACGCCGCCACCGCAGGTATTAGCGATGTCTCACCGCACACCTTGCGGCACAGCTTCGCCACCCACTTGCTACAACACGGCGCTGACTCGCGTTCAGTACAGGCATTATTGGGCCACAGTGACATCTCCACCACGCAAATCTACACTCACATAACCGACCGGCATTTGCGTAAGGCTTACGACACGCATCACCCTCGTGCGCGGGCAACCAGCCGCCACAACGGGTCGGGAGAGTGAGGGGGAACTAGTGTTTCTCTTGCGGCCGCCGTCTGCTGAGCGAGTTCGCGATTTTATTGAGCAACAACGTTCGCTTGCGTTCACTTACGCGCAAGTTGGCGCCACGCTTACGAAGCCACCCTTGGGCTACCGTGTCGACCATAATCGAATACAGCTAGGCACCGGTAAGGAAACGTACCTCTGTGCGATCGAAGCACTGAAGCGTTGGAAACAATTTGATCTTGGTTGGGTCAGAATCGCGAATTCGGAAGTAGTGCTCCAACAAGACGCGGTTGTGGCAGTGGAAGTAAAAGCGTGTGGGCTGTGGTCATTGAACGCAGCGCGAGTTGTTTACTTAGTTGACGATTCACGCGACACGAACGCGAGGTTTGGATTTGCTTACGGCACTTTGCCAGGGCATGCGGAAGAGGGGGAAGAACGATTCATTGTGGAATGGCTTGCAGACGATTCCGTTTGGTACGACATCTTTGCCTTCTCGCGTCCCCGGCACCCTTTGGCTCGACTAACGCGACCGATCGTAAGAAGTCTGCAAAAACGATTCGCAAAAGATTCACTGGCAGCAATGAAGAGGGCGGTCGGCTACTATTAATGTTCGACATGCTTCAGCTTGTCGGAACCCGTCCGAATAAAGCGGCTATGAATAGTTGGAGATCTGAAGCATCTCGAACATCCTACTTCCGCGCCAGCACAACCGGCGCTTGCTCCGCAGCGCGAATCTGTTCGTAGAAGCGACGCACGTGAGCATACTGCGCCGCAGGAATGTTGATACCCGGTTGGACCAGCGTGCGTTTGAAAACCAGATGGCCCTCTTTAACGTCGTAGCTGGTTGTGTAACTGCCGAACGGGGTTTCCAGTTTCACGGCGTCGGGTAATTCGTCTACAGCAAAATCTGGCGGCAGCTTCACGCGCACTGTTTCACTGTACGCATTCGGCTTCAACACCACCGGGCTGGTTCGTTTCACATCGCTTAGCGCCAACGCTTCGCGACGCGACACAATCGCCGGACGAAACACCAGCAGTCGATCCTGCATCAATTGCGCATACGAGGACGAGGCAAAGGTGACGTTGAGCGCAAACTTGCCGTCGTCAGAACTGTCTGCCGGATCAACTTTCGATACTTTCGACCCGGGCACCCCGACACTGAGCCATTGTTCCACCATGCTGCTGTAGTCTGACTTGGACAACTGGCGAAACTCTGTGCGGAATCTGGCGGCCACCTGACCGCCGGCTCGTTCTTCAATCTGTCCGCTCATTGATCCATCGGACCCCAGCTGAACTTCCGCAGTGCGGAAGAGTTGGTTCATATCCGACGGGGTGACCGGCATCCTTACCAATCCATCTGAATCCTTCGAATCGATTAAGGCGAGACTTCCCTGCAAATAGGTGGGTAGATCTCCCACCGGGGTGGTCTCCGCCGTGGGATCAAAAATCAACATCCGGCCCAGCCTCGGGTGCTCAATTACGGTGGGTGATTTCGTTTCGGGACTGACCTTGACGGCGATGATGCAATGATTGAACTGCTGCGGCGAAGGCCATTCAGGTTTCACATAATCCGGATCGCCCGAATAGATACTGACGGGAATCGCGTCGATGCCAACCACTTTCAGCATCGCCCGCATGAGATTCGCTTTGTCTTTACAGTCGCCGTAAGCTTTCTCAAAGACTTCAGTCGCCGTTCGTGGTTTGTAACCACCGCCCCGGCCCAATCCGGTCTGAATGGAAATGTATTGGACACGTTGTACGTAGCGTCCAATGGCTTGGATCTTCTCAAACTCTGTTTTGGTGTGCGCAGTTAGCTCCAGCGCCTTGGCTTTCAACGGCTCACTGAGCGTTACCTGTGAATTCTCGAGTTCTTCCATCCATGCGGCGACCTCGGCCCACGTTGCGAAAGTTTTAATACCGGGTGCGGACGACGCAGTCGGCGGGAAATAACTAACTGCCAGACGCGCGACCAGGTTGCTAAGACTTGGTCCCAGGGGTTCATCGGGGACCGCAGGTAAATTAGACAACTGCCACGTGTACGAGGACCCAGTTACTACCGGCTCAATCTTTGGATGATTGAACGTCACGCTTTCAGCGCGCCACGATTTCGGCAGCATCAGGGTGTAGCGCGAATTGATAACCGGTAGCGAGCTTTGAAAGGACCAGTCGTCCTGGCTGAAAATCGAGCGGTCTTCGGAGGTGTGCGTAAAACCGAATACCATGCCGGCATCGGCATCATCGCGCGCGATGATGGTGCGGATTCGATATTCGTTGTAGACGTCGTTAGGCGACGCCGCCAGATCCAGCGTGTCGTCTTTGCCGTATTTTTTTACCTTGCCATCGGAAGAAATAAGCCAGGCGTTTATTTCCCTGACCTTACCGCTTTCCGGAATATAACCCACCCGACTGAAGGCGTAAGCGCGGCCTTCACGACGGAGTATGCGAACTGCGTAAAAATGCGTCTTGGTGACTCGCCCGTCCTCATTCACAGCAACAGTGGCGTCATCAACCAGCACTACCGCGTCCACCGTTTTGTCATAAGCGGGAAGATTCATGGCCACCGCCTGCTGTAGCCACGGCGGCGCCTGTTCCCCGGCAAAGACGGAGGCCGCACTGATCAGGGTAATGGCGAGGGATAGAATTAAACGCATTAGTAGATCCTCAATTGCTCGTGAGTGCTGAGTTAGTTGGAAGCAGTCGCGGCCGGTTGCTTCAACGTAATTGTGTGGTTGTCGTTCTTATGGACCAGGTCGAATAACTGTTTCAAGCCGGCGTAGGCGCTGGCGGGAAAAATAATCGTCTGATTACCACCGAAGAAAAACTTGCGACGGTAGAACAGTTTCTTGCCGTCCGTGGTAACAGAGATCTTCACCGAGTGTCCGCTAACTTGTTGCGTGGCAGCGGGATCGATGGCCCCGGGCGCGTCTGCGCTATCAAGCGCGTAACCTTCGGGCAACTTGATCTCAATGTCGTCCTGTTCCGACCACGCGTAAGGAAAATAAATCGACTGCTGCCGGCTGCCGGCTGTGAAAAGCGCGGCGCCCCCATGCTCGAAGAACCCGGGTTGCAGGAATAGTCGCTTGCCCGTTCTCTGTGCATATCCGGGCACCCGAACCCGGTAGGAATACACAAAAGGTGCAACCGGATCACTTACATTTTCAATCTTGATGTCAGAAACTTCGACCGTGCTCATTCGGCGCTTGAGGCCCTCTTTCAAAGTCTCTTCGCGTTGGGCGGGCGAATCATCGTCGTTAAACTCTTTCTTTTCAGAACCGAGGTGGCCCGTGTATTCGATACGCACGTCTCCTTCGAGCGTGCCGTCGGGATGTAACTCAAATTTACCGGTTCGTTTTTCCAGTGAGTTCGCGGGAGTGGCAATAGGGCTGTTTGCCCAAATAGGGTCCTTTGGATCTGTGATTAAGACTTCCTGGGCTTCTTCGGGCCAACCCAGCATTCCGAAAGGCGTGTAAGTTTCTGCGGGACTGAAAAACTCCCATTTCTCACCGACCTTAACCGCGACGAAAGCCGCGCCCAGAAACGCGGAGTTGGCAAGTGTTCTATCGAAAAACATATCGCTCCGGTTGCCCGACATAGCAAAGCGCGCGTCGAACCCGGCCGCCTTCGCCAGGGCGGCAAATAACATGTCGACGTCACTACCCGTTCCACTTTTGTTCTTCAGAGTATCGCCCGGTGATTTATTGCTCTTTAATTTTTCCCTTTCGTCCGCCGTCAGCCCGGAAGCATCATCGCTCGTGTTCTTGATCTCAGTGCGACAGAAGTCATAAATCCGCTGCAACTTGGCTTCAGGCGACGCGGCATCTCCGACGATTCCGGCCACCGCTGATTTAATATCGTCGTTGACCTTCATGTCGGTCTTAGTGGCTTCGAACATCGTCCTGCCGAGATCTTTCCAATACCGCTCGCTGTCAGGTTTCTGCTGGTCCGTGTAATACAAAAACACCCATGAGCGCACTTCATTCTCGGGCGGCATGCGCGGTTCCTCGCGAAACGCCTTCACATTAGTGAGGGTCATTCGGTAGAAATTGCCCTTGTCTTTTACGAACTTCGCATCACCCATGCGAAACGGCTGGTAACCCATACCCATGTACGGCTTGAGGTAATAACTGACGTTTTGCACCGGAATGTCACGCTGGAAATGTAGTCGTAGGCGGTTGGCGCTGCCCCCGGGAAAAACTTCACGCCAACGATATTCAATGATCGCTCCCGGCTCGATGCCCGGGAGGGCGAAGGATTTAGTTTTCACCTTCAAGCCGCTCAGCTTCACCAGCGTACTGTCGAAGATGTCTGCTTTCTTCAACTCGATCATCGTGCCATCTGTTTTGATCACGCGGGCAGCAATGTCTTTGATGCGGCTGTAGTTGTAGTACTGAAGATCTACTTTACTCTGCGACTCTTTTCCTCGCTCGGTAAAAATCTTGATACGCAGATGATGGTTGAACGCGATCTGATCAACCTGGCTGTCATCGACCCTAACCTCCCAGAAGATAGCTTCGGCATCAGCATCCTTCTCAACGACAGGTGCTTTCAAAGCCATTTCGGCTGGATCAATTGGACGCCAGTCGTCTGCGAAAATCACGGCCGGCACGAGCAGGTCCAGGCACAGCACGGCTGCCAGGGGAAGAAGGCGAGGCATTAACTTCATATCGAAACCTTTCGAGAAGAGTAATTGACTCTGGGTCAGAATCGCGGTGGAGTACTCTTAGAATCGTTCGCGCCTAACGAACAAATTGAGGTGAACTAAGCGCGGGATTCTAATCCGATTTTGAAAGCACAAGCAAGGTCAAATCCAATTTAACGGCCCACCAAAAACTGCAACGATGAGTCAATTTCGAGTATTAAACGAATGGAGCGCCAACTGTGCGGTAGGCCGCCGGGAAAGTGATTATGTTATAATTTCGGCCTGAATCCGCAAAAAATTAAACAATCCTGCACCTGTAATTACCAGGAGGAGAACGAAGAAATGGCGACGGAACTCAAACGATCAACCACAACTCTCGACCGCATTGAAGAACTCCTGGGAGACAATGCTCGCACCTTGCTGGACCATAAATCAGAAGCCATACCAAAGGAATTGATCAGTCAGCCGGGACCGGATTTTATCGATCGCGTGTGGGCCTATTCTGATCGATCGCCGGCATCGCTGCGTTCTATGCAATCGTTGTTCAGCCACGGCCGGTTGGCAAACACGGGATACCTTTCCATCTTGCCGGTGGACCAGGGCATTGAACATTCAGCGGGCGCTTCGTTTGCTCCTAATCCGCAATACTTCGATCCGGAGAACATCGTGAAGCTGGCGATCGAAGGCGGCTGTAACGCGGTGGCCTCGACGTTTGGCGTCCTGGGAACCGTCGCGCGCAAGTATGCGCATAAGATTCCGTTTATCGTGAAGATCAATCACAACGAGTTACTGACGTTACCAAACAAGTTCGATCAAGTCTTGTTTGGCACCGTGAAGGAAGCACACAACCTGGGTGCGGTGGCCGTGGGGGCGACGATCTACTTCGGTTCCGACGAATCAACCCGACAGATCAGCGAGATCGCGGACGCTTTTGCCCAGGCGCATGAACTTGGTATGGCATGCATACTGTGGTGTTACCTGCGCAACTCGAAATTCAAAACCGATGAAGGCGATATGCATGCCTCAGCGGACTTGACCGGACAGGCGAACCACCTCGGTGTGACTATTCAGGCTGACATCATCAAGCAAAAGTTGCCGGAAAGAAATGCCGGTTACACGAGCGTGGAGAAGGCGCTGGGCAAGTCGTATGGCAAGACCAGCAAAATCGTTTACGACAAGCTGACTACTGAGAATCCCATTGACCTCGTGCGTTATCAGGTCGCCAACTGTTACATGGGACGTTGCGGGTTGATCAATTCGGGCGGCGAATCAAAAGGCGCAAGTGATTTAGCGGAAGCCGTCCGTACTGCTGTTATTAACAAACGCGGCGGCGGCACGGGCCTGATCTCCGGCCGTAAGGCTTTTCAACGGCCGATGAACGAAGGCATCGATCTGTTGAATGCCATTCAGGACGTATATCTGAGCAAGGAAATAACCATCGCCTAAGAATTGAAGAAATGCGAGGGTGGTTAAGGGCGCACTTCGAGTGCGCTCTTTTCATTTGAAATTTACACCGTTGGTCAACTATTTTCGGAAAAGCTGATAAACTCTGATCATTCCGCAAGCGTGAAAGTGCAGGCTATGGCTACTAAGAAAGAAGAACCGAAAGTCGACAACACTATTTCAGATGAAACCGGACAATTCGATCTGCGTTTTATCCTTTGGCGCCATTTCTGCACACAAAACGGCATCCCCGTAGAGACCCTTCCCAGCCAACTCACAGATGATCAGAAAGATTTGTGGGAAGAGCTGAAGGCCAGCCGCTTGAAAGGCCCCTCTCAGAAGTAATCCGCAGATTACACAGATTAGATTAGGGACAGCGTTTGAGTTTTAATCGACGTTGGACGCGCCGGGCAATTCTCTCGCCCGCGGCCTACTAATCTGTTTGACGTCTTTTTAATTCCTAATCTGTGTAATCTGCGAAATCTGCGGATGGATCTAGAGGCGGCCGGGGCCAAGACTATAAACACCAGTCAGAAACGGGTTGGTCTTTTTCTCATGGCCTATGGTGGTAACTGGTCCATGCCCTGAATAGACCTCGACGTCATCGCCCAGAGGCAACAACTTGTTCATGATCGAATCCATTAATTGTTCTGTCGATCCGCCGGGTAGATCTGTCCGTCCGACGGAGCCGGCGAAAAGTACGTCGCCAACAAAAACTTTACGTTCGGTTTCCTCAAACAGCACAACGTGGCCGGGCGTGTGACCCGGACAGTGCAGGATCTTGAAATCAAGTTTGCCAACCTTGTAAATCTGACCGTCCTCCCAATAGCCGTCTGCTTTTGGCGGCGTCGCAAAATCAAATCCCATGGCTTGCCATTGGTTTCGCGGAATCCCAATCCACGCCGGTTGATCCGGCAGCGCGTCATAAATGAATTCGTCTGCTTTGTGAATCATTATCGCGGCGGAAGGCTTCAATTTCTTGAGGCCGGCGACGCCGCCAATGTGGTCCAGGTGCGCGTGGGTTACGGCAATTGCCTGTAGCTCCAAGCCGTACTTGTCTATGGCCTCCACAATCTCGTCCGAATCGTCGCCCGGATCGATGCAAATCGCACGACGGGTTTCTTCGCACCCCAATACGCGTGTGTGTTGTTGAAACGCGGTGACGGTAATCTCTTCAATAATCATCTTCTGGTTAACCAACCGAAACCCAACTTCGCTGCAACTGATAACTAATATCAAAAGAGTATAATTGGCCTGTAATGATTGCGCTAACAAGGGTTGGGAAGGGATTGTAATGCCGATTAGTACCAAGTCAGGGCCGCTGGCCGAGGTCCTTGACTCGCTCACTAGCGAAGGCGCGCCCGAAGTAACTGAATATCTGGATGGGGGTGCGCTGAAGTGCTACGCGTGCGGGCATCGCTGCTTAATCAAAGAAGGCAAAAGAGGAATTTGCAAAGTTCGATTCAACGATCGCGGACATCTCCGTGTGCCCACCGGTTATGTCGCCGCACTTGCCTGCGACCCTACGGAAAAGAAACCGTTTTTCCATGTATTGCCGGGATCTGACACGCTCACATTCGGGATGCTGGGATGTGATTTGCACTGTGCCTACTGTCAGAACTGGTTAACGTCACAAGCACTACGCGACGACTCGGCCGGCACTTCGCCACAGATCGTGACCGCCGATCGACTGGTAGCGATGGCTAAGGCGTACGGTGCGTCAATGGTTGGCAGCAGCTATAACGAGCCTCTGATCACTGCGGAGTGGGCGGTTGAAGTTTTCCAAAAAGCGCGGCCGGCCGGATTTCGCACAGCGTTTATCTCCAACGGCAACGCCACGCCGCAGGTGCTGGATTACCTCCGTCCGTGGACCGATTGCTACAAGATTGATTTGAAGACGATGAACGACAAAAGTTACCGGCAGCTGGGGGGCGTCGTTGACAATATTCTGGACACTGTGCGGATGGTCCATCAGCGCGGCTTCTGGGAGGAGATCGTGACACTGGTAATCCCGGGTTTCAATGACTCGGAGGATGAACTGAGACGCGCCGCTGATTTCATCGCCTCAGTTTCGCCGGATATTCCGTGGCATGTGACTGCGTTTCACCAGGACTATCACATGACCGAGAACGCAAACACGACCGCACAGCAGTTGGTTAGGGCTTGTGAAATTGGAAAGGCTGCAGGTCTTCGCTACATCTACGCCGGCAATCTTCCGGGAAGAGTAGGACGTTGGGAAAACACTTACTGTCCTTCGTGTGATGAACTGTTAGTCGATCGGTATGGATATGTGATCAGGAGCGTGCGCGTCACCTGCGCGGGCAGTTGT
>DATEPF010000442.1:0-5186 GCA_035273325.1 Pyrinomonadaceae bacterium | reverse complement strand
CGTCGGCATCTATAACTTCAAATTTGCTTAGGTCGCTGTAAACCGACCCGGGCAGCGCAGAACTGCCGAGAGTGAATACGCCGTATTTGCCCGACTGCAGACCTTCCATCCGAAACTTTCCTTCGGCGTCAGTTGGCGGATTAATTACATTAATTGAGCTGACCACCTCTCGCCTACCTTCCAATGCGGAATATCCGACATTAATGTTGGGCACAGGTTTACCCGCTGTATCGAGCACGCGGCCCGATATAGCAAAACCACGTGGCAAACTCCCGGCGACCAAATCAATATTCGAAAGTTCGTCACCTTCCTTTAGTTCCAAAACCTTCGCTTGAGATCGTTTGTTTGTTCCGGGGTAATACGTCTTCGTGAACAAACTGCCAAACCGGCCCATCATATTGTGGGCCGCCGACGCGTTGTCTTGCCCGACACTTACGACGTAGGAATCCGCTGCGAGCGCGAAAATTCGGTAGACACCACGATCGTCGGTGCGGTTGCGTGCGCCTTCGAGAAACCACATTTCTTCCTGCGCTTTTGCTGACGTCACTGCGATCTGTTCACCGATAACAGGGTTCCCATCGGTGTCGGTGACGCGACCGGTAATTACGCCGCCTCTTACCAATTGGAAATTGACGCTGTCGACGGCCTCGCCTTCAGTAAGATTTATGTTCTGGCCGCGCATCTCGTACGGACCGACAGCGCTCTCTACCACATACGGTTGCGCGTGAGGAATTAGCCTGAACGTGCCCGCCGGCAGCCCCTCAATGCGGTAGTTTCCTTCGTGATCTGTTTTCCCCTGTCCAATACTTCGGCCATCGAAAACGGTCGCGCTCGTTACGACTACCGTTATATCGGGGACTGGTTTTCCAGCGAGGGTTATGCGACCGGCAACTGACGCGGAGTTACTGCTGGCGGGTTTCTGCGAGAAATTATCGGGTGTACAAAACAGAAAGCTACACACGCAAACCGTTAAACAAAAAATTCTGTTCACCCGTTTTGGTAATAGCTTCATACTGACTAGATGGAACTTCGTAAAAGCTTTTAACAATGACCGATGGTCAGTTCCTGCTCGACGAAGAAATGCTGGCCGTCACACTCACCCTGGACCACCACCAGCACTGCCTCATCCACGTTGAGGTGTCCCGGCGGCAAATTGAAGGCCGGGTAGACATGTTCACTACCTTCGGACAAGCCGCTGTAGAACGAAGCGAGCATTGTCCCCGCAGAATCATTAACTATCAGGCCGAAGCCGGTGATTGTATTGCTTGCTTCTGCAGATGCGACGGTACAGGAAACTACCAAAAGGTTATCCGAGCTGTTGTAACAGGCGTTCCAATCGCTGACCGTAACGATATCGTTAGACCTATTTGTGGACATGAAGTGGCCTTTCAATGAGTAGTTGAGAGTGTGATTAACCTGACCAGCGAGAAGCTAACTTTTAGCTTGAAAACGACCGGCGGTCAAATAAAGTTTTCACTACACTGCACCGGTGCTTGTCTATTAAACGAACGACTGCCGCGGCAGTTCCCTTATGGACGTGCCGGCGTCACCGCAGCCGAGGGAGCACCAGCATTAAATCGGGTGATGACGGCCTCGGTGACATCAATACTGTCGTTGGCGTAAACCAGTCCCGACTGGAACTTGTTGAAGATCGCGGCCAGCCCCATCTCTTTACCCACCGAGTCGACGACCGGCTTAATTCGCGCTTCCAGTGCCAGGAGTTCCGTATCGCGAGCCTGGCCAATTTCCTTATCTGCGTCTTCGGCGAATCGCTGCATAGAAATACGTTTGTCCGCGATCTGTCTTTCCAAGTCGGCTCGACGGGTGGGCGTGACACCCGCGCCGGCAAGGTCGGCATTCAGCTTCCGCATCTCTTCATCCATAGCTTTCGCCCTACTCATGCGAGCGTCTTGCAGCGTTTTAAGTTTGGCCGTCGCTGCTCGCCCCGCTGTTGACTGAGTCAACACTTTTTGGACATCAATGACTGCGATTCGCGTCGGCACTTGTTGGGCCTGGCTTGGCTGTAGGCCGAACGACCAAAAAGTTGCGCACACGATGGCAAGTGCAACCATGCAAACACTGAGCAGCCGCGCCTGCAGACGATTGTGTTTGGAAAATGATTCGTAGAGTTTCATCACAAGATTCCTTTCAAAAAAAGTAGCGGCGTTTGATGTTATTGCGTGGATCGGTTTTTAGTTGCGTTAACAGGATCCACGAAATCACGAAGAAGCTAAGGCGGCCGGCTTTGAGAGCCGAAACGGTAAATGTCCTGACTAGTATCGCCAGCTCGTCAGATCAGCACCTTTGGGGGCACTTTTTTCAATGCGTGCGACGATCTTCGGCACGTAGAACTGGTGATACCGCAAACGCGAGATGGCATTCGGTCGGGTGTGGTCGCCATTCCAACAGTGCTCGGCCCGCGGCTCGTAGTCTACTTCGCCTGCGTAATGCGGGTTCTTCGTTGTTTTCAAGAAATCTTCGACCAGATAGACCGCGTTATTCAGAAAGTAGTTGTCAGCTTCACCCACGAAAATGTGGAGCTTACCTTCCAGCTTTGGTCCAAGCTTTTGCCAATCGCGCCGGAGGATGTGACCTAAGTCGTAATTTTCTCGCCAATACTCGGCCACAGAACGATCAATCTTCCCGCTGAGTTTGTCCCAGATAGGTTTTGGGTATCCGTCGGGTCCAACTGGAGAATACACAGCTTCCCAAATATCAAATTGACCTCCTGATCGGCTGCGATCACCAAGCGTGAGTTCCATGTGATTCAAGTCCTCCACAGTGGCGCTCAGCTCGCCGAGATAATTCCGCTTGCCCGGACGTGCGACCCGTTTCCAGGGAGCGTCTGCGTAGTAGGCATTGTCATGGTCGTAAATATTAACCACCGTGTATGCGCGGAAGTCGATCGGATCCGGACAGGCACCCCATGCGCCGTTGTATTCGTCCGGATAAAAAATCTGCGCCGCCAGCGCTTCCCAACCACCGGTCGATCCTCCATACATAAATCGCGCCCAACCTTTGCCAATCCCGCGAAATTTCTGTTCGATGAATGGGACCAGTTCATAGGTGATGGCGTCGCCGTATGGACCAAGATTGGCCGAGTTAACTGCGTAGGAATCGTCGTAATAAGGATTTGCATGCTGGATCTCAATGATGATCATTCGCGGAAAATTAGGGCCAGTCCACTCTTTGTAAAACTTGTGAGCTTCTTCCTGAACTATCCGGTTGTAGCCTTCGAGCTTGAATCTTTCACTGTATTCCGGTTTCAAATTCGGGTCAGGCGGCGTCTCACGAAAACCGCCAAAAGTTGCAGGGAAGTGACCATGAAAGATAACCAGCGGGTAGCGCGCATTCGGATGGGTGTCGAAGCCCTCCGGTAAGAGTACATTCGCACCCAGGTGCATAGGTCGACCCCAAAACTTCGACAACAACTTACTTTCCATCTTCACGTGCTTGATGTATTTGGTGTCTTTCGGCGGCTCAATCGGCGGAATTACTTTGTCGAGAACAATCTTGATGGTGCGGTCGTCGTTCGCTGCTATGTTGATCTTCTGAGGCGTGCTGTACAGATTGCCGGGGGCCCTGCTCCATTGTTGTCCTTCTCCGCGATCCATCGGCAGCTTCACGGTGTGACCGTCCGAACGCTTGAAGGTTTCGTAGCGATGCAATAGTGCCTGAACCCAGTAATCGCCTGGCGTAAGTTGTGCAAGACTTTTGATTGGGTAGCCGAATGCGTTCGCGTCTACGATCGTTTCGTTCGCTGGTTTCAGGCCGTCCACATTCATGCCGAAAACCTGTTGCGTGGTTAAGTCCTCATTGATTTGAAAGCGCGGTTCTCGAGTGTTGTTCTTCGAGATCAACAGGAGCATTCGTCCGTCAAGGGCACCTTTGTTGGCAGTCTCCGGAAAAGATATTGAAAACTTAGGACTGCGCGGACCGGCAGATTGAAGGTGTGCAACCGGTGTAACAAAGGCCGTTGACACTACAAACAATGACACCACGAGAAGATGTTGGATGTTTCTTATTAACATGGTTGGCTCCTGAAGATACGAGATGTAAAAAACTGCTGGTCTATTCAGTGAAGCGAACCGGGCTTGCGGTTTCCTCTTCGGCAGGCATTAGAGGCGACTCCACGCGCCCACCGTCCGCATACTGGAGCTTAAACAAACGCCAGTACAGTCCACGTTCTGCAAGTAACTGCTGATGTGTGCCCTGTTCTCTGATTTCTCCGTGATGCAAGACTATTATTTGATCGGCGCGCTGGATAGTCGAGAGCCTGTGAGCCACCACGATTGAAGTGCGGTCAAGCATCACTCGTTCGATTGCCTGTTGAATCAGTTGTTCCGTTTCAGTATCGATTGAGCTCGTGGCTTCATCAAGGATTAATATTGCTGGATCGAACGCCAGCGCGCGAGCAAATGAGATTAATTGCTTTTGGCCTACCGACAGCCCTGCGCCACGTTCACGCACTTCGGCCCCGTATTGCCCTTTGAGTCGCTTGATGAACTTGTCCGCGTGTACCTCGCTTGCGGCCCACTCCACCCGTTCCCCGGAAATGTCCTGACGCCCGAGACGAATGTTACCTTCGACCGTACCGCTGAACAGAAAAATTTCCTGAAGCACTACTGCGAAATTTTCACGTAACGCTTGCAAGTCCCAGCTATGCAAATCGACGCCGTCCAGCAAGATCCGCCCCCGTTGAATATCGTAGAAACGCATTAACAGATTTGTGATTGTCGACTTGCCGGAACCCGTGTGGCCCACGAGCGCAATCGATTGACCGGGTTCTACTACAAATGAAACGTCCTTGAGTACCCAGTCCTCGTCGTTGTAAGCAAACCAAACGTTTTGAAACTCGATGCGGCCCCCGGCGCGACCGGTTTTTAATGGCTCTGCCGGAGTCGTAATTGCCACCGGTAGGTCGAGAGTCTTGAAAATCCGATGTGAGGCCACAATTGCGGATTGCAGAACGTTGTACTTGTCCGACAAGTCGCGGATTGGCTGAAAAAGAAAACTTGAGTATTGAATAAACGCGACCAACGCTCCGAGCGAGAGAACAGTATTGTCTGGCGTGTTCTGCATTACCCGATAACCGCCATACCAGATGATCAACGCGATGCCGAAGGCGCCAATCAGATCTACTAACGGGAAAAAGACAGCGTAATAAAAGATTGTGTCGATGTTCG
>DATEPF010000441.1:0-7630 GCA_035273325.1 Pyrinomonadaceae bacterium | reverse complement strand
TGCTGCTAGCAGCGGCGGCGAGGGATTGCTCGAAGTCACTATCGGTTCCTTGTATTCCCCTTGCAATGTAAATCCCGCCCAGAAGAAAGGGGCACTAAAAGCCCTATCTTTTCGCAGCTCTCGTTTCGCTGCCCGGAGCGCGGCGGCTGGGGGCATTTTGTCGCGCAACATGAATTCATAAAAATGCTTCATTAGCGCAGCAGTGGCACGGTCATCGACTTTCCAAAGGCTCGTTACCACGCTTCTGGATCCCGCATGCATAAAACCGCGAGTCAAACCTACGAGACCTTCCCCTTTAATGTCTTTCCCCAGCGCTGTGTCGCAAGCACTTACGACAACCAACTGGGCGGAAAGATTAAGTTTGTAAATATCCGGTAGCGCCATAAATCCATTTATCTTGCTGCCGTCCGGCTGCACCATCGTCAGCACAATACCGGACAACTCCGGACGTTCGCTGTTGAAGTAACCGTGCGTCGCAAAATGAACAATCTGATAGTCGGCTAAATCAGGCCGCATGGCCGTCTCGCGATTGGCGTCAAAGGCCCTAAGGACTTTAGCCGTACCGCGAGGCGTCATTGCAAAGATTGCGTCCGCCTCTTCCGTCGAATGCACCAACCGGCGAAGACCACCACGCGTGATGCTGCGCAGCGCAGGTTGGTCTGAAAACTGTTCAGAATCAGAAGTTGTAGTCCGCAGACTTGCTCTTTGAAGCTGCACGCGGGAGTCGTCCGTGGTGAACACCGGATCAGCGAATATGGCAACCGTTTTACGCCCCGACGTTATTTTGGGCGCGTGCTTGCGAATTGCCGCGAGCGTCGAAATCGAGGGAAGCATCGCCACTTCATTGGTGTCGACTACCGGCCCGTCTTCTGCCAATTGGCTCCCGCCGGGTTGAGATCGCGGCATCGTCAATGCATCGAACGGAATGTATTGCAACATTCCCTCAGCCACGATGACGATTCTTTTTGCGCCCAGTTGATCCACAACAGGCCCAAGTAACAACTGACTCAACTTCCGCATCTTATCGGGGTACTCGCGGTCAGCCTTTTCAACATTGGATTGGTAATGGCCGCCGGTTATGTCGCCAACCTGCTGACGGGCTGTAAGTAGCTCGTAAACATCACGCCCAGCAGCCTCGACAGTAGAACGCGGAGCTAACTCGTAACTTTGAACGGAGTCGGCAGTGACTGCCCACAGATAACTGCGCTCATCGCCAAGGGCATACTCGAGCAAGATGGTATCGTCCCCGCGCAACTGGCCCTGAACTTCTTCAAGGCTCAAAGTATCCGCCTGGTCAAAACGCGAATCAGGATCCTTCAGTTGTGCCGCTAGCTCCTGGTACTCGGCCCTTAGCTGATTCATCTGTCGGTCTACTTCCTCCTTTTCATCGGGGGCCCCGCCCGAAACTGAAAGGTCCATCTGATACGCCGCCTGCGCACGAAGGAGCCCACGCAGTTGACGCTCGCGCGCTACCAACTCAGGCGCCACTCCCGGTCGAACATCGCCCTGTGCCTCGGTCAGAATATCGAGCAGGGAGCGAGCGCGGGCTTTCTCACTCGTAAGAAGGGCGGTTGCGTGGAATCCCTGATCGGGATGTTTTCGATGGAGTAACATCAATATGTCGATGCATAGGTCGTAGTGCTTGCGCACGCCCGAGAAATAAGAAATACGAAAGTCTGAGCTGGCAACGTGCGTGCGCAGATCCTCGATAATTCCGAGAGATCTCTCTATTGAAGTTAAAGCAAGTTTCAGATCCCCGCCGTCGCGCTGCACCCGAGCAAGGTTGTAAAGCGAGGAAATTAGTTCGGCGTTGTCATTTGCCTGCTCGCTAAGAACGAGCGCCTGTTTGTACGATGCCAAAGCCTGTTGAGTGTTTCCGGAGAGCACATAGACGGTACCAAGGTTATTCCAGGCTGTGGCTTGTCCGCGGCGATCAGAAATACTTTCATAAAATTTTAGGATTTTGCGGTACTGGCTGATTGCTTTTGCATGTTCCCCCTGCGCGGAATAAAGAAGCGCGACACCGTTGAGCGCGTTTGCTTCCGATCTGGCCTTCCCGGTTGAGCGGCTTAACCTCAAACATCTGTCGTAGTATGCCAACGCTTTCTCGCGTTCGCCCATCAGTTGGTAGATTCTCGCTACATTGAGTGATGACGCGGCGGCGAAATCAAGACTTCCGGTATTCTCAAAAAGTCGCAGCACGTCGCCATAGAACTGTAGAGCAGTCGGATAATCCTTTACGAACTCGTAAGCCTGGCCCAAACCATTAGCAGCTATTGCCTCGCTTTGCCGGTCGCCTATCTCACGAAAGATCGCGATCGCCTCGCGGTGGAGTTTCATAGCCTCCACCTCTTCCCGGTTAACCGATTTTGCTATTCCGAGAACTGTAAGACAGAGGCCCTCGCCTGATTTATTTTTGGTCGCTCTATATAGTTGAAGAGCGCGCGATAGGTCGGCAACCGCTTTTTCCGGACCACCCAGACTCCCATTGATGTAACCGAGAAAGAGATGGGCCCGGGCTGACCCACTCCGATCTCCAATCTCGTCAAAAAGCTTGAGCGCTTTTTCGAACTGTTGGGACGACCTCAACAGATTTCCTTTCGAATAACTCACTTCCCCGGAATTAAGAAGATTTTCGGCGTGGGTAAACCTGATTGTCACCGGTTGATTGGATTGGCTATCAAAAGCAAGAAGGTTGTCCGCCTCGACTACGTGTTGTTGCGCGCGATGGTTGTCTCCAAGATAGGAATAGAGACGTCCCATTGAACTCCGGGCCCGGGCCTCCTCAATTCTCGTGGTTGCATTTTTCGACTGCGCCGCCGCCTTCTGAAAACGCCCCAACGCTTCACGGTATTGGCCCAAGGTGACCTGGACCTCGGCGGCTTTGATCATCGCAATCGCAGCGTTTCGCGTATCGTCCAACGACTGCCAGATAACCGCGGCTTCGTCATATTTTTCAATTGACTGGCGCAGCGAATTCTCAGTCCAAGCCGCACGCAAGGTGGTTGCATGGGCAAATGCACGCCGGGCGATATCACTCTTCCGATCGCTTGCAGTTGTTGGTCGGACCGAATTTACTTTTAGTTCATATCGCCGGCGAGAATCATTGATTTCAAGCGAGCGAATTTGGATTAGGTGCTCTCCGGAGGAGTCAGCGGGGATCGAGACGTCTAATGCCTCGAAAGCATAACTAAACTGTTCAAGTAGTTTCTTCTTCGCCGAATCGTAAATGGTGACAGCCAGTGCGAAGTCTCCTTTTTCGATCGTGAGTTGAAGAAGATCACCTGAATTGAGGGCGATTCCGAATGTGTCTACTTCTCCGGAGTTCAGTTCACGATTAATGATAGCCCCGGGGCCAGGGTTGACGCGCTCAGGGATTTCTGCCGGCAAGTCGGGGGCGGTTTGTGAGGGGTCGCCGATCAGACAAAGCGACAATAGCAACAACAAACAGAAAACCTTCGTTGCCACGTATGGTCGTGAACCGATGGCGCGGGTGTTATAGCGTCTATCAACGGCCATGAGAATTTCAACTTTGTTTCGGGAACAGCACCTTGCAAGTGCAGCAGAGCATTCAAGTACTGATGAGAGGTTGCGACGCGTCTTTTACCATGGATAGATGGTGACGTCCAATTGAGACCGCGCAGCAATCAACAATGTGCTTTCACTGAACGTAGACATAAAAGGGGCCCGCCTTCGGGCCCCCGTGGTAAGCGAGGTTATTGTTGATTAGAGTTGCAGGTTGGCTTAACGACCGTCTCGAACGCTTTTGCCGAGACCGGACTTTTCGGCAGCTCCCTTACCGCCGCCTGTACGCCAATCCACCATCCCACCGACGCGCGTGCCGGCCGCCTTGCCGGACTTTCCAGCGGAACCGGTTCTTCGATCGCGTGACTGCGCTAAATCACTCTTCAAAACTTCTTGCTTCCTACGTGCTGACATTTCTTGATCTCCTTCGGTTAAGTGAAGGTGCGGCAGTCACCCACACGGTTTATGAAGACGGGCGGTGAACTAATCCAATGGCGTTCACGCCTGCACGCCGACAAAGTGTTCAATCAAATTTCGAGGCAACCTTGAAGACTGTCACTGAAACGGTGATGCAAGCGTGTGGGCAGCGCCGGAGCAAAGACTCCACGATCGAGCTGGCGTTCACACACACTGCGCCTTTGGTTTTCTGACGCCCGGGGACCGGACCTGATGGTTCGTCTTGCCGCATAAGTGCTCTTGGCGATTTGTGTGTTTGCAGGCTCCTCGAGTGATCGTGTTCACAGAATTCGGCGCCGGTCTGCAAGGGCTCCAGCGCGTCATTAGTCAGGCCTGCGAAACGAATCTCAGTTTCCGCACTTTTGCTTCTGCGTTTGCTGCGCGAGGTACTGTGACGTAGCGCTCCGCTGTATGTTTGAGATGTTCTGTCCCGTGTCGCGGCCGGCGCTCGCCGGGAACCGGCAGCCTTCCCGGCCCGGCTATCACACTTTGGGAATGCATCGTTTTTGTTGACACCTTTGCGCACGAAAAGTCCCAGCCCTCTCGTGCGCGGCATCCGCGTCAGAGCAAGCTCTGCTTTCGCCGACTCGAATGCAGACGTGACTGATTTTCCAAAACTCAGGGCGCGGTAGAACGCACCTGCAAAAGCGACACCTTCTTTGTCACCAATTCCCTTTCCGGCGCCCACCGAATAATCTATGACCTCGGAAAGTGATTTAGCCTGCGTCTTCGTAAAACAAGCGTTAAGCACAACCAAACGGACGTGCTTCTTATAAAGAGCAAACACTTTCACGAGGCCATCAGGATCTACCTGCTTACCGCGACCTGGCTTTCCACCGAGAATTATTTTGTGCTGCTTGCTGCCATGACCGCTGAAGTGAACAATGTGAGGCTCGTGCAGCATCAGGAGACGCTGTAGATCGATGGGCCGGGTAGCGGCGTGTCTATGCAACTCAAACCTATCTCGGGCTGGTCCTTCCTGTAATTTCTCAAAAATTTCACGCGCCTCCTCATCCACGAGGATCCGGGTGGTGGTCCATGGATTCGAGGATAGAAACAGTATTCGGATCTTTTTCGTCATGCTGGTGCCTCTTACTTTTGAAATCCACGTCTGGCGGGGCAGTAGCCCGACCGTTAGGGAGGGCTGTTTTTCGTCGCCTCAACAAACATGGCGTGGAAATTCGCAAAAACACGTCATGCAATTTTTTTCCTGTCCTGCCGCAGGCACGCATCTGCGCGCGACGCCGCTTACGCAAGGGCTTCCATTCAGCTAAAATGGGAACTCCTCGTAACGTACGTTCCAACTTACCCGCGCCGGGAAAAACAAATCCTTTGGATCTGATTAGGTTTTTATTAGGGCATGCTTATGCTGGCTAAACGTCCGGTGGTCAATCGTTTGTACGAGTTCGGCCCGTTTGTTCTTAACCCGGCTGAGCATCTGCTTATAAAAAATGACACTCCCGTCGATCTGTCGCCAAAGGCTTTTGACCTGCTGGTTGTTCTGGCCGAGCGCAGCGGCATGCTGGTTACAAAAGACGATTTAATCGAAAGTGTCTGGCAAGGCGCTTTTGTCGAAGAAGGAAATATCTCGTACAACGTTTCGCTTTTGCGGAAAGCTCTTGGTGACGACGCGGCCTCACCGCGTTACGTAAAAACGGTCGCTAAACGAGGCTACCGATTTATCGCACCCACCAGAGTTCTAGAATCCTCAAACGGCCAACCAGCAAACAAGAAGGAGAGTAGTGGCACTCACGAGCTACCCGCGCGCGACTTAAGCACCGGCGGGTTGCTTCCGTCTCCCGTGAAGAAACATTTTCTCCACTTGCTCGTAGCGACTTTTTTGTACGCACTCTATTATTCGGTCTCATTCATGCTGGAGATTGCCTATGAATACGAAACCTATGGAACGCGCGCGCTGACGATCGCGCCCCTAGTGTTTCTGTGGATCATGGGAACATCGTGGTCGGGGTTGGGTGCAGGATTGAAACGAACTGCGTCAGGCTTGCCGTGGGGTGTGGCGTTGTCTCTGGCTGTTTTGATAGGTGCTGCCTTGTTACTCTATTTGGCGCTCGCTCTGTTTTTACCAAACATCGCGATCACCCGCGCATCATTTCAAACGTATCCCGCACAGGGTGCGTTCTTAAAAAGCGTCTATTACGTGTTGCCAATGGTGGTGCTTTTTGTCGTTCTGCCGTCACACTTCATCGTAGCCAGGGAACGTGAGGTGCTGCTGAGAGGATCTGATGGATTCACTTTGGACCTACAAGCGGCCGGCGCAGGCATTGTCCATATCAGAACATGGTGGCTCGCGTTAGCCCTACTCTGCACGTTCTGTATTACACTGGCCGCATCAGCCCATCTTTTTGAAAATCTTCAGGTTGGTCCGAACACCGGGCTTTTTATTCAGTTATCACAATGGCGGTTTCTTCTCTATTTTCTACTCGGGTTGGAGTGCCTGCTTTGGTACCAACAGGCACAACGCCGAACGCGTCACCTGATCCAGGCCAACTAGTCCCCCGAACAAAAGAAGCTAACGGCTTTGCCCTAGAAGTCGCTCCCCAACTGCATTGGACGTTTAAAAACGCAGAGCGCTCTCATTAACACCGCGGCTTCAGCCCGGTGTCTCGCAGTTCACCCGTGGCAGTGAGGTCAGTACGACAACGCGGTAGCGGTCGTCTGTCGAGTTGCGATTGTTGCGCAGCTGGCTGAGTGCAGCGTCGGGTGTTAATGAAATCGCTATCGCGTACACATAAACAGAGTGTTGAGGCAAAGTCGAACCTAATAGTGTTCCAGCGCCGCCAGCTTCACCACCACATCGCCGGCGCCACTAACCTGTACCCTCCGGCCGGTACTGTCTTTAACACTGTACGGTTTAGGTTGAGAATACTTCGTCAATAACTGCCTAACGGCCTGAATGGAAGAGGTGTTAGTCAGCACAGACTTTTCATTCTCGAAAGCTTCGTGCTTGGCCGTCTCCAACTCACGAACTATAAAGCTCGACCAAATGATCCAGATGTTGTCAGTTCCGGGCTGCCCCCGAAATCTGTTCCAGTTGGTCTGCGCGTCCGGCCCTGAAACCAATGCGTTACTCCTCGATGGAGTTGGATAGAGCATTGTGAACGTCGTTCCTTCTACTTCGGGTAATCCCTCCTGAAGGATGTATAGATAACCAGGTTCTGAACTTGAAACGTTGATTCGAAATTTGTGGCCGTTTTCAAAAACTTCCTCGCCGGTCGAGTCAAACGGCTCCTGGTAGTTTTTGCCGTCGCGCACTTTTTGAACACTTAACCAGTAACTGAACGAGCGTACAGATGTTGAAACCGGTGCGGTTGCTGGTTGAACAGGGCGAAGCATGTAAAAACCTAACGCAGCTGCGATGGTCATAACGAGAATTAGCGAAGCCGCAACGACAGGTGCCCTTTTTGAAGTCCATTTCAATTTTCTGAGGGTGCGGCCGGCGCGTTCCGCAGCTAGGGCAGATGCCAACGCATCGCCGAAACTGCCGGCCGTTGGGTAACGATCTTCCGGTTCGTAGGCGAGCCCTCGCAGCAGCGCGGCCTGAGATTGTCTGGATAAACCTGGCCGTAGGTCAGCCGGCATGACGCGCACGCCCGCGCGTTGCAGTTCCAAAAGTTGGGAAGTGGTTCGA
>DATEPF010000440.1:0-16235 GCA_035273325.1 Pyrinomonadaceae bacterium | reverse complement strand
ATGTTTGTTTCGAATATGGGACAGACAGGAATGTCTGTCCTACACTTGGGACAGACAGGAATGTCTGGCCTACACTAATGCGTATTCTGATCGTAAAACTTGGAAGCATTGGCGACATCATCCATACGCTTCCTGCCCTCGCAGCCCTACGGCAAGCTTTGCCGGATGCGGAGATCTCCTGGGTAGTCGAACATCGATCAGCAGAAATTTTAAGAGACAACCCGATTTTAGATCGCCTCATCGAAGTCGACACGAAGGCCCTGAGGCGCGGGTTGATGTCTGGGGAGACGCTGCGGGCACCGCGCCAGCAGTTACGTCGGCTTCGCGCCTCGGCCTTCGATTTAGCAATCGACTTTCAGGGACTTCTTAAGTCCGCTTCCATCGCGCGCCTCTCCGGCGCGCGTCGTGTTTTCGGGTTCTCAAAAGACGCGCTGCGCGAACCGGCAAGCCGGGTGTTGTTGTCAAAGTCCATTCCCGTTCCTGCAAAAACCCACGTAATTCGTAAGAATTTGGCTTTGCTAAAGGGCAGTCTCGGCATTCCTGTTCCAGAAGATGCCAGAGATTTTGTATTCCCCATCGCGACTTCCAAACAGCACCGGGAGGAAGCTGCCGCCGTTACGGCTGAGTACGGCGGCCGTTACGTCATACTTAATCCCGCGGGGGGATGGCCTACGAAATTATGGAGCGCTGAACGGTTTGGTGAATTTTCTGATCATCTCTGGTCGCACTTTGGACTGCACTCACTTATTACCGTCGGCCCCGGCGAGCAATCGTTGGGAAAAAAAGTTTTGCAGACGAGCCGTTCCGGCAAGGCCCGAGTTGTGTCGCCTTCACTTAAGGGTTTATACGAAATCGCAAAAGCTGCGCAGTTGTACGTGGGCGGGGATACTGGGCCGACCCATATCGCAGTCGCGGCTGGAACACCGATTGTGGGACTATTTGGCCCGACCGAGTGGTGGCGAAACGGCAGTCCGCGATCGGAGGATATCTGCGTTGAACGAACAGATATTGGATGTCGCACGGACTGCCATCGGCGCGCGTGCTCAAACTGGATCTGCATGGACATCGACGTGGACAGAGTTTTCCAAGCCGCCGCTGGCCGGCTGCAACTCGCTGGCGAGCTAACCGCGGTATATACGTAATCTCGGATTACGAACGAGTTTCCGTAGACACAACTGTGAACGAAGTATCCGATCCACTGAGAACGCCTGCGCCGCGCGCCCGACGCGGCGGCACCTGGTTACAACGCTGGCGCGTTCCCTTAGGATTTCTTTCCGCGATTCTGTTTATGGTATTTGCTCGGCCGCGTTTCACAACGCTTGTGATCGGGGCCGTAATTTCTGTTTTGGGTTTGCTCGTTCGCGCGTGGGCGTCGGGACACATCAGGAAGAATTCCGCGCTGGCGACATCGGGGCCATACGCATTCACTCGCAATCCTCTGTACCTCGGAAGTTTTCTCCTTGGACTTGGCTTCACCATAGCATCGGGATACTGGCCCCTGGGAATCCTGTTCGCCTTATTGTTCCTTGGCATCTATTTCCCCGTGATGCGCGTCGAATCCGCGACACTGGCAGGGCTCTTTGGGAAAAATTTTGAGGATTACGCTCGTCAAGTGCCGCTGTTCTTTCCCCGAATCACGCCTTATCGCAGCGGCGAGCCTGCCAAAGGTTTCGATAGCAGTCTGTACATGAGATACCGCGAGTATCGCGCGGCCCTGGGACTTGTGATCGCCTGGGCCTTATTAGTTTTGAAGGCTTACTACTTCCGATGAAATTAACTGCACTACGCCTTGCCTTTGCTTTTTGCGCTGTTCTGTTTGTACTGGCGCAAGCGGATCTAATATCCGGTCAGACGAAATCTCTACATCACGCGCGCGCCTTTGAAAATGGTGAAGAACTTGTTTACTCCGCCGAGCTTTCCCGGTCGCTTCTGCGCAGCATTGATGTTGCCGAATTTCGTTTCACCTCTCAAAAAGAAAAGGTGACGTCAGACACGTACTCATTAAAGTTGACGGGCGACATCCGTAGTCGCGGCTTCTTCACCCGGCTTTTCAATCTGCATTTCCGGGAGCGAGTGGAGTCGATTGTTGACCCCGCCTCGTTCACAGTTCTAAAGACGAATAGAGTTGATGAACATGGCAAGCGCATGCGAGTGAGTGAAGCCGTTTACGACCACGGAAAGCGAACTGTGTCATGGACCGAACGCGATCCTAATAACCCGAAGAGTGAGCCGCGGGTTGTATCAACTTCTTTCATTGGCCAGGTTCAGGACGTGTTGTCCGCGATCTACTTTCTGCGTACGAAACCACTCGAAGTGGGCAAAACTTTTGACGTGACGATTAGCAATTCCGGAAGGGTTTATCAGGTTCCTGTGCGTGTGATAGCGAAGCGCCGGATGAAGACGGTACTGGGACGTGTTGACGCGTTTCAGGTCGATCCCCAGGTATTTGGTGATGATCGATTGATTCGGGCGACGGGTCAATTTTCAATCTGGCTGGTCAATGACGCGAAACGGATCCCTGTAAAGGCGCGCATCAAAACTGAATACGGCACGTTTGATATCACTCTGAAGAAAGTAATTCAGAATCAGGCGCTGTTAGCTAAAAACTCCAACCCCTCTTAGCTCGCCAACAATAGTTCATCTATCATTCTCCACCTGGGTAACAGTGGAGAAAATGCCTTCAAGTGAACCATTGATTCTCGGTCATCGCGGCGCGTCTGCCGTGGCGCCTGAGAACACGTTGGCTGCATTCGCGCAGGCGAATGATGACGGCAGCGATGGAATCGAATTCGACGTGCGTCTCTCCAGTGATGGCGTTGCAGTTGTAATTCACGACGATACGCTCAGGCGCACCGCGCTGGTTCCAGGTTCAGTGAGTGCGATGACGGCGGCAGAGCTTCAGAAGGTTGATGTTGGAAGTTGGTTTACGGAAAAGTTTGGCGGTCGATCGTTCTCGACAGAAACGATCCCGACGCTTGCCGACGTGTTTGATCTGTTTGCTGTGAACAACGGAGTGCTTTATGTGGAGATGAAGTGTGACGACGTGCAGGCGGCCGCCCTGGCAACTGCCGTCGTGCGACAAATAAGTGCGCACAAGATGCGTGAACGCGTTGTAGTCGAGAGTTTTGCACTTCCAGCGATTGAAGCAGTCAAACGAATTGATCCGCATGTCCGAACCGCGGCACTGTTCGAACCGAAAATCTCGAAACCCGTCACCACTTGGCGCACCAAAGTAATTCTCGATCGCGCCCGGCAACACGGCGCAGATGAGATCGCTCTTCATCACTCCCTCGCCCGCACAAAGCTCATCCGGGCTGCGAAAGATGAGGATTTCGAAGTAGTCGTTTGGACCGTCGACGATGTCGCCTGGATTGACCGCGCCCGCGCACACCTAATCAAGGCTTTGATTTCAAATAACCCTCGTTTGATGGTGGAGGCCCGCGACAGAAGCCTTCAAATTAGGCCCAGATGACAGCAACCGCCCGCATCTGTATTATTCGCAGCACACTTTTCGATTGGAGACTAGATTGATGCCAGTTAGAACCGACGCCGAGATCCGCGAGCCCAAAGGCAAACTGGGCGTGCTACTCGTGGGACTTGGGGCTGTCAGCACCACTTTCATTGCAGGCGTGGAAGCGGTCAAGAAAGGAATTGGAAAGCCGGTAGGCAGCCTGACCCAGATGGGCAGTATTCGTCTTGGTAAACGCACCGATAACCGCGTTCCCCTAATCAAAGATTTTGTGTCCCTCGCCAGACTCGAGGACCTCGTATTTGGCGCGTGGGACATTTTCGAGGACTCAGCATACGAGGCAGCGATGCATGCCGGCGTCCTGGAAAAAGATTTGCTGGCGCAGTTAAAACCGGCACTTCAAAAGATCAAACCGATGACGGCGGTGTTCGATCAGAATTATGTAAAGAGACTGAGCGGCACAAACGTAAAAAGCGGCGCTAACAAATTCAAACTTGCCGAACAGCTAATAGATGAAATAGCCGAGTGGAAAAAGAAGAACCGTTGCGATCGCCTCGTCATGATTTGGGCGGCTTCGACAGAAATTTTTCTCAAGCAACATCCTGTTCACAAGACGCTCGACTCTTTTGAAAAAGCGATGCGTGATAATCACAAGGCGATTGCGCCTTCCATGATCTATGCATACGCAGCATTGAAGTCCGGAATTCCCTTCGCCAACGGTGCACCGAATCTCACAGTTGACATTCCCGCGCTGCAAAAGTTGGCCGAACAAAACAACTTGGCAATCTGCGGCAAGGATTTCAAAACTGGCCAGACGTTGATGAAAACGATCCTGGCGCCTGGGTTGAAAGCGCGGATGTTGGGTTTGAACGGCTGGTATTCAACTAACATTCTCGGGAACCGCGACGGCGAGGTGTTGGACGATCCGGAATCATTTAAGACCAAGGAAGAGTCAAAGTTGTCAGTGCTTGAATACATCCTCCAGCCCGAGGTTTATCCAGACCTGTATAACGACTTTTCGCACGTAGTCAGAATCAACTACTACCCGCCGCGCGGAGACAATAAGGAAGGTTGGGACAACATCGATATCTTCGGATGGCTGGGTTATAAGATGCAGATCAAAATCGATTTCCTTTGCAGAGACTCGATCCTGGCAGCGCCGATAGTTCTGGATCTCGCTCTGTTTTTGGATCTGGCTCAGCGCGCGGGTATGAAGGGAATCCAGGAGTGGCTCTCGTTTTATTTCAAGTCGCCCCAAACTGCACCTGGACTTTATCCGGAGCACGACGTGTTTATTCAACTAATGAAACTTAAGAACACTTTGCGCTATTTAAAAGGCGAAGACTTGATCACTCACCTCGGCCTCGAGTACTACGACTAACAGATAAAATCTGCCTGATTCGGCGGCTGTCTCTGGCTGCATCTTTTCGTGGAGTTCCGCAGGAAAAGGTGCAACGCGAGCAGCCGCAATTTTGTGTCTTGGTGTTCGGGAACATTTATTGTTACGAGTTGTCTGACATGAAATGTCATGGGCAAATTTATGCAGAATTATTTAAAAGCACCCAGGGGGCCGCACTTCCCCAATATTTTGTGATGACATTTCCCGCCGTGTCGTATATATAGCATCGGCAATGTTCGAGAGTGGAATCCGCAATATCCAATAATTGCAACCGGAGACGCGGAGCCACGCATCAATGTGGTTAACGGATCGTTCCTTGCATCGTAGAAGGCAGGCCAATGTCGGCCGCGCCAGAACAAGAGATAAAAAGGCTCTTGTGATGTGGGGAGGACAAGATGATTACAGAGATGGAGATTAAAAAACTAAACGAAACCATGGGCACAGTCTTCCTGGATCCTGATCAGAAGAGCGCGCCGGCGCAGGACTTCGAAGAGCGGCTTTCGGCTCGCATTGTCGGTCAGGAGCGCGCGGTCCGCCGGATGAGCGGCCTTTATCAAATTTTTCTCGCCGGCATGAATCCGCCAAACCGGCCTATCGGCACCATGCTGTTCCTGGGTCCAACGGGTTCGGGAAAAACTCGAGTGATCGAGGCAGCCGCCGAAGTGTTGTTTGGCGATCCTAATGCGGTAGTAAAAATCGACTGCGCTGAGTTCCAGCATTCACATGAAATTGCGAAGCTCATCGGATCACCCCCGGGATATCTCGGTCACCGTGAAACTTCGCCAATGTTGACTCAGGAAAATCTCGACCGCATGCACACCGACGACCTGAAACTGTCGCTGATACTTTTCGACGAGATCGAAAAGGCTTCGGACAGTCTGTGGCAGTTGCTGTTGGGTATTCTGGACAAAGCAACATTGACACTGGGTGACAACCGCCGCGTCGATTTCTCGAAGTGCATGGTTATCCTTACCTCGAACCTGGGTGCTCGCGAGATGTCGGAGTTGATCTCTGGCGGCATCGGTTTCGCTCCGGGTAAGGGCGCGAAGAATCCGAATGACACCGAAGTGGATCAGAAGATCTATCGGACGGCTGTCGAAGCTGCTCGCCGGAAATTCTCGCCGGAGTTCATGAACCGCATCGACAAGGTAGTCGTTTTCCGTTCGTTGAAAGAGCACCACCTCCGCCAGATACTCGACCTCGAGTTGCAGGCGGTTCAGGATCGGATCATGCAGTCAGCCGGAACCAAGTTTGTTTTCCAGTGTTCGGAAGCTGCGAAAGATACGCTTTTGAAGGAAGGCTTAGATTTTAAATACGGCGCCCGACACCTCAAACGATCAGTTGAGCGATTTCTTGTGTATCCATTGTCTAACCTGGTCGCGACCGGACAGATCGGACTCGGGGATTTGGTTCACGTCGACCTCGACGAGTACACCCACAAGCTGATCTTCTCGAAGAGCTCGGGTGGTGCGTTGATTCACGACATGCCGCCCGCCAAGGAAGAGCCGGAAGCTTTGGAATCGCTTTCCGGCGGGGTGGGTCTGCCAATCCCGCAAGCCACCAAGGCGGCGAAGAAAAGCCAAAGCCGCGGAGATAAGACGGAAAACTAACAAGAGTTTTCTGTTAGCAACAAAAAAGCGCCGTCCGGTTGAAACACTGGACGGCGTTTTAATTTTTGCGTAACACTAACTATCGCGACGGTCGCAGAATCGACTTGATAGCGACGTCCGCGGCAGCAGCTAAATGCGGATCGCGCGCCGCGGCGACGTTGCGCAGCGCCGGAATAGCAGACTGATCACCAATCTTTCCTAAAGCGATTGCCGCTTCCCTTCTTACATCGTCTTCCGACTCTTCGTTAGCGAGTGTTGCGATCAGAACCGGGATACCGCCGCGGCTTCCGATTTGGCCAAGTGCACGCGCCGCCGAACGCAATACAAAAGGGTTCTGTTCAGGCTTCGTCTTCTGTTTCTTATCCGGAGCTGCCTGGCCGGTCAGCACAGCCAATAACGGGCTTACGGCCGCTTCGTTTCCAATTGTTCCCAAAGCCACGGCAGCGGCGCCTCTTACCTCGTCTACCTTGTCAAATCGTAAGAGATCAATAAGCAACGGAATCGCTATCAGGCTCTTGGTAGTTCCAACTGCGTACGCTGCTTCGCGCCTGACCAGAATATCCTTGTCACTCAACAACGGCATCAGGTTGCCGGCGGTTTCGTCTGGCGGAAGGGATAGAACGGCTGAAATCGAAGTGGCCCTAACGATTGGTTCTGAGTCTTTCAGTCCGGCGATCGCCGCTCGGGACGCTGCATGATGTCGCATCGCACCCAGACGGCTGGCGGCATCACGGCGTTCCTCGGCGTCGGCAGAAGCCAGCCGCACTCGTTGTTTTTCTATCGCCAGTTGAAGAGGCGTTAACGATCCCTGTGAAAACGCTGTGATAACTAAGCTAAGGACGACAGCGCTCAGCAGGAACGTTTTTCCCATGAAGGAGTTCATAAAAAGATTTAATTCGTGGATCTCTCTTATGCAGCCTAAAACACGATCCACGAATTACACGAAATATCACGCCAACTACCAATTACAGCTAGTCGGAAGACGTTAACGACTGCATGGAATCTACAATCAGAACCGCGATGGGCGGATAAACTAACAAGTCAGGAAGTAATAATACCGACGACGTGTAAGCGAGCAGGTTCGACTGTACTTCTCCCACACCCTGCCTGAAGAGCATCGTTAAGTCGTTGAAAAAATCCTGTGCATGCCAACCGATAAGTAGTCCCACCCCCACGCTCAACCCGTATCCAACCAAAAGAAACGTATAGGCCGAAAACCTTGTATACGGTTGTTCGGGTTTCTCGTCCTCGCTCATCAGCGAATTCTGAATTGGCTTTGGCCGGTAGGTATAGTGAGCGAAATACTCGCGCAGTCGCGTCGCGAGGTGCCAGACTCCGATAACAAAAAGCGTCAGGACTATGGCCCGACCGAGATACGAGAGAGAATCCCAAAGCTGCGGTCTAATTAGTACAACGAAAAACGTGGAAAGGAACAACGACACAGTCGTGAACACTGCACGCTGACGTTCCCGGGTTTCTTTGCGGTCGCGCTCGAGGACTTCGTCCACTACGCGGTCCCATCTGGCTTGCACGTTCAGATTTCGCGCTCGCTGAGCGTGCGGATTGTTGGAACGAAGAATCGAGTAGCCGGTGTTCGCGTTTACAGATAGTTTTTCGTCGTAATACGCCCGCTCCTGCGGATCGATTAAAACGCGATAAGCCTTGGAAAGCAGCGCAAATTCCCGGGCTGCCTTTTCAGAACCTGGATTAACATCCGGGTGGCGGAGACGCGCCAACTTCCGGTAGGCCGACTTAACTTCTGTCGTGGTCGCGCCCCTTCTAATGCCTAAAATTTTGTAGTAATCGGTCACCTGGTGAATACTCCAAATAAAACTAAAAGGCGACTCTGCCAGCGATATTCTCCCAAATTATAGCACTGCCGCTATTTCAAAGGGACTCGGGTTTAGTTGTTTGGATTGGGTGTGGGGATGGCCGGAAGTTGGGGACCAGCGGGGATGGCCGGAAGTTGGGGACCAAAGGAGCGAGTGCGAAATACCTCGAGCGGCCGTCGAGGGGGGCGAGGACAATTTTTTGTGAGAGAGAGTCTCGCTCCTTTGGTTGTTGCCAAGTTCTTTTCAACTTTAGTGCCAAATGTCATTCATGAAAAAATCTCAGCAAAAACCTTTTCAACACAAAAGCTGCGCCCCCAAGTGTTTACCAACGAGGACATGGTGCGTCTACAAATGAGCACACTTGTTAGCCATCAACGTTCTTCTCCGCTCGTTCCACCGCCCGGGCAACAATTCGAATGAGGGTGCGAACGGCAATCCCGGTCGGCCCCTTAGAACGATATGGTTTGGCCTCGTCGCCCCAGGCGGTGCCGGCGATGTCCAGATGTGCCCATGAAACACCGTCGGCAAACTCTTTTAAGAATGCTGCCGCCGTAATTGTTCCGGCTTTGCGCCCGCCCACGTTCTTGATGTCAGCAATGTCAGACTTGATCTGTTTGGAGTATTCCTTGTCGAGTGGCAATTGCCAGAACTTTTCTCCCGCCTCACTGCCGGCGGCAATAATTTCGTCGATCAGTTCCTGATCAGTTCCCAGAACGGCGGCGTTCACATCACCTAGTGCAATTGAAACTGCGCCGGTAAGGGTAGCCATATCTATGATGCGGGTGGCTCCCAGCTTTTTGGCGTAGGCGATTGCGTCCGCCAGAATTAATCGTCCCTCCGCGTCAGTATTAATTATCTCTATCGTTTTTCCGGTCATCGCCCGCACGACGTCTCCAGGTTTGGTCGCTTTACCGGACGGTAGATTTTCAGTTGCGGGAACTACGCCGAGCACCGGGATCGGCGGCTTCAATTGCGCTATGGCCTGCATCGCAGCAATTACGGTTGCGCCGCCCGTCATGTCGTATTTCATCAGCTCCATGTTTTCGCCAGGCTTTAGTGAGATACCGCCGGAATCGAAGGTGACTCCTTTGCCGACGAACGCAATCAAGCCGTCGCTCTTAATGGGGGCCTCGGGAGTGTATTTGAGAATAATTAACTTCGCGGGTTCGTCCGATCCACGTGTCACACTGAGCAGCGATCCCATTCCTTCCTGTTGCATGCGTTCTTCGTCCAGCACGTCGATGCTGAGATTGAATTCGTTAGCAACTTCACGAGCACGTTCCGCCATGATCGTCGGCGTCAAATACGCGCCCGGCTCATTTGCCATGTCTCGAGCGGAATTAACTGCTTCGCCGATAACTCGCCCCCGCTCAATCCCTCTCTTCGAACCTGCTTCATCGGCGCCTTTGGTGACGACAACTAATCGCTCGATCGTCCGGTTCTCCTTGTCGGACGTCCGGTATTTATCGGGATCGAAGATCGCCATTACTGAACCTTCCACTACTGCGGAAGCTACTTCATCGGCATCCCCATCGAGACGCGGAACAATTGCTAACGACTTTACACTCTTACCGCGCAGCAGACGCACAGCCGTCCCGGCCATCTGTGAAACCTGAGTGCGCGTGTAGTCGCGCTTCTCGCCTACGCCTATCAACAACAATCGCTGGGCCTTGAGCTGTTTATTATTCAAAAGGTGCAAAAAGACCGTTTCGCCCTCCTTACCTTTCAACTCTTCAGCTTCAATAACGGAGTTGACTATGCCACCTGTAGCAGCGTCGACATTCTGCAGGAAACCTTCGACCGGCTTTTCATCCTGAAATACGGGGATTACGAGGGCTTGCGTATCAATGTCCTCGTATGAATTGGTTGTACTTTCAATCTGCATGTAGTGATTATTTCCTTTTGGAAAATTACTATCTATTACGCTCTTTCAATTGGGCGCGCGTCTCCCGATCCACTGTGCGACGAAGCTCTGTTTCACGCTTGTCATACATCTTCTTTCCACGAGCGACGGCAACCTCAACCTTTATGCGACGGCTTTTCAGATAAACCCTGGTCGCGACCAGAGTCATACCGTCCTTGACCGCAGCCTGGTCCATCTTTTCGATTTCCCTCTTGTGCAGCAGCAGTTTGCGAGTTCTTATCGGGTCGTGATTTTCTCGGTTGCCATGAGCATAAGGTGAGATGTGCGCATTAAACAACCATGCCTCACCGTCACGTATGGCGACATAGCCTTCCTTCAATTGCACGCGCCCCGCCAAAACACTCTTGACTTCCGTGCCGGTCAAAGCAATGCCCGCTTCGTATTTGTCCAGAATATGGTACTCGTGGAACGCAGCACGATTGGAGGCCAGTACTTTTTCTTCAGTTGCAACCGCCATTATGTATTTCTTCGTCACGCAAACTGTTAGTTTGCGTCGTCGCCATAGTCCTCAACGTTGAATTAACCGCACGCGAAGCAAACTAACAGTTTGCGTTACGACGAAGCAAACTAACAGTTTGCGTTACATAGTCACCAGTTTTTCTCGGTTTGCAATGGCCGGGACATCAGTTCAGCCACCGCATCTCTTACAGACTTCTTTGCATATAGAACAGCGTGCACTTCGTCTGTAATCGGCATCTGCACGCCTGCCCTTTCCGCCAGTCCCTTTGCTGCGAGCGTGGTCTTCACGCCCTCGGCCACTTCGCTCATCTCACTTTGGATCTCTTGCAGCGCTCTGCCCTTCCCCAACTCCTCACCAACAAAGCGATTACGCGACAGGTTGCCCGTACACGTAAGTACAAGATCCCCGACTCCGGCCAGGCCAATCATCGTTTCTATTTGTCCTCCCTGATTCACAGCCAGCCGGGTAATCTCCGCCAAGCCTCGCGTAATTAACGCTGCAAGACTGTTTGATCCAAAACCCAAACCCGCAACCATGCCCGCGGCAATAGCAATTACATTTTTCAGTGAGCCCGCTAATTCGGTACCAACTACATCGTCGTTGGTGTAGATCCGGAGATTCTGAAAACTTAACGTCGACTGCACAAGGCGCGTCGCGTCCGCATCCTCTCCAGCGGCAACGACGGCTGTCGGATGGTCCACTACCACTTCTTTGGCAAACGAAGGTCCGGAGAGACAAACAAACCGCGGACGCCTTTCTGCAGAAACGATTTCATTGACGATTTGTGAAATGCGCTTTCCCGTCTCAATCTCAATTCCCTTAGCTGCACTTACGACGATCACGTCGCGGCGCAACACAGTCGACATTTGCGAGAATAGTTCTCGTGTTGCGTGCGAGGGAGCCGCCAGAATTAACAACTCCGCTGCTTCAGCTACTTGCAGGATATCCTTCGACGCTTGAACGCTATCGGGAATCTGCGTCTCTTTTAAATAGAAGGGATTTGTATGATAGCGATTAATGGAGTCAACAACTTCCGCGTTGCGCGACCAAAGCCTAACTTCATGCCCGGCCCGGCCCGCGATAACCGCCAGCGCTGTTCCCCAACTTCCCGCTCCTATGATTCCAAGCTTCATCTAAACTTGCTTTCTGTTCCTTCTACCAGTCTTCTAATGTTTGCTCGATGGGCGATGATGATTAGCGTCGCGCCCGCGACTGCTGTAGTCATGGTTGGGATCAATGGTCCAACGGGCCGAATAAACAGGTGCTGCAACCAAACAAACAACGGAATAGTGGCAGCCGCGACAATTGAACCGAGTGACACGTAACGTGTGGTCCAAACAATCAACAGAAAAATTACCGCGGCGAACACAACTGCAATTGGCGCGAGAACGAGAAATACGCCAACGCCTGTTGCAACACCTTTGCCACCTCGAAATCGCAACCACACGGGAAACATGTGGCCTAGCATGACGGCGACGGCGGCCAGTGCAATCCCCCAGTACAAATCGTCCGAGCTTGGTAGATGAAGAAGCTGTCTTGCAATTAGAATTGCGGCCCCGCCTTTTGCAGCGTCAAACAGCAAGGTGACAATTCCGGCAAACTTCCCCGCGCGTCGCGAGACATTCGTGGCCCCAGTACCGCCCGATCCTGTCTTTCGGATATCACCGCCGGTCGTCGCCCGCACGATTAAGTAACCGAACGGAACTGACCCAAGTAGATAAGCAATGGTTAGAACTAGAAACAAGGCACACCTGAGTCATCATGCAAGGGTTTTTGCAATTACGAGATCGGGCTGTTGACTAAGCCCAACAGACTTGCCATAGAAAATCTCAGTATCATTTGTCCGGTTTACCCAAATCACAACGCGAAACAACAAATCGTGAGTCCTACCGTCTTAAGACATTCGGGCTTAACGTTCTCGTTCTTTTCAAACGAAGAAACCCGAATGCATATACACGTATTTCAAGGAGAATTCGAAGCGAAGTTCTGGCTTGAACCAACGATCGAGTTAGCGCACAATTATGGTCTCAAATCGACTCAGATAAACAAAGCACGGCGGCTAATTGAGGAACATCAAGATTAATTCAAAGCTCGTTGGCGGCAACATTTCGGAGGTTGAAGTCACTCATATTTCCAGAGGCGGGATCTGGGTGCTGATCGGCGACAAGGAATACTTCCTGCCGTTCGAACAGTTTCCGGTTCTCCGCGATGCTACTGTCGCCAAAATTCATAATGTTCAGCTTGCAAGTCAGGCCACCTTAATTGGCCCGTACTTGATCTGGAAGTATCACTCGAATCTCCAGGAAAACCAGAAACAGTCCCAGATTACTAATATCGAAGCGCCTACTTTTCTTTCCTTCGTTTCTCAAATTAACCTTCGTCGCAACAAATCCAGCGCAGCCTGTGACGCACGCCAGCGAACCAGTTGCCGATCACCGGGGATCTGCAATTTGCGATGCTTTGTTTGCACTTCATCTGACAGAGCAATGTAGACCAGCCCCACCGGCTTTTCCTCAGTACCGCCTCCCGGTCCGGCGATGCCTGTTATTGATAAACCGAAATCAGTGTGCGCGCGTTTGCGAATACCCTCAGCCATAGCTCGAGCAACGGACGCACTTACCGCCCCGTTTTCCAGAATGAGCGCGGGATCAACCCCCAACGTGCGAGTCTTCGCATCATTCGAGTATGCAACTACGCCTTCGATGAAGTACTTCGATGAACCGGCGACGTCGGTAAGTCGTTGTGCGATCAATCCGCCGGTGCAGCTCTCGGCAACTGCCAACGTGTAGCCGTTAACCGACAATTTCAAACCAACGACCTCTTCCATCTTTTCACCCGCGAACGAGAAGACTGAATCGCCAAGTGCATCTTCAAGCTGCCCGGACAATTTATCGAGCAACGTGTTGGCATCGTCTTCCGTTCGCCCACGCGCCGTCAGGTGAATCTCAATCTCGCTTTGGTTGAAGAGGATCGTCGTCTGCGGGTTTTGGTACTGCGTATAAATCGGTGCGATTTTTTCATCAACTGCAGACTCACCCAGGCCCGCCACTCGGAGCATTCTTCTCACTACCCGGATATTTCCAGCGCGGCCCTGCAGCTTCGGCTTCACATTCATTTCAAACATCGGCCGCATCTCGCGGGGTGGACCGGGAAGTAACACGATAGCGACGCCGTGATGATCGATGAACATTCCGGGCGCACTTCCGTTTGGGTTAGGTAATACTTCGGCGCCTTCGATGACCATCGCCTGTCGTGAATTTCGTTCCGGCATCACGTGGCCATATCTCAAAAATTTCTGCCGCAGCTCTTCAAGAATTTGTTCGTCCAGCGAGAGTCTCCGGCCCAGTGCCCGCGCGGCAACTTTACGTGTCACATCGTCTTCGGTTGGCCCAAGGCCACCCGTAGTAATAATCACCTTCGAACGTTTAGTCGCGTCGCGAATCGCTTCTTCAAGACGTGCATCATCGTCGCCGACAATTGTCTTTAGCCGGACCTCAATGCCAATGCTGTTTAGTTGTTCAGTGAGCCAGAGACTGTTCGTGTCCGTACGGTCGGGCGCGAGTAATTCTGAACCGATGGCGATGATTTCTGCTGTGAGCGTTTCGAGCACGGCGTATTCAGGAGGCCGGCTCTTCGTGATAAACGTCGTTCAGAACTTCGGAGATTGGCGGCGGAGGATTTATGGCTCGAAGTGAACGCGATGCGAAGGTCGATCCCAGCAAATGCGAAGGCGCGGACGGCAAGTCACCGTTTTCGTAGGCTTCGATCATCTGCTTGAGTTGCTGTTGGCTCGAAGCGAGCATGCCCGCCCCGCGTTCCTGATGTATTCGCTCAAGATTGAAAATTGCTTCGTGAAGTCGCGGCCACCGGTTCGGGAAACGTTCGATTTGCCGTAGGCGTTTAACGTAACGCCGTAACTTTCGCGACGGCGACCTGTGATCGCTGTCCTTCAGCACTTCTTCTTCGGCAGCGATTCCGAGATTCTCGACCACGCCATTGTGATCTTCGATCAAGCTATAAAGCGCACCGACGGCAAACGTGCCGAGTGACGGCGGGTCGGGATAAGACCGCACAATTTTTTCGCCCACCTGAATGATGTCTGCAATCTCGAAACGATACCGCTTGCTGTCGGTAGCGCGCAGTGCCTCATCCGCAGCGACATAAAAAGCAAAAATGCTTTCTGTATCGCTCTTCACTGCCCGTCGGAACGCGAGCACGATCAACAATCCGGCGGCAACCAAACCGCCGATAACAATGGGCGTGACGCCTGTAAGAAACAAGACAACTGCGGCAGCAGTCACGACGATGACCGTTGTGCCGAGCAGAAATCTTCTTGACGGAGAAAATGCGGTACGCGGAATAAAAAGGCGGGCCTCTTTAAGCCGTTCGAAATTCGGCATGAACTTCAGCCGGCGCTTATTCGTTCCGAAATCTCCGTTCCAACTTGTTCGCATGTAAGACTTCCCCCGAGGTCCGGGGTGGTTCGATTCTCAACGACTGACGCGCGCACGGCGCGTTCGATCGCTTCACTTGCTGGTTTGTAACCCAAATATTCTAGCATCATCGCTGAGGTCAGAATAGCGCCGATCGGATTAGCGGTTCCCTTGCCCGCGAGCGCGGGAGCGCTGCCGTGCACGGGTTCAAACAACGAAACGTGGCCAGGATTAATATTGCCTGAAGCCGCCAATCCCAGACCGCCCTGAATAGCAGCGCCGAGATCAGTCAGAATGTCGCCAAATAAATTGTTACTGACAATCACGTCGTACTGCGATGGCTGCAGGACCATGAACATGGCCATGGCATCAACATACTGATGATTCGCTTCGATCTCCGGATAGTCGGCGGCCACCTCTTTAAAGACACGCTGCCACAAGTCACCGCCAAATCGTTGCACGTTAGACTTATCTGCCATCGTCACCTTCTTACGTCCCTGCACGCGAGCGTATTCGAAGGCGGCAACAATGATTCGCTCCACACCGCGACGCGTGTTGAGTTCTTCCTGCGTCGCGATTTCGTCGGGGGTCCCCTTTTTGAGAAAACCACCCGCGCCGCAGTATGCGCCCTCCGTGTTTTCTCGAAACACCACGAAATTGATATCTTCAACTTGCGCGTTTCGCAACGGCGTTAGTCGCTGGTCCAACAAACGCACCGGACGCAGGTTGATGTAGAGATCGAGGCCTCGCCGCATCCCGAGCAGAATGTCCTCCGCGTGTTTGTTTGAAGGCACGCGCGTATCACCGAATGCTCCGGCGTAAATAGCGTCGAATTCCGCGGTCAACTGTTTCAGACTTCCTTCGGGTAGTGAGGTTCCCTCACGAAGAAATTTTTCTGCGCCCCAATCAAAGTGGACCAAATCGAGTTTGACGTCGTGCGTCTGCTGAACTTTTGCGAGCACACGAATGCCTTGGGCAATCACTTCCGGACCAATTCCATCACCAGCAACAACCGCTATGCGTTTAATTTCAGACATGTCTCACAGTATCACTCAGATCATAAGTAACGAGCATCGCGTTTACTGGGACCGCGGGCGTCCCGCCCGCA
>DATEPF010000439.1:0-4958 GCA_035273325.1 Pyrinomonadaceae bacterium | reverse complement strand
ACGGCGCACGACGATCGAAAGCACTAAAGTAAGCTTCGATGGATTGGTCGCGGTCGTCCGGATGGATGCCTTCCTCCCAGCCGCTGCCAAGCTCCTGCTCCGGGGTGTTACCCGTAAAGTCCAGCCATTGCTTATTAACGTAAGTAGTCAATTTATCCGGGCCGGACATCCAGATCATTACCGGAGCCGTGTCCGCCATATTTCTAAATCGCTCTTCGCTTTCGCGCAGAGCACTTAAGGTGAGCTTACGATTTGTAACGTCTATGTTGATGCCGGTCAGACGTTCCGGCTTTCCGCCGCCGTTTGTAAAAACCTGGAAACGGCCGTAGATCCAATGCACGCTGCCGTCGGGCCACGTTACTCGCCATTCTTCTTCTCCTGGTTCACCTGTTTCGAAGGCGGTATTTATGCCGGCCAGCGCCTTTTCGCGATCGTCCGGATGGACCAGCGCAAGCCAGGCCGATTGGGTGCCGGCAAATGTACCGACCTCCAGACCGTACATGGCTTCCAACTCTGCCGACCACGTGTTCACCCCAGTCTGAACGTTCCATTCGAAGGTGCCCATGTTGGCTGCCTGGTAAGCGAGGACCAGTCTGGCCCGGCTTTCACGAAGAGCGTCCTCAGCTTTTTGGCGTTCGGTGATATCGCTCGATGCTCCGATAAGACACTCCTCACCACCGAGTTCCAGTCGCTCGGCCGAGTAGAGAAACACTCGCAGTGCGCCATTCTTTGTGCGAAACCTGCTCTCGAAATTTACCACTACCCCGTGTTCCTTCAGTTGGTTAATGAAGTCCTGGCGAATCTCGGGACTCTCCCAAATTCCCAGCTCGAGTGAAGTGTGGCCAATGATCTCCGCACGCGTGTAACCACTGATCTCCAGGAAGGCGTCGTTGACGTCAACATAACGACCGTCGGCCAGGGTTGATATGGTCATTGGTTGTGGGTTTGCTCTGAAGGCCTTGCCGAATCTTTCCTCACTTTCACGCAGCGCCTGCTCGGCCTGCTTTCGGTCGGTGATGTTCGTATGTACGACGACAACACCGCCATGTTCAGGTGGCATAGGGTCGACCTGCATGAGGAACCATCGCTTTTGATTCGGCGCGTGACAGGGGTACTCGAAACGAAAGGAAGGCCGTTTCATGGTGATGACGGCCCTAATACCATCGAGAACACGCCGGCTAGATTCATCACCACTGTTAACGGCCCGCTGGCATACTTCCAGGTAGTTGACACCCGTCGAAACGGTCGTAACGTCGCCTTCATTCGCGGTAGCAAACTCGTTCCACAGCCGGTTCGCATAAGTGATGGTGCCGGACGGGTCGAGGACGACGACGTGCGACGAAAGTGAGCCGAACATTGCGTGCAGCAATTGTTCGCGTTCGCTGAGCGCGTACTCTGTTTTTTTGCGCTGAGTCGTTTCCCAACCGGTATTCAACAAACCCCACCCATCACTGCCCGGCAGGCGCACGCGGTGCAACGACCAACTAAAGTATCCCGATTCCAATGGACCATCGGTCGACCGTCGAATAGCGTTCAACTCATCAATTACATGATACGGTTCGCCTGTTTCCAGCACCTGTCGACAGATTGCGGCAAGGTCCTTCCCGGATTCCGGCCACAGTTCGTCAAAAGTCTTGCCCACCATTTCTTTGCCTGGAGCAACGGCCTGATACGCCGGGTTAACGATTTGCGTGCGCAAGTCGCTTCCTCGAATCAATCCCACAGAAACCGGTAACTGACCAACAAGGGCTTCCAGTAACTCCCGTTCCGCGCGCAAAGCTTCTTCACCTAACACCCGCTCCGTTATGTCGCGGACTACGGTGAGGATGTTTTCATTGCTCCGCACCATCCGTGCCTCAAACCAGCGATCACCGCCGTTCATCGGCAGCGTGTATTCGAGGATTTGCGGCTCGCCCCCATCAACGGCATTGGCGAAACACTCCGCGATCTTTTCCGCCACTTCCGGTGGCAAAATGTCACGCATGTTCTTACCCAGAAACATTTGAGGCGGGGCGAAGAGAGCATTTGAATCCTTGGCATGGTAATCGAGGAAAACGCCGTCCAACGTTTGCACGAACATCAAATCGGGAATCGCGTTGAGAATTGCGCGATCTCTTTCCTCTGCATGCCTCAACGCCTGCGCGGCCAATTTGCGTTGGGTAATGTCGAGTGTTACTCCACGAAGTCCGATCACTTTCTGGTTGCCATCAATGATTGGACTCAGATAACTTTCAGTCCAAACCGTGTTTCCCTCTTTGTCCTGCCAGCGAAATTGGCTAACTCCATCCTTTCCACTCCTAATGACGGCTTCACTTTCACGATTTGCCTTTTGCCGATCTTCATCGGGCATGATTCTCAAGCCGAGACCTGGTGGCGCGGAGAGCCACTCCTGCGGCGTGTAACCGAGCATCTTTCGCACATAGTCACTGATGAAGGTAGTCTTCCGCTGATTCGTGAGAGGATCGATCATTGATTCCCAAACTATTCCGGGTACGTTCGAGATTATTTCGTTGAGTCGTCTGTGTTCGCTGTTCGCGAGTTCAGCCAGACGCAAACTTTCTTCTTCAGCCAGCCGGCGACGCCTGCGCAACGCCAAAAGCCAGGCAATGAGAATGGCCTCCAGGATTATGAGGGCCACGAGTCCGATTGCGTTCCACTTGTATGCCTGCCAAAACGTCGGCTGTTTGAATTTGATAACACTGCCAGGAGGAAGCCGGTCTTCTCTTAGTCCCCATCGTTGCATTTCACGCCAGTCCACGGTCATTACGCTCGGTGCAGTCTCCTGCTGAATCTGTTCGGGTTTTTCCCCGGCAAGAACTCTAGTGCTCATGTGGCCAAGTCGCCGGCCAGTTGCTTCAAAATCGAGGAGCTGGCCGCCGGCAATTCCGAAACCGATGAGCGTGTCGGAAGAGCCGAAGATCGGAGCGGCAGAAGCCGGCGCGATCATTGAGAGAGCCTCGGGCCCGTTATAGTAGTTACCTGCTTTATCACCCGCGAACGAGGTGAAGATTACGATTGATGTCTCGTCCAACGTCGCTAGTTGACGTTTTATTTCCTCAATTGGTTCTCCTGTCAGGTAAGTAAAAGCGATTCGACCTTCGTACGCCCTGAAGTCGGCCTGGGCTTGCTGTAGAACGATACTGTTCTGTGGACTAACGCCGGAGATGACTACGACGTTACGTGTTTCCGGCTTCAAGGAAAGTGCGAGGTCCAAGGTCGCACGGTGGCGATCCAAGCTGGCCCAAACCCCCGTTATATTAGGTCCCAGGTTACGATTTGTGATTTCGCGTTCGCTATCGAAGTCATAAAAGATCCGTGGGATGTCTCCAAAAAGAGTAGGGTCCCTCTCTAAAAGTGTTCTAAACCGCCGGGCAACCATCATTAGAACCAAATCGATTTTCTGGCCGGCATACTTCCGTTTTAAGTAACTAATTAGTTCGTCATCGGCTGTTTGAGAATCCGCGTTCTGCGCAAACCTCTGCTGAACCTCGTATAGAAATTCGACCCTCGATTGCGAACGCTCCCGTATGGTCGATTGTAAGCTCCTCGCGATGATCGAAAAGCCGGGCTGGTTTGGGTCCGCTTCGGTGAGGATGAGAACGCGCTTAGTAGGTTGTTGGGCGCCGGCATGCATCGGCCACCACAAGACGGTCAGCGTTAACAAACCCAAAAAGAAGGAGGCGCCAAAACTGTGTCGCAACAAATTTCGCGTATGAGTTACGCAGAACTTTTCTGCGCAGGAAACCTTCTTTGAAATGTTTGGGTGGGTCAGCATAAATCAGCTCGCTTACATTATGAATTTCATCGCGAATTGAATTTGTCGTGAAGAGCCGGATTCACCGGTTGGAAACCGCGTGTTGGTGATTCGTCCAAAGGAGGGGCTGCCAACTACGTTACCGGGTTGGCCAAAGTTCGCATGATTAAAAATGTCGAAGACTTCAGCACGTAGTTCCATTCGGACTTGGTCGCTCAACCGCGTGTACTTACTGATTGAAAAATCCGTGGTGTTAAAGCGAGGCCCGATGACAACGTTACGACCCAAGCTTCCTAAACGGCTTACCGGAGTAAACACGGTCGTATCGAACCAGGCGTCGACGCTCCCAGGAGTGTTTATAGGACCACTGACATCAGGTCTTAACGTACCAGCAACACCATTCACCGTGCTGTTCGTGGTTATGATGTTTACCGGACTACCACTCTGTGATTGCACAATCGCTGCAAGCTGCCATCCTTCTACCAGCCAATTACTACGGAACGGGAGCTGATATAAAGCGGTAACAACAAGCCTGTGACGTGCGTCAAAATCAGACAACCCGCGACTGCCGGTGAGGTCATAGCTATCCTGGACCACAATCCCGCCAGTGCTGAATGAATTGTAGTCAAGCGACTTGGACCAGGTGTACGAAGCGTTAAACTGCAGATCCTGGGTGAGCCTCCTGGTGGCGGTAACCCATAGGGCGTTGTAACTTGAGTTGCCCGAGCTCTCAACCTGAGTGATGTTGCCGAGCGGCGTCCCCGGCAGTATAGAGCTGGCGTTGGACAACGCCGGATACGGGCGCACACCGTTCTCCGGCTGATTGATGTTGCGGCGCGTAATTAAATTCGTGCCCTTCGAGCCGACGTAACCAATCATCAAGAGAAATCTTGAAAACTCATGTTGCACATTTAAATTCCACGACTGCAGGTAAGCATTATCGAATTTATGGTCAATCGTCTGTGGCGCGAGACCCGCCGGGCCCGCGACATCGATGGCATTGTCGAGACGAACCGCGCCGGTGAAGGTTAAAGGAATGGCCAGCGGAGGATTGCCGGCGGTCGGCGTCACGATGCTGGTCATTGGCTGGTCGACGTAGATCCCATACCCTCCGCGCACTACGGTCCGGCCGCTTTTGAAAGGCGTCCAGGCGAAACCGACACGTGGTTGAAAGTTATTGTTGTTCTGGTGATAGATCTGGTCG
>DATEPF010000438.1:0-16458 GCA_035273325.1 Pyrinomonadaceae bacterium | reverse complement strand
ATCCTAATTTCCCATCCTCCTCATGCATTAAGCGCGCATGGGAGGGAGAGCAGAGACGCGCCGGTCTCTGTGGGAGCAATAGTAATGCCAAAAAAGCGTCTGCTCCAATCTGCAACTAACTTCAACAAAACGCTAATTCCGCCATTTCTTTCGCACCGTTTCGCACCGTTTCGCACCGTATCGTGCAGTCGCGGGTAGTCACTTTCGTGTAATTCGTGGATCGCTTTTTTGCTGAAACCGAAATCGATCCACGAATTACACAAACCAACACGAAACAGGGCTTACCTCCGCAGGGTCAGGCTAACGGTACCCACATTACCGCTGCTGTCGAACGCCCGCAGGCTGATGGTGTGTTCGCCCGGGCCCAAATTGGGAATATCGACCGTGTAACGCTCATTGCCACTGTCAGCGATGCCGTCATCCGGAAAAACCGGCGTCCATAGCGACCCGTTAATACTGACGTCCGCTCGCTTCACTTTTCCAGTCGCGTCCAACACTTCAAACACTGCACGTGAATTCGCTGCGGCCGGGTTGTTAGATGCGCGTACCACCGGGGGTGTGTTGTCAATATCGACAGGCTCACTGGTGCGCTCACCCGTCAACGCCTGTCCCAACGGATTATCCGGCGCATCAGATGCGATAATTCTTACCACGTACCTGCCGTCCGCCAGCGTCGCGCCATCGATCGTGTAAAAATTGTCGCGCACTTTGTCTTTCAATAACCGAAACGTCGTTTCGTTGAGCGCGCGATAGTAAATCGCGTATTCCAGCGTATCGCCATTTCGATCTTCGGCCTGCCATTGAAAAGATCGCGCCCCACGCTGAAAAAGCCGGCGCGGAGCAGCTTGCGCCACTGCGCCGAGCAGCGATGGGTCCAGCCCGGACGCTTCGAGATTTGGATCAATCTGGAGTTGGGCAACCTGCTGCAGACCAACACCGATCGGCAGGGACGTTATCGACAAAATCTCGGGTCCTACATTTCGCGGCAGATACGCGACACTGACGTCTTCCATCCAACTCGCACCGCCGGCCGGCGCCGACCGTAGCACTGCCCGCCATTGAACGAAACGCGCACGTGGACTGGTAATTTGATTTCCCGATGCGTCGCGATACGAAGTGCTCCAGTCGCTCCAGGTCGCGTCCGGCCGTTCTCCATTTCCAGAACGAGTCTGAAGCTCAACATTGCCTCCCCCGCGCCACCAAATCCGGCCCCACGTAGCGGTTAGTTTTGCATCGCGTACAGGTGATTCATAAGAGCCTTCGGCAACGAGGGTTTTTCCAAAGCGAAACAGTTTTCCCTGATTGCTGGAAGCGGCGTAAACCTGATCACCGCGGACGAGCAATGACGAAATCTGGCCTTCCGTTGATTGCAACAGCAAGGTGTCGCGACCGTCGTTGGTAACTGAATAGATGCGACCTTTCTCAGATGTGCCAATCAGCACGCTGCCGCTCTGCAGTCCCGGTGCGACTGAAAACGCTGTGATTGACGGCGAACTCCAAACTACGTCAGTGCCACCATCCGGAAGGATGCGAAACACTGCGCTGCGTGCGCTCGAGATGTCAGTACGGCTACGTGCTGGTTGTGCGGGAGTTTGAATCGGAGCGCCACTTTCGTCGATCGCCGTTATCGTCACTGACGTGGCAGTGACAGTGCCGCCTTCTGTGGACTGTGGTGTCTGCACCGGTGCGCTTGGTTGCCGCCCTGCGGCCGCATCACTCAACCCCAGTGCGTATATCGAACCATCTGCAGCCGGAGCCAACGCGTGAATTTCGCGTAGCGGCGCGTCGAAAAGGGCGAAAGCTTTGCCGTCAGATGAGATGCGCAACACCAGACCGCCGGGATCGGTACCAGCGATCAAATCACCGTTGGGTGTGACGGCTAAAGACATTACGTGTGTCTGGTTAGTGCTAATCAGAAGCGATGCATTTGGATCTGCGGCGGCCGCGCGCACGCGATAAAGCTTCCCGTTATCACCAGTGCCCACGGCGAGTGAGCCGTCAGCCAGCACTGCCAGTGACCAGATGTATTTGTCGGCTGGATCGAAATAGACTGACGCCTGGCCCGCGCCAGTAATGCGATAAACCTTTCCATCAGGGGACGTGCCGGCGTAAACAGTGCCATCGCGACCGACAGCTACCGCCGTCACATCAAGCTCGGTAGCGTCGTAAAACAAAGCACCACGTCCGTCGGCAGTCACCCGATAAAGTTTTCCATCGTGTCCGGTCCCGAGGTAAACATTTCCCTGGCTATCCGCTGCGCTGGACCAGACGAAAGCCTGCTCGGTGTTAAAAACCTCTGTCAAGTTCGGGGCCAGCGATAACACGCCGGTATCACTTACCGAAATGCCACGCGCGTCGCCTTTCAACAGTTCAGTGCGACCGCTGGTCTCCCAAATTATCGGTTGTCCTGAATAGGCCGCCGGCGCCGTTAGAGTCATTAAAAGAATTGAGACGGCAAAAGCCGTCAAGTGCTTAGTTAATCTGTTGTGAAACATGTTTGAGTTTTTAGTTACCAACGAATTTTGCGTAAAGCGAGCGTGCAGTTTTTATTTCACTGGTTCCGCGAATGATGGAACGCGCGTCGCGAAATATGGTTAGTTCGAATTCGCCGGTGCGAAAACGAAGCAGGTAGTCGTTGAACTTAACTTCGCCACTGGGTTTTAACCGGTGCGCCAGTTCTTCAAAGTTAATCTGCGTGCCTTGCGACGGCGAGATCTGGACGGCGTCTCTTCCGCACAAAACGGCGGCAAAATCTCCACTAGTTGCTTCCAGTGTTTCAAAAATCCCACGTGCGCACGTCGGGCAATCGGGCGAACGCGGGCCGGGATTTATCCTGCGCCACTCGTTTCGCCAGACATCGAATTGCATCAACGACTTGTTGAGGTTTTCATGCTGGCCCGTCAGTAGCTTCAAAGCTTCGGTTACCTGGACCGCCGATACCACACTGATCACTGGCATGATGACTCCCGCGGTATCGCATGTCGGCGCGCTGGCGGCAGGCGGGGCCTCTTCAAATACGCATCGCAAACAGGGACTTTGATGCGGCAAAACCGTCATTGTTACGCCGTAAGATCCTACTGCGGCGCCGTAAATCCAGTTGATATTGTGTTTCACACACGCGTCGTTGATTAAGTATCGGGTGGCGAAATTGTCCGTGCCGTCCAGCACGACGTCGCAGTCGCGAACCAGGTTCTCGATGTTGGAATGGTTGACGTCCGTGACCTCAGCTTCCACTTCAATCTCGCTGTTGATTTCGCGGATGTGGTTTTGTGCTGCCACTGCTTTCGGAATACGTTCCACCGCGTCACTTTCGGTAAACATCGTCTGCCGTTGCAAATTAGAAGCTTCAACGAAATCCCGATCAGCAATCCTTAACTTGCCGACGCCGGCGCGCGCCAGGCTTTCCGCGTGAGCGGAACCAAGGGCCCCGCAGCCAATCATCAAGACACGAGACTCCAGCAGGCGGCGCTGCCCTTCCTCGCCTATTCCACTGAATAATATTTGACGGCTGTAACGTTCAATCATTGACGCGATAAAGCTCCCGCTGCTGCCGCGTGCATCACGCCCGCCGGTGCTTGCCTGCCCGTCCACAAACGAAACTGCTCGGCCGCTTGCGCCACAAACATTGAAAGGCCTCCCAGGGTTTCGCAGCCCGCTTGTTCGGCCTCGCGTAGAAACCGTGTTTCAGTTGGATTGTAAACTAAGTCGTACGCGAGACGCGCTCCCCGCAGTTGGGCAGCCGCTACTGGTGTGTATCCCTCCAAATCACCGGCAGTACCTAACCCAGTGGCATTGATAACTACATCGTAACCATCAAAGGATGAGTTTTCGACTTCCGAAGCCCGCACACCGAATTTTTCGGTTACCGCTTTCGCGCGGCCGATGTCTCTCACGAAAATGTTTGCAGAAGCCCCTTCGGCCAGCAACGTGTAGATCGCTGCCATGGCGACACCACCAGCTCCTATAACGGCGCAGCGTAATCCCCTCAAGTGTCCTATTCTTTGTTTCAGTGCACTGATGAAGCCGATCGCGTCAGTGTTATAGCCACGGAGCAACTTGTGCTCGACAATGATTGTGTTCACCGCGCCAATTTCAAAAGCTACGGGATCAATGCTATCCAGGTGTTCGATAACCCCGCGCTTGTGCGGCGACGTCACACTTAGACCCCACATGTTCAAATTGATTTCTCGCGTTCGCGGATGGACCATGCGCCTGATAAACGCGCCACAGTCTCTTACTTCGAACGGAATGTAGACGGCGTTGAGGTCCTGAGCCTTAAAGGCGGCGTTGTGAATCTGCGGAGACAACGAATGACTTACGGGATCTCCTATCAGACCCGCTACCTGCGTAGCTTCGTTGATTTGATTAATCCTGTACTGGTCGACTAGTTCAGTTAGGCTTGGCTGTCCTGGTGCCGTAGGACGACGGGGATCGAATGCTGCGTAGGTAAAAACTGAGCCATGGGAAGGTCCGAGCACTCGCGTCGCAATTCCCGCGGTACCCATACCGATCGCAATCAGCTCCCGACTTTCCGACTTAGCCCGCGACAGCAACCGGAAGATGCTTGCATTATCCACTGCATCATCAGGCACGACAGCGATTTTAAGAACTCGGGCAGGAATTCTCGCGAGTCGCTCATATAAAAGATTCAGATCATTAATGCCGTCGTGGAAATCGTGGACCGAACAAATAACACGCGACCAATCAACAATGGTGTCACCCTCGGCTAACAGCTGTTCAGCGATGTCGACTTCGAGGTCGACGAATGTCGCGGGTAGTGAGAATCCTGATTGCCGCCAAAAGCGAATTCGATAATCGCCGTTGATGTCGCGTCCGCCGTCGGCGTGGGGTCGTAACGTCAGGATCGTAGGAATTGAGGATTGGGTGCGGAGTTCGGCTATAGCCAAAGGAAGCTGTTCTTCTGTAAAGCAGTCCAGGCGAATTTCAACTATGTCGCCAAGTTCTGCCGCACTGCGGATCGTAGTTGTTAGCGCTGCTACATCTGTTTCACAAATTGAAACGCAGATACGTCGCGCGGCAGTAGACATTAAATGGCGCGCGTCTACTTTACTGCCGATTCTTTAGAAGCCCCGAAATGCCTGGTTGCGGCTTCGGCGCCAAGGTGACGCGTAGTTCCTTCAGTCACGCTGGGCGGCGACGCCATCAATTCACCGGTTTGGCGCGACGGCAAAGATTGTGATTGAGTTTGCTGAAACGTGCCCTGGCCCATCATCCCTGGTTGGAACTGACGCTTCTGTTGCTCTTTCATGCGGATGTAATGCGCGACGCCCGTAGCCATCAGGACCGAAGCAGGGATCAGCATGTAGAACCACCAGCCACCACCCATTCGTGAGAACCCTAATGCGATCGCGATCAGCAGAAAGGCAACGCCCATGAAAAGGCTCCTGAATGCCGATTCCCATGACGCGGTCTTTCCACAGCCAGCGCCTTTTTCCGGAGCTGGCGCTTCGGGAAGTTGGCCGGACAAAGCTTGCGGGACGAGACTTACATTGGCGCCGCACACGCGACAAAAGCTGGCTCCATCAAGATTCTGGGCTGCACATTTGGGACAAAACATTCGGCACCTCCCGCTTTCATTGGCGCGTAAAAAGAGTTGGCTTAGGACTTCTTTGCGGTGCGCTGACGCAAAGCTTCATAGAGAATCACCCCTGCTGCCACCGACACATTGAGTGATTCGATTTGTCCACGAACAGGAATACGTACCAGAGCATCGCAACGTTCCCGGACGAGCCGATGCAATCCACTTCCCTCACTGCCGAGAAATAAAGCGCTCGACACCGTCCAGTCCCACTCCGTGTATTCCGATGTGCCCTCGGCTGCAGCTCCAATGACCCAGATGTTACGTTGTTTCAGTTGCTCTATCAATTGAACGAGGTTGATTACTCTGGCCACGGGTACGCGTTCCAGCGCACCGGCGGCCGCTTTTGCAACCGTGCCTGTTAACCCCACTGCGCGTCGCTCAGGTATGAAAACACCGCCAACTCCGGCACACTCCGCCGTCCGTAATATCGCGCCCAGGTTACGCGGGTCTTCAACCGCATCAAGTCCCAACACTAACGGCGGCCTGTCACCGCTTGCTTCCGCCCCCAGTTTTTCCAGCAAATCATCAGCGTCGGTGTACTTCGCGGCGGCTACTTTGGCCAGGACGCCCTGATGGGTGACACCCGGCAACAGCCGATCGATCGCGTTACGAGGAACGCGATGCACTGGGATCCGGGCCTGCTTCGCCAGTTCCAACAACTCTTTCAATCGCTCATGTCTTGCGCCCTCCGAGAGCGTGATCTGCTGAAGTTGTTGGCCGCCGGACCGCAACATTTCCAACACCGGATTCAATCCATAAACCGTGTTCGAATCCTCCGCTGAAGAGAGCGCGGGGGCCGGGCCGGGCTTGTGTTTGAAGGATCTATTCATCAGGTCCCCGGATGTACCCGCAGCCGAAGCAAATGGCGCAGGCTCGAATACTTTTGAAACTGCCGTTCGTTGCTGCTCTGACTAACGTTTCCTTTAGTTAATTTTCCGGGTCTATCGCGCCGCCAACCGGCAGACTGTTCGCTTCGTTCCAATGGCCATATTGCTTCAAGCGTTTTGCTAAGTGAGTTGTAGGCTTCATCCCACGTTGCGTGACGCGCTTTCTCCTTAAACAAATCCAACAGCCGTGACATATTTTCCTCAGCCACCAAGCCTTTGCGAGCGCCCAGACACGAGAAGTCAAAACTCTTCGACATGATCCGGAACGGCCGGCGATCGGCGGTATAGAAATCAAAAATCGTTTCGTCACTAAAAAACTCACTAGCGTCGAGGATGCGATTCTCTTTTCGGCGTGCACTTTCTTCCCGCGATTCCACCCTTTGTATCGTTAATCGCCCGACCACCAGCAACGAGATTTGATCCCAGGATATCTCAACCGGTTGTGCTCCATGACGTTCATAAAGTTTAAGACTCGCATCATTCAGATCGACAGCGCGCACTCTGAACGGTGCGCCAGATTCAGCAAGATTCACGTCCGCGATAATTTCAGTATCAATCCCAAGTGCGGAAAGCCTTGTTTGGACCAGGGTCGATTCATCGCGCGTGGCTGCGCGCGCCACGGGTAAGCAGTGATTAGATGAAATCAACCGTGCCAGAACAGTCTTGTCCAGTTTCAGGAGATCGGCGGCCGCCGCCTCGGCGTCGTCACTGAGATTGGTTGCGGTAAGGGACTTGAGAATGTTGTTATATCCCTGCTCCCAGTTTTCCAGCGGCCGCAAATCTGGTTTTTTCAGATCGTACGCTGCGCTGTTGAGCGGCAATGCGCGGCCGCAATACATGCATTGGATTCGCGTTGGAGGATTGGCTCGCAAACACGCATCGCAATTGACCATTTGTTCGGGCGTAAATCGTGCGAGACCTTCCGGGGTTGGGCCAACAATCAAAGCCTCGGGCGGAAGGTTTTCGTTATCGTTCGACAATAGGTCCTCCAGGTGTTTGGATTATACGCCGCGCACGCTGTTCGTCGCTTACTGAACCGATGATCGGAAGAAACAACAGACTCGCTTCGCTTTTTACAAAAACTGTTTGTGGGCACCGATCGGGGTCTACAAACGCAGAACCGGGAGCGAAGCGTAGCGGAGCGACCGGGTCCGCATTGAATGTCACAACCGTACAGAACCGGCGTCCATCTCGGTTGAGTGTTATTCAACATGGACCCGGCCGCACCGCTCCGCTTCACTCCCGGTTCTGCTTTGCAGTCGCTGCGCTCCGCTCCTGGCTTGCATTCGCTGAGGCATATCGATGTGGACTGAAATCACTCTTTGTGCGACGTCTAACGTTTGTTCTCGTTTTAGCATGCAGCAGTTGTGCGCCGCTTCAGCCACCCAGTGCCGACGCTCCCCGAGGCGAGGCGGCCTATCCTTTCGTAATTACGGAAGATCCCGAACGCCGTGAAGTAGCACTGGCAGCGGCCAGTCAACTTTTTCAACCGGCGACGTCTGAGCCCCCCACACTGCAACCTGTAACCGCCACGATCCGAAGCTTGCCCGCCGGTTTTAATCTTTACCTGCCGAAACTTGGAACTGCGCCAGTGATGACCGAAGAAGAAACTCGGGAATCCCTCAGGAGATTTCTGCGGGACTGGAGTGGACTCATCGGCGCCGACTCGACACGTCTATCTCTTGTCGAGCGTCTCGATGCCGGCGATAGCAAGATTGCGAACTACGAACACCGCCCGTTTCGTTATCCCATTCGTGGTCCATATGGCAAGGTGCAGATCCGATTTGCTGCGGATCGGCGTGTTCTAAGTCTATCGAGTACCAGCATCCCTAACGCAGAGCGGCTGCAGCCCGCGATCGCGTCAATGGTTCCCAAACTTACAGCCGAAGATGCAACCGCCAGGATTCGCAAGGGCGTGAGTTATGAAAGCGAACCCGGAAAGCAATCCAGTCTTCCCGTGACGGCGGCGACGGAACTTGTCGCGCGCGACCTGGTCCTTTACGTCTCGCCTTCGCCTACCAGCGCCAACGCGCTTGAGTTTCACCTTGCCTGGGAAGTCGAGGTTGGCGGAGGGGCGTCGCGAAAGGTGTACGTTGACGCCATCACCGGCGACGTAGTGGCCGTCGAGTAATGTGCGACATGCTTTAGCTTGTCGCTCGTCCGTGCAGCCGACAAGCTGAAGCATGTCGGACACCCGCTTGACCAATCAAATACAAAAAAGCATCCTAGAAACGAATTAACGACGCGTGTTGGGGTAGTTCTATCAATGCATAATTTTGATCCAACTAATAATATTTCGTGGCAACTTGGCCACCGCGGACGAGTCGCGGTTTTTATCGACGGCAACAACCTGTTTCACGCCGCCCGCTTTCACAACATCGATATCGATTACAACAAACTGCTTCGCGTGCTGTTAGGCGACGGCCGGTTGCTGCGGGCTTTCTTCTACACGGGTGTCGACGTCGGCGCTGAACGGCAACAGGGCTTTCTGCTTTGGATGCGTCGCAATGGTTTTCGGGTCATTCAGAAAGAGTTAAAGACGTTTTACGACGGCACGCGTAAGGCGAATCTCGACGTCGAGATTGCAGTGGACATGCTTTCTCTGGCAGGTTGTTATGACACCGCGGTGCTCGTTTCCGGCGACGAAGATTTTGTGTATGCGGTTAACGCGGTCGCATACAAAGGTTGCCGCGTAGAGATTGCAGGTTTTCGATCCAACACTGCGCCAAAATTAATCGACGTTGCTGACTATTTCATCGATCTTGGTGAGATCGCTGACCGTGTGCGAAAAGAAGTGCATGGCCCACGCTACGACGAACGCGAGCTGCACGAGCCACAACCGACCCAATACCTGCATGAGCATATTCACGTAACCGAGACTGACGAGTATCAGACTATGCGCGTGGTGGTGGAAACTGCGATTGAAGACAATGGATCGTTTGATAACGGCGTTGAGTTCATCCGCGTGACGGATGAACAGTAGTTGACCTCTCAATCGTGTTGTTCGTGTGTTTCGTGGATCGTTGTTGTGCGGCAAAGAAAGCGATCGACGAAACACACGAAATTACACAAACTTTGTCTTTCGTTATGAAGCTATTCACCATTGAAGAAGCAAATGCGCTGCTCCCTTCTGTGAGAGAGATTCTGCTAAGGATCAAACGCTCTCGAGAGCGTCTCGCAACTCACAGCGCGGGAGCGAAGTTGGCCGCCGAAAACGCAGAACACGGCGGCGGTGGCATGACAAACGGCCATGCATACGCGACGCTGTTGACGAGTTTCACAGGTGAAATGGGCGACCTTGAAGAGCTTGGCGTTCAGATAAAAGATTTCGAGCGTGGCTTAATAGACTTCCCCTCGCTGCGTGATGGTCGTGTGGTACTCCTCTGCTGGCAGCTCGGCGAGGGCGATGAGCTTGAGTGGTGGCACGATGTGGACGCGGGCTTTGCCGGGCGCACTCCGCTTTAGAATGGTCTTCGGGGTCCGTGGCCTTGCCGAGCAGGGTGATTAACGGGTGCCCAATCACACAACCCCAACGCTCTGTATATTTTCTGATTGACGACTTAAAGTAGTTCCTGATAGGATGCGCCCCGTTTAAGCGGGGCTTTTTGCTACGTACGGCGCTGTAAATTGCCACTGGAATAGACACACAACCCTTCGGAGGCGAGCTGGGTATGCGATGTCCCTCGTGCGGCGCAGTTCTAAAAAAGCGCACAATGAAATGTCCTGACTGCGGCGCATTTCGTAATAGGAATTGGGTAGAGCCCGAACAGCCGCAATCGCAATCAACCGTAATAGCTGAAAACATTACTGAGACGAAAGCCATTCGAAGCAACGGCTCATCTTCGCTAATAGCTTTTCCCGGGACTGCACGCAGTAGCGTTCCCGAGTGGCGCCGGGAATTGGGCGAACGTGTCCGCGGGGTCCAGGAGCGGCGTGCACGCGAAGCCGCGTTGGAGAACGAAACCCCGCCGACCGAACCCGCCACGCCTCAATTAGAGCTGTTGCCCAAAGTCGAATCGCCGGCGTTGAATCCTCTGGTAGCTGCAGCTTTACAGCGTATTGAACGTGCCCACGCTCGGCCGCAGTATGCGGGTAACGCCGCCGTGGCCACGCTGCAGGATTACGAACCCGAACCGCTTGTGAACCTCAACGTCGCCGCTACCGAAACAGAGCTTGACGATCTTGTGTTCGAAGAGGAAATTAAAGTGAACGACACTCCCCCTGTCCCTGAAAGAGTTCACAACCTAGCCGTGGTCCCTGCTCTGCCGCTCGACGAAATAGTCGCGGCACCTAAACCAAAGCGTTTGATTCGCGACGACAACGACCCGGCGCTTAACTATTTAGATTCGTTGCCCACAACCGTAGGCGTTGATGTGACCCGGCATCAGTCGGCACCGATCCTACGTCGCCTCATGGGTGGCATTTTGGACCTGGTGGTGATTGCTATCCTGGCTTCACCGCTCGCAGCGTTGATTCAAGTTAACCAGCTTAACTGGGAAGAGCCTCGTACGATTGCCTTCGCGGCAGCTTCGTTCGTAGTACTAGGTTTTCTGTACCTCACGATCAGTACGGCCTTCACTGGTCGGACTTTGGGGATGCGTTTAATCGCCCTGCGTGTTGTCGATGCCCGGACCGGTTTGATTCCAACGGGTGGACAATCTGCAAAACGCGCGTTCTGCTATATCTTCTCGCTTACCGCCGCGGCCCTTCCGTTGATGTACACTCTGATTGATCGGGACAGGCAGGCACCGCACGATCGATTTTCGCGGACCGCAGTAGTCAGGGTGTGAACCAACGAGCTATGGATTGGGAAGGCCCTGCTCTGACGGAGCAGGGCTTTTTGCTTTTAAAACCTTCGTGTTATTTCCTGTAATTCGTCGGGCGGTACCTTTCTCGTTCGCTACCCAAATGAATCAAGACACATTAGCAAGAGTAGTCCAAGAATTAGAGACAGTGCTGCAAGGCAGATTTGTCGGAAGACTGTTTCAGATGTCGCCTAATTCTTTGGTCATCGACTTTGGAGTTCGCGACGGATATCTGTTAGTTAATGTCGCTCCGGCCGATCCGCGCATGTATTTGATCAAACGGGGTAGTCGCTCTCTTCAACAAAGTTCCATCCCGCCCGGTCCGTTCGCTCAGGCGCTAAGATCAACAGTCGGAGGCGGCCGGCTTACGTCCATAACAAAGGACGGAGATGAACGCGTCGTTCGACTTGTATTCTCTGCGACCGACGATCTGGGCGACTTAAATACTCACACCGTAGTTGCTCAACTTACGGGCCGTTCAGCAAATCTATACTTACTCGATAACAACGGACGTATTACTCACGCGCTGCGACAACCGAAAGGCGAGGGCCAACAAATCGGCGAAACGTATCAACCACCGCCACCAACAGGTGACTCTGCGCATCAGAAGATGATCCAGTTGGAGGCAGCAGGCAGTATTTCCGAGGCCCTCGACAAACACTATCAACGCGAAGAACAACAGCACCAACTTGCGGCCTTTGCGAAGAACGTCTCAGCCACGCTTCGCAAGACCATCTCGCGGTTAAAGAAGTTAAAGACAAATCTTTTGCAGGATCTTGCGGGACACGGCAACCCGGACGAACACAAACGGATCGGCGATCTGTTGTTGGCGAATATCGCTACTAATGAGCGCGTCGCGGATAAAGTCTTATTGAAAGATTACTACGCTGAAGGCGAACCAACCATAGAAGTTGAATTAGACGAGGGAAAGACTTTGCAAGAGGGCGCTGCTGATTCGTTTGCGCGGTATGGAAAATCGAAACGTGCCATCGAGGAGATAGGCGCCCGCCTGATCCAGATAGACGAGGAACTACTGAAGCTGGAGGCCAAACAGGCCAGACTCGAACAGGCGATCATCGTTGGCGACGAAGAATCGCTACGGACTTTCGAGGGTGCGAAACCAGCGGCGCCTGCAACCCACAAAAAAAAGGCGCCGTCCCGGTTGCCGGGCATGCGCCATTATCGTTCGTCGGATGGATATGAGGTTATTGTCGGACGGGCCGCACGGGACAACGACACATTGACCTTCCGCGTTGCTCGCCCGCACGACCTTTGGTTACACGCGGGTGATTATCCGGGTTCGCACGTCGTGGTGCGAAACACGAGTCGCAAAGACATTCCACATCGAACGATTATTGAGGCGGCACAGTTGGCGGCGAAGTTTAGTCAGGCAGGCGCTGATTCAAAGGTCACCGTGCATTACACACAGCGTAAATTTCTTTCGAAGCCAAAAGGCGCTGCGCCCGGACTGGTACGCATGTCTTCGTTTCACTCGATTACTGTAGCGCCCGGTGAAACAATCGAACGTATCTAGCGCCTCGAATTTCGTGTTATTTGTGTAATTCGTGTGTTTCGTGGATCGCTTTTATTGGTGAGCAAAAAGATGATCCACGAAACACACGAAATGAATTGCGTTCGAGTTTATTTGAACCGGTAGGTGATGCGGCCGCGGGAGAGATCGTACGGCGACATTTCCACGCTGACACGATCGCCAACAAGAATGCGAATACGATTTTTCCGCATTTTGCCGGACACTGCCGCCAGCACAACGTGTTCAGTGTTATCCAATTGAACCTTAAAAAATGCGTTGGGCTGTTTGTCGATGATGACGCCCTCCGCTGGAATTAAGTCGTCTCTAGCCAATAGACTCTCTCCTTTACCATCAAGCAAAAGTTAAGCGGACCAGTTGAAGCCGGCCCGCCTTTTAGTTCTTACCGGCTCGCGCGGCGTGGTCGAAACGAACGAGTAAATACAGCACGCGGGGCCGATCTGGCAAATGGTCTTGAGGGTCCGGCCTCCGTTTTCACGCCGCCGAAACCGGGTTCTACTACCCGTTTGATCTCTTTACCGGTCAAACGTTCAATCGCGCGCATGGATAATTCGTCGACTGGCGCCACGAGAGTGATCGCGCGACCGCTGTTGCCTGCTCGTCCCGTTCGACCAATGCGATGCACATAATCTTCGGGCGCAGATGGCACGTCGTAGTTGATTACGTGTGACACTGAGTCGACATCCAATCCGCGTGCGGCGATGTCCGTGGCTACTAAAACGCGCGTGCGCCCGTCGCGGAACCCACGTAACGCTGCTTCGCGCTGACTCTGGGAACGATCCGAGTGAATACGATTCACACTGTGATCGCGTGCGGTCAAAATATGAGAAAGACGCTCGGCCCCGCGCCTTGTCCGCGCGAACACCAGTACTCTTTCAAATTTTTCGCGCTCGAGCAGATCAAGCAACAGCGCTGTTTTCGACTCCTGCGCAACTGGATACGCCACCTGATCGACAAGTATCGGGGCTTTTCCACGAGGACTTACTTCGACAAGCGCGGGCTGTGTCATGGTCGTGCGGGCCAGGCGCTCAATCTCTGGTGACATAGTTGCCGAGAAAAGCATCGTCTGCTTCTTAGCCGGGACCATTTCCAGTATCCGCCGTATGGCAGGTAAAAACCCCATGTCCAGCATACGGTCTGCTTCGTCGAGCACGAGGTATTCAATCATGCTTAAACTCAGCGCGCGTCGTTCAATCAAATCCAGTAAACGTCCGGGCGTGGCAATTACTACCGACGCCTGCCGACGAAGATCGGCAATCTGCGTTCGCGCGTTGGCACCGCCAATAATGACGACGGCACGGTTGCCTTTGCCGCGATTCAATTCACGATAGTTCTGGTGAATCTGGGTTACCAACTCGCGCGTCGGCGCGAGCACCAGCACGCGGACTCCAGGTCGCGCCTTGTCGCTGATTTTTTGAATAATAGGAAGCAGAAACGCAGCGGTTTTACCCGTGCCGGTTTCGGCGCAGCCAATCAGATCTCGGCCGCTGAGAATCACCGGGATTCCCTGTTGTTGTATTGGGGTTGGCTCGGTGTATCCGAGCGACTCGCATGCGCGTACCTGCGCCTCCGCGAGTCCAAGTTGAGAAAAATTCATAGACTCCTAACAGTTATTAGATTGAGGATTGCAGATTGCGGAGTGCGGATTAAAGACAAAATCAGTCTGAAACCCGCAATCCGCAATCCGCCATCGAGTTACCAGCGCGGTTCGCGATTGCCGCCGCCATTAAAGCCGCCGCCGCCGCCGCGGTTACCACCGTAACCACCGCCGCCGTTGCGGTTGCCGCCGAACCCGCCACGTCCGCCGCCGCCACCACCGCCGCGATTTTCGCGGGGCTTGGCTTCGTTAACGTTTAATGCGCGGCCGTTTATTTCTTTGCCGTTGAATTGTGCAATGGCTGCTTCGCCTTCTTCCTTGCTCGACATCTCGACAAAGCCAAAACCGCGTGAGCGGCCCGTTTCGCGATCTTCAATAACACTCGCTGATTCAACTGTGCCGGCCTGCCCAAATAGCTGTTGCAATTCCTGGCTGGAGGTCGCGAATGCGAGGTTTCCTACGTAAAGTTTCATAGACATACAAATGTACCTTTCCCTCGGAGGGATAAAAGAAGCTGCGAATCGGAATGGCTTCGGAGTAACGGTAGCAGTCGAAGGACCGGGTTCGGATGCTCTAGAGGAGCGCTTCTGAAGTTTAAATCAGCCTGCTCTCGAACTATCCAAACGCCAACGCTAACTTTTCTTGCGTGGGGCGCATCACCGTCGATGCGCGAGAGAAGGATTAACTGGGGCTATGATGCAGCAATAATGGGTCAAGTTGCAAACGCCGTCACTGAAATCTCCAACAAATCTTCACACAATTCGAACCATTACGGCTGCTTTTGCTGGTTAATATGGACCAAATGGGAAAGCCAGAAGAAGTTGTCGACAAAGCTAAAGAGGACCTCGAAAAGCTTCCGAAACGCACCGGACCCGCAGGATTGCTCGTAGCCTTCTATATTATCGCGGCCACGGTAGGACTGCTCGTGATTGCGTGGTTTCTTTGGATCCGCTGATTCTGCACTTACCTGGGATCGCGTATTAGGATGACGTCGTCGGTCTGTGTGCCGCGTGAGATTGCGATATTTTTTCCGTCGGCGGAAACCTGAAAAGCAAAGATTAAACCGTCAGTAAAGTTGGTTAACTGTTTTGCCGGACCACCCTGCGCCGGAACGCTCCAAATGTTATCAGCGTTATCGCGCGCGTCTGCGTAGATAATTGAACGACTATCCGCCGTCCAACCTAAGCCCACATCGCGATAGTTTATTGAGACCGGTAGAGTTGCGATTAAATCACCACCTTCGAAGGGGATCACTGCGATCTGGTTGCTGTTGGTCTTGTCGTCAACAAACCGAATCGCCACCAGTTTTCCGTCAGGTGATATCGCGGCAGACGACGAGGTCTCATTGAACAGCTGCTGCGGATCACCACCGGCGAGGGCAATTTTCCAATAGGTCGCCTTCCCTTCCCGGAACGATCTAAACAGCACCCATTGTCCATCGGGAGAACAGATCGCGTGCGAATCAACTTCGTTACCTTGCGTGAGTTGTTGCTGGTCGCCGGCGGAGAAACTGAGTTTCCACAGATTGAAATTCCCGGAGCGGTTAGAACTAAATACTGTGAACTTGCCATCGGGCGATGCGCAGCCCAGCTTCTCGATATACGAATCGTTGGTCACCTGACGACTGGCGGAAGTGGCTGGATCAATATTCCACACATCCAGTTGTTCACCCGATGGCGCGGTGTACAAGAGCTTTTTGTCTGCCGTCCAAGCGAGTGTGTCCCCGTCATATTTGCCATAAGTTATTTGCTTCGGTTCCGCTGAATTGTCACCGTAGCCGGCCACCCAGATTTGCATGGCCCTGTCGGCCTGAATCGTAACGATCGTTTTGGAATCAGTCGTAAGTCCTAAACTGGTGGTACCGTACGCGTTCAGATCGTTGGTAATCCGGCGGACTTCACCACCCGGATAAGCCATGTGCCATAGCTGCGTCCCAGCGGAAAGTAGCTCGGGCGCCGCTGCGATGATCAGGCCGCTTCCGTCGCTCAACCACAGCACTCGCGACACGGACACCCAGT
>DATEPF010000437.1:0-8335 GCA_035273325.1 Pyrinomonadaceae bacterium | reverse complement strand
CCCACGCCTTCATTGCCGGTCTACCTGGATGTAACACCTGAGCGCGCCTTCGAACGCAAAGCCGAGTATTCAGTTGATTACCTGAAACGCCGACGGTTGTCATATCAAAAACTACTGACTGAGGTTCCAGAAATGCTCGTGCTTTCAACCAATCACGATCTCGGTTCGACTCAAATGCACATTGAAAACGTTGTGCGTGAACGATTAATGAAAGTTCAGCTTGAGATGGCGCCGGCGGCTCGGCCGCATCCGGTGCGGAAAGGCTCCGCCTTTCCGTTCAGGCATTTAACCTTCCGGCGGCGAGGCTGAGCCTCGCCGCCTCATGATGACAAACTCGTCCGGAAAGGCACAGCCTTTCCGCACCGGATGCGGCAAAGCCGCCGCCTGCTAACGAATGGCTTTCTTAGACCTGCGGTGAGTTGAACCCAAGATGTCGATGACGGCTGAACAGGAACGCAACTACGCGTCGATCATTCTTCGGCTCCTGGTCGAGGGAACTATCGACTCGATAGAACAACGCAACGTGATCTGGGGCGATCTGCTGCAGATATCGGCTCAGAACGGTGTGCTCATCCGCGTAGTTGATCAACTGGAAACCATCGGACTCGAGCCCCGTCACTTCTTTTCGGCCGCCGTCAGGGAAATGCGCGCCCGAAATCAACGCAAGCTGGCGTTGATCAACCACATCAGCGAACGCTGCACAACCTCGAACATTGATTTCATCTTCCCGAAAGCACTGCAAAGTTACCCGGACATGCCCGGGGACATTGACCTTTACGTGACCGGCACTTCGCTCGACATCGATCGCGTCATCCTCAAGGGACTGCAGACTAAGGCACTCAAGCGAACTCTTCGCAATCGGATTGAAGGCACAGCGAACTACATGGTGCATGGTTGTGATGCTCCACTCGAGATCCACCACGGGCGAGTTGGCCTGGCCGGCGAGCACAAATCTTACATCAGCCGTTTGGTTGAAAATGCGGTTCATGCTCGTGCGGATGGTCAGGATTTTGTGGTCCCCTCGCCTGAAGATCAGCTGGTACTGCAAGCGCTTCAGCGATTGGTACAGCGCAGCTACCTGCGACTCTCAGACGTCGCCACCACCATCGGGCTGGTTGCCAGAAACGAACTGAACTGGGAATACGTGGTGAGAACCGTTAAGGAACTCAACATAGTCTATGGGCTAAGTTGCTACCTCAGTTTCGTAGAACAAATTTATCGTGAGGCCTTTAAAGACTATTTACTGCCGGCCGGTTTTCTGGTTCCGGTCACCGCTGATATGCCTCGTATCGAATTCAGCGGCGGGTTTTTCCGGTTCAAACGAATCGAGGTGGGCGGCCGTGAGCTGGCAAACAAGTTCTGCTCGGCAATGTTGGCTGAAGATTGGGCCATCGCCAGCAGGCTCTCGCTTCTTCCGGTGGTGGCGATGAGCACCGTGTTTCGTAAATTGAGTTCTTCTTAATTTCCACCTTCGTGTTATTTCGTGTAATTCGTGGATCGTTTTTATGCAGCTGGAAAAAGCGATCCACGAATTACACCAAATAACACGAAGGTTTTGATTTTCGACTTTTGAGTTATCCAATGTTTGATTCAAACGTAATGCATCTCGCGCGCAACCCGAATTCACTTCCGGTTGTTAATCAACGACACTTTCGATCATCACGAGCAGCCGTAATGACTGCGTTTGTAATCGCTGTTGGAGCCGCCCTCGCACTACTGGTGCACTTCCTCGTGCCACTTTCTTTCAACGTCGCCAGCACGCTCGCTGTTCAGTCGATCACCTTCCCCGGTTTGCAAGAGTTTATGCGACTGATATCCGGGTTTGGCAATGCGCCTAAGGTGGTTCTCATTACAGTTATCGCCTTAACGGCATGCAACAAGAGACGTGAAGCGTTCTTCCTGACGTTGAGTGGCTTGGGTGGCTGGTTTCTGGCCATGCAGCTCAAACAACTTTTTGGGTCCCAGCGACCGACGGCAGAACTGGTTAACGTCTTCCATCAATGGCCCACAGGTAGTTTCCCTTCGGGCCATCTGGTTTTCTACGTCTGTTATTTTGGTTTTCTCTACTTTGTGGCGAGCGAAAAGCTGCCGCAGAAGTCAATCTTCAGGCGGCTTGTGATGGTGACGTTGTTGCTGTTGATTGCGCTGGTTGGTCTCTCGCGTCTCTATCTCGGCGAGCATTGGCTCAGCGATCTCCCTGGGTCGTACTTGCTGGGCGCGTTTTGGCTTTACGTATGCCTAAAGCTTTACCGGTTTTGGACAGGTGCGCGCAATAGTCAGCGTTTGATGGCTGAAAGTATTGCCGGCTACAGATGACGATTGGTATCGCCACAATTAAACGGACGGTGAAACAGACGACTGGCTGGGCCGCGATGCTGTCGCGGCTTTTTACTACCAGCGACATGGAGCGACAGGCCTGTATCTTTTACTACCATCGCGTCGCCAACGTCGGATTTGTTGATTCGCAAATCGACGATTGGAATGTCACACCTGCGCAGTTTGAACGACAGATAACCACGCTCCTAAGCTTCGCGGACATAGTTCCTCTTGCTGACTTGCCAGGCCGTCTCGCTGATGGCTCCGGAATAAAGAAACCGCTTGTCAGTCTCACGTTTGACGACGGCTACGCAAATTTCCATTCACAGGCGCTGCCCGTGCTGAAGCGCTTTAGCGTACCAGCCACAGCTTTTGTCGTTACCAGTTCAATTGGTAAGCCTGACCCGATGCCCTTCGATCGTTGGGCGCTTAATTATTCAACGCGAGTTGGGGCCGAAGGATGGCGGGCGTTGAATTGGAAGGAACTCGAGGATTGCGTCTCATCAGGCTTAGTTACCATCGGCGCACACTCACATCAGCATCTGCGCGGTAGCCAGTGTTCGGCGGCACAGCTTGCCGACGAGGTTGGACACTCGCGAGAAGTACTGCGTTCTCGCCTGGGTGAAAAACATAGTGCTCAGTATGCCTATCCTTATGGAAACTCGAAGTTGGGTGATGTGTCTGATTCATACGTCGCTGCTGTTAAGGCCGCAGGTTTTGAGATTGCCGTGACTACCGACCTGGGCTTGGTTACACGGCATACCAACCTTTTCACTGTGCCGCGCCTTGAAGCGCACATGATGGACTCCCCAGGCGTCATGAAAGCTAAGGCCTTGGGCGCGCTTGCTCCGTATCGTCTGACCGATCATCTCCGCGCCGCGTATCGCGCATGAACAAAAGCAAAGAACGAATATTGGTCCTGGACGGCCACACGAACCAGGCCCTGGCGTGTGTCCGATCATTGGGAAACGCGGGATACGAAGTGTTGGTTGCGAGTCATCAACGGTTGCCGCTCAGTAGTTGGTCACGGCATTGCTCGGAAACGTTCTTTCTCAAGGACCAAAACGTCGAGTCATTTCGTGCTATGCGCCAGTGGGCAACAGCGAAGGGTGTGATGTTGGTACTACCACTAACTGAGCGTTCGTGCCTGCTTTGTGATGCTGAACGAACCGACTGGGAAAGTGCGGGCGTTACAGTCGGATGCGGTCAAGATTCGATGTTGAAGAATGCGTTTGATAAAGCTCTGACATTAAAGCTGGCACAAGCTGCCGGGGTTCGCATCCCTCCAACTTATTTTCCGGAATCGCTGGAGACTTCTCTGCAGGGTGTCGCAGACATCGGCTTTCCATGTGTAATTAAACCGCGTTGGAGCAATGCCTGGGACGGTAAAGAATTTTTGCCGCCGAAGAATCCAACGTATCTAAACGGCCCTGAACGTTCGTTGGAAGTGCTGAACGAATACAGGCAAGGCGAATACTGGCCCCTGGTCCAGGGTTTCGTGTCTGGTCGTGGTAAAGGCGTGTTTGCTTTGTGCGATCGCGGCGAAGTAGTCGCATGGTTTGCTCACGAGCGATTGCGCGACACGCGTCCGACGGGTTCAAGCAGCAGTCTTCGCCGATCCATTCGATTGGAACCGCGTCTGCGTGAGCCTGCCGAAAGACTCTTGCGCAAGCTGAATTGGCATGGACCGGCAATGGTTGAATTCAAGGACGATGGCGTGAACGACCCATGCCTGATGGAAGTCAATGGAAGATTTTGGGGATCGCTGCAGCTTGCGATTGATGCGGGAGTTGATTTCCCACGTCTGTGGGTGTCGATCCTGAAAGGCGAGACCGTCGTGCCTGTTCACAATTACACGGAAGGACTCACGCTTCGTTGGATGTGGGGCGACGTGAAGAGATTGTTTTTCATCATGCGCGGCGCGCCTGCCGGTTACCCCGGGTCGTTTCCGGGACTCGGTCAGGGAATTAAAGAACTGTTGGGACCACAGCCTGCCGGAACAGTTAAGGAAGTATGGAGACGAGACGACTGGTGGCCAGGCGTTGGCGAAGTGACCGGTGGACTCCGTGCTTTGTTTGCATTTCGCCCGCACACCAAACCGGAACAAAACGGGTTTGCGGCTGACGGCCGCAACCAATCGATGGGCGCGTCTCTTTCTTCTCCGTTATCAATTCCTTCGCCTAACGACCCACCCGCTCCCGCAAGTGTCACTGACTTCACTGCGAACGATCCACGAATCATGAGTAACGGTAACGGTGGAAAAGGTTTGACGATACGCGAAGCTACAGCTGATGAGTTGTTGAAATGGGACGAGATGGTAATGAGGTTCGCCAACTATCGCGTATGTCACAAACGCGCCTGGATGAAGTCGCTGGAAGCCTCAATCAAAGGTCACGCTTTGTATCTGGTTTATGAAAAAGGCGGCGACATAGTCGGGTGTCTTCCCGGTTTCCTTTCCACGATTGGCCCACTGCGATTGTTTGGTTCACCCTTGCAGGGCTGGCAGACGGTGGGCATGGGCCCGGTCTTCGATCAAACCAAAACTTCAACCGAGGAATTAGTCTCGCGACTAGTGCCATTTCTCGAAAGTTCGTACGGGGTTCATCACGTTGAGATGATCAGCAGCACGCTGGAACCGGCGGCTTTGACCAAATTGCATTTTAGAAGCGAAGAACTGCCGACCTACCGCGTTCCATTGTTTCCCGGCGATGAAGGTCGCACATTAAAAGCGATGAAAGAAAGCGCCCGGCGCAACGTCAAACGCGGCATTAAGTTGGGTTTGGAAGTCAGGTTCGAACAAGAGGAATCGTTTGTTGACGAACATTACGATCAACTGCGGGAGGTGTTCGCGCGCGGCGGCAACATGGTGCCGTTTGGCAAGAAGCGGGCGCTCGAATTCTTTCGTCACATGAAATCTTCCGGCAACTTGCTCGCTGTTTCTGTCTATTTACCGAACGGCGGAGCAAACATCGCGACCGGCATGTTTACTGTTGAAGGCAAAGAGCTACTGCTGTGGATGTGGACACACCGCACCCAGTATCGCTGGTATCGCCCCACCGAACTGATGACCTGGACGGTCATGAAGAAAGCGATGGAAATGGGTTGTGAAACATTTGACTTCATGGGTCGCGGAGATTTCAAAGCGAAGTTTGGCGCCGAGCTGGACTCCACCAAGCAACGGTGGACATGGAGCCGCTATCAATGGCTCGCCGCTACGCGAACGGTCGCCAGCCGGGGTTACAAATGGCAGCAGTCAGTCCGAGGGCGAATGATTCGTCGCAGCATGTTTGGCGGCGTACCCGTCCCGGAAAACGACGCACCCCCCGTGGTCGCCGGCGTACCGGCACTGAAGGGAGCAGCGTAGTTGTCGAGAAACCAACCAGCTTTGGCGTGCGTGTTAGGTGATATGGACCTTGTGCGTCCGCTCGGGCTGGCTGGGGTCAAGTGCGCTGTTGCAGTCCCGCCCGGAGCGGCTTCGCGCTATTCGCGGTTCACAGTTCACTCGCTCGAGTGGGCCCATCCATGGGAGCGCCCCGACCAGCTCGTCGAAGCGCTGGTTGAGTTTGGGAAGGTTCAGCGCGAACGTCCCGTGTTGTTTTTTCAATCTGATGGCGACCTTTTGCTGGTGTCGCGAAATCGTGACCTGTTGCAGAAATTTTTCCGCTTCGCGATTGCCGAGCAGACACTGGTCGAGGATCTGGTCGATAAAGAACGTTTCCAGATTTTGGCTGAACGTCTGCAGCTTCCCGTTCCACCCGCGCAACGCCTCCGCTCGATGGAGGACGTTCCGGAGATGACGGTTCGTTTTCCGATCATCGTCAAGCCACTGACGCGACGGCCTGAACTTTGGAAGTCGGTGGTGGATTCAGGCAAGGCCCTGCGAATCGAGACTTTGGAAGAGCTTCGCAGTTTGTGGTCCAGGTTGCGCGCCTCCGGTGTCGAAATGCTGGCGCAGGAATTAATTCCAGGTGGCGAGTCGGCGATCGAGAGTTATCACGTCTACGTGGATGAGGACGGGACGATCGTTGGGGAGTTTACCGGAAGAAAAATTCGGACCTATCCACGCGAATACGGTGACAGTACGGCGCTCGAAACAACTAACGCGACGGACGTTCGCATGCTGGGACGCCAGTTAGTTACACGTCTAAACCTTCGCGGCGTAGCTAAGTTTGATTTCAAACGCGCGCCCGGCGGTGAGTTGTATCTGCTGGAAGTGAATCCGCGATTCAACCTTTGGCACCACCTCGGCGCACTTGCCGGTGTCAACCTGCCGGCGCTGGTTTACAACGATCTGATGGGTCAACCGAAACCAGAAATGACAACGGCCGTGGCGGGTATGCGTTGGTGTCGCGCGTGGCAGGACGTACTTGCTGCTCGTCAGTCGAAGGTGAAAATGATCCCCTGGGTGAGATGGACCATCGCATGTGATGCCAAGCGTCTAATCGCCTGGGACGACCCGATGCCCATTATCGGCGGCGCGCTTTGGCGAGTCATGGATTTCATGAAGAACGCTCGAAACCGCGCGTTATTTCGTGTGATTCGTGGATCGTTTTCTAAGCTCCATAACGGCGATCCACGAAACACACGAAATAACACGAACCGTCTTGAGTTCGATTCTAAGTAAACCCCTTAGCCATTAACTTATGACAAGGATTAACAAGGTGAACCGATCAATGCGCGTTTTAATGATCACCAGCGAATGGCCTGCACCGGGAGTGAATCTCACCGCCCACTTTATTAAACGCCAGGCAGACTTCGTCGCGGCCGCAGGCGTCAACGTTGAAGTCTTTCCCTTCAAGGGCGCTAAGAATCCTTTGAACTATCTAAAAGCGTGGTGGCAGTTACAAAACAAACTGCGGCGTGAGCGATACGATTTGATCCACGCGCAATTTGGACAAAGCGGGCTGCTGGCACTGCCGAAGCGTCTGCCTATGGTGGTGACGTTTAGGGGAAGCGACTTGTTGGGGACCGTCAGCGATCGTACCGGCCGTCACCTGCGCATCAGCGCGATTCATCAATGGTTCAGCCGCATCGTCGCGCGTCAGGCTGACGAGGTGATCGTAGTTTCAGAGCACATGAAGGAGCAGCTCCATCCTTCGGTGCCGGTGCATGTGATTCCATCTGGAATTGATTTCAGCTTTTTCAAGCGCGCCGATAAGAGGGTGGCCCGTCAGCGGCTCGGATTGCCGCCCGGGGAAAAGCTGGTGCTTTTTGTGGGTCGTCCGACGCAGGCGCGGAAGCGGTGCTATCTCGCAGAAGAGGCGATTGAAATTCTTAATCGCTCGACACCTGCCAGGTTGATCGTAGCGTGGCGCGTGCCGCATTCCGATATTCCTTTGTACATGAGTGCGTGCGACGCGCTCGTGTTTACATCGATGCAGGAAGGCTCACCCAACGTGGTGAAAGAAGCGTTGGCGTGTGACCTGCCGGTCGTTTCAGTACCGGTTGGGGACGTGGGTGAACGACTGAATGGACTCGACGGCTGTGAGCTTTGTGCGGATGAACGTCCGGAGACAATCGCGGCTGCACTGGGCCGCGTGCTTTCGAGAAATGAACGCATCGCGGGGCGAGAGTCGGTCCAGGAGCTCGACGAAAACGTCACAACCTCAAAAGTGATCAGTATCTACAAATCAATTCTGGCTCGAAACGAAGCGTCAGAAATCACGCAGCCGGCAAAAACAAAAGCGGCAGTGGCAGGATCTTCGTAGTTCGGTAACAAGCAACTAAACAGCAGAGGCTGGGGAAGCGCTGGCGGGCGCTCCCCGGCCTTTTTACATCAACCTCCAACCTTTTCTCGGGAAAGAAAGTCAATGCAACCAAAGCGTATCACAAGCCAAAAGGCATTCAGGCAGCAGGAGACAAGCTATCAACAAGCTGCTACAAATTTCTCCCCGGTCTCCGGAACGTTTCGCGAACCAAGCGGGTTCTCCACTCGTGAGTTCGTGATCCAGGAAGACTTCGCACCGGCTGAAGTTGCGTCCATGGATTTTGCCTGGCCTGAAGTTGTCGACCCAAGAGT
>DATEPF010000436.1:0-15755 GCA_035273325.1 Pyrinomonadaceae bacterium | reverse complement strand
AGCGGCGACGGACGCATCGTGATTACTGCGGCCAAGAAGTATGGAGTGCGGGGTGTTGGTGTTGACATAGATCCTGAGCGCGTCAAGGAAGCGAACGCCAATGCGGTGCTGGCCGGGGTTAGCGATCGCGTGAAGTTCCTGCAGCAGGATCTATTCAAGACTGATTTGAAGGAAGCGACCGTCGTCACTCTTTACCTGTTGCCCCAGGTCAACTTAAGACTTCGGCCAAAACTATGGAATGAACTTAAGCCAGGCACTCGCGTCGTCTCTCACGCGTTTGATATGGGCGATTGGGTTCCGCAACAGAAAGTTGAGGTGGAAGGTAAGACAATTTACTACTGGGTCGTTCCCAAAGACGCCGCGACCAAGACTAACAATTGAGTTTTTCTAAAACCAGACCGAGGAAATTCGGATGGCAGTGAAAACACTCGCGGTCGGATCTGTGAAATTCGCGGAACCAGTTCCCACGCTCGCTTTAAGAGATGCGGTTGGGTTGATCGTAGGCATTGTGGTAGGGGCCGGTATTTTTCGAACGCCGCCGTCAGTAGCCGCAAACGTCGGCAGTGAAGTTTCATTCCTGCTGCTTTGGGTTGCAGGTGGCGCCATCACGCTAATTGGCGCACTGTGTTACGCGGAGTTGACGAGCACATATCCTCACACTGGCGGCGATTATCACTACCTAACTCGTGCTTACGGCAAGCCACTCGCTTTTCTGTTCGCATGGTCCAGAGCATCTGTTATTCAAACGGGCTCGCTTGCCTTGCTGGCTTTCGTTTCTGGCGATTACGCATCGCAGTTGCTACGTTTGGGTGAGTATTCAAGCTCAATCTATGCAGCAGTTGTTGTCGTGATGTTGACTGGATTGAATATGATTGGCGTCCATCATGGCACCCGAACTCAAAACCTCTTAACTGCAGTTGAAGTCTTAAGTTTACTTTTAGTAATCGTCGGCGGCCTGTTTCTAGCGGACTCGGCGGCCCCTGTCGCAGTCGCGACGCCCGCGAGCTCACACACGGCGATCGGATTGGCGATGGTTTTTGTGCTGTTGACTTATGGTGGATGGAATGAAGCCGCTTATATCTCCGCGGAAACAACCGATCGCCGCGACGTAGCTCGCGCACTACTGTTCGGCATCGCAATAATCACGGTCCTCTACTTATTAGTTAACTGGGCGTACCTGCGAGCGCTCGGCCTTTCGGGCATCGCCGCTTCTAAAACGGTGGCTGCCGACGTAATGATGCGCAGCGTTGGCGAACGTGGATCCCAGTTTGTCAGTTTGCTCGTTGTTATATCGGCCCTGACGTCAGCAAACGCAACTATCTTTACCGGTGCGCGCACAAATTACGCAGTTGGTCGCGACTTCCGTCTATTTAGATTTCTCGGCCGGTGGCGTAAGGATCGAAATACTCCCGCGAACTCTCTGGTAATCCAGGGACTTATTGCCCTGGGCTTGATCCTAATTGGAACACGGACGAGAAAAGGCTTCGAAACGATGGTGGACTTCACGGCTCCGGTGTTCTGGTTTTTCTTTTTTATGGTGGGCCTGTCACTCATTATTCTTCGGCAGAAGGACGGCAACATCAAACGGCCTTTTCGCGCACCGTTCCATCCCTTATTGCCTATTGCGTTTTGCGCGAGTTGCCTTTACATGTTGCAAGCCAGTCTCGCATATATACGCGTCGGCGCCCTTGCCGGCGTGGCTGTTGTGCTGGCTGGGTTGCCGGTTTACTTTGTCGCCCGTTCTTCACAGGTGGAAGCGCCAGAAGTTGAGGAAAACAAAAGTGAAACTAAAACTTAGCTTGATCCCGCTCTTGATAATCGCTGCGTCCATAGCCTCCGGATGTAGGAACCAACCGTCGGCTGCGACGCAAGCGACGCCGACCCCGTCCGTTACCGCTTCGCCCATTTCGGCAGCCAGTCCCGAAGCGTCGCGGCCCAAGCTCGACGTGCCTTACGTTCCAACGCCCGAAAGTGTAGTAGCCAAAATGTTGGAATTAGCTAAGGTAAACAAGAATGACGTGGTCTACGACCTCGGAAGTGGCGACGGGAGAATTGTAATTACTGCCGCTCAGAAGCATGGCGCACGTGGCGTCGGTTACGACATTGATCCGCAGCGAATCAAAGAAGCCAATGCCAACGCGCAAACAGCGAAGGTCACAGATCGTGTGCGCTTCGTACAGGGCGATCTGTTTCAGGCGGATTTGAGTGAAGCTTCAGTCGTGACGCTGTATTTATTGCCGGAGATCAATCTCAAACTGCGGCCCAAACTCTTGAAAGAACTGAAGCCGGGAACGAGAATCGTTTCGCATAACTACGGTTTAGGTGATTGGGATCCGATTCGAACCGAAACAATAGATACCGGGACTGGCGAGCATCTCGTATTTTATTGGGTAGTGCCGCCAAAGGGAACACATCCCAACTGATCCTTCGCAGATCTACGGGAGCGCAGAAATGTCAGCTGGTCTAAAACGGCAATGTATCAGCATTCGGCTGGCATTGCTGTTTACAATTCTGTTCTTCATTTCCTGCAGCCCGATGAGTTTCACCGAAGGCACGAGCGTCCGTGACGCACCGCCTCAAGGCTTCACACAACAACGTCAGGCCTTAATCGATCAACTCAAATCGGAGGGAATCACCAATGCTGAAGTTCTGAACGCAATGTTGAAAGTGCCGCGTCATGAGTTCGTCCCCACGTCGCACCGTCATTACTCCTACCAGAACCGTCCATTACCAATTGGGCACAACCAAACAATCTCGCAGCCGTTCATCGTCGGATACATGACACAAGCGGCGTCGATTGCACCCGGCGAAAAAGTTCTGGAGATTGGAACAGGCTCCGGTTATCAAGCTGCCGTACTGGCAGAGGTAGCCGGACAGGTTTATACAATCGAGATCATTCCGGAACTGGCGGAAGGCGCGAAGTCGGTCTTAGGTAAATTGGGCTACAAAAATGTTCACGTCAAAACCGGCAACGGATATGAAGGTTGGCCCGAACATGCGCCGTTTGACGCAATCGTGGTGACGGCCGCTCCCGATGAGGTGCCGCAGAAATTGGTGGACCAGTTGGCGTTGCGTGGCAAGATGGTCATCCCAGTCGGCTCAACATTTCAGGAGATGGTGATAATCACCAGAGATGAATCGGGCGTCGTTGAACGGCGCACCATACCCGTGCAGTTTGTTCCAATGACTGGAAAACCAAAACAGTGACCGCCGTTCTCGCAGGGTTACTTTAAAGAATTGCTTCGGACGTCCGTCCGCAGCATAATTCGGTCGCCATTTCCCAGCGGGAGGTATTCGATGCTTCTATTTCTCTGCGTCTTCATCACATTGGTTTCGCCCGCGTGGCCCGTCGGCGGACCATCTGTCGTTCAACAAGGCTTCCTGAATTCGATCAGCGGACATATTTCTGATGGCCGTAGCCCCATCCCCAACCTGCAAGTCGAACTGCTTAATGACATGGATTCGGTGATTCAGCGGACCAAGACCGACAGCTCTGGTCTTTTCGCTTTCCGCCGCCTATCAACCGGGATTTTTCAGGTGCGAGTACAAACGTTCGGCACCAGCTACATCGGACAGACTAAACGTGTGCAACTTGAGCGAACCCGCGCGTTCGAGCAGGTAGACTTCGTCCTTTCGGGTAATCAAACGGCTGCGATGACTGCCATTGGAGGTGCAGTTTTTGTTCAGGAAGTTCCGGTACAAGCTCAAAAGGAGTTTGATCGTGGCAGCGAACTGTTAAAGAGCGATCGGCGAAAAGAAGGCTTGGAGTCGCTCAAGAAAGCAATTGAACTGTTTCCGTCGTATTTCGCCGCACTGGAAATGTTGGGTATGGAGTACGTGAAACAACAGGAGTATGAACCGGCGATCGGGATTCTGACGAAAGCGATCGAGGTGAACCGGCGCGCTTATCAAAGCTTGTATGGACTGTCCGTGGCCCAACAAAGTCTGAAGCAGTTACCTCAGGCGCTGGAGTCAATGCGGCGCGCCATTACACTTAACCCGGGATCCGTTAACGCAAATCTATGGATGGGAATGTTGCTGCGCCAGTCTGCCAAGTTAGAAGAAGCGGAAACTTATCTGAAACAGGCAGACAAGTTGGCCGCATCTAAATCTCCGGACGCACACTGGCAGTTGGCACTACTCTTTAATGACTTAAAGCGGTACCGCGAAGCGGCAGACGAGCTGGAACTGTTCCTCAAAGTCCAACCTGACTCCAAAGACACAGAGCTAATCAAGAAACTCATTCTGCGCCTGCGGCAACAGAGCGCTGCCACGACCACTCGATAACGCAAACAGTTCTGTGTTGATTATTTCAGGTCCGTCCACACGACGGCCCTAGGGGAGCGACCGCAAAGCAGAACCGGGAGCGAGGCGGAGCGGAGCGACCGGGTCGACGTTGAATAACACTCGACGGGGCGCACGTAGGTTCTGCTTGCTTGTCGCATTCAATCGGACCCGGTCGCTCCGCTCCGCTCCGCTCGCTCCCGGTTCTGCATCTTTACCCGCATTTAGGGACGCACAATCAGTTTTTTGTGCGAGGCCTCACCAGCCGCAATAAATATCTATCAGCAGTCATAACTGATGAGCTGAGTATCATCTTTCCCTTCGCTTGAAGCTGTTTTTACAGCACTTTGCCGTGGCATACAGCTTGATCCTCACACCCCGAAATTCAATGTTCTGGGGGAGAGAAAGATGTTCAAAAAAATTCTATCTGTGGTGCTCGTCGGATTTCTGTTTAGTGTTGCCGGGGCCAGGCTGGCTTATGCCGGCTCACGTGAAGAAAAACAGACTCGTTTTGCTGAGAAGGTGAGAGACAGTATTAACAAACTGGGAATCGGAGAAGACGCGCGCATCGAAGTAAAGCTGCGAAACAAAACAAAGCTGAAAGGCTATATCAGTGAAGCTGGCCCACACAGTTTCGTCATCATAGACAAGAAAACCAACGCAGCTTCTACTGTAACTTACGCACAAGTTGCTCAGGTCAAAGGCAACAACCTCTCAAGAGCAGCGGAGATTGCGCTCGGCGTAGGAGTCATACTGATACCAATAGCAGTCGTTCTCTTCTTCGTCTCACAAGATTAAAACTTGCCAAATATCAACTGCCTTTGTGACTTCGTATCATTCGTGTGATTCGTGGATCGTTTTTACGGGTTGTTAAGAGCGATCCACGAAACACACGAAATAAAATGAACGCGCACCGTTACATCCCTGTGTCATCAGCCGATGGTCCATATATCGAAGGGACCTTTGCGCCCATAGGCCGGAGATACGCACTCAACTGCCCACGATGATGAATCGCGTCGAACATGAAGTCCCAAAGCAGTTCCACCGTTGGTCTCTCCATTACGACGTGTCCCTGATAAAGAAACTGTGCGTTCCGCTGCTGCCTGGCATCATCAAGCGCGGCCACCTTGTCGAGTAACTCAGTCGACCACTTTTCAAACATTCCGATCATCTCATCCCGACTCGGTGGCTTGTTGTTTTCCCATTCACACTTCCCGGTATCGACGGCATCAATCAATGCTTTCTGTTCATACGTCACGGTCCAAACCAGTTGTTCGGCCGAGGGTGAACGCTCATGCGGTTTGTAGCTAAGGTCTTCGGGTAAGGCCCTCAGCACCTTTAGAAAGACGGGAAACTCCGCTTTGGCGCGTTTTAGATAGAAATCTCGAAGTGTCATCTTTGTTTTCTCCTGAATAAAGAATGTTTTCGTGTAATTCGTGTGCTTCGTGGATCGTTTTTTTGCCGAATTAAAGCGATCCACGAAGCACACGAATTACCAAAACACACGAAACGAAACAACACGCCTAGTTGCACGGTGCGATTGGCGTCAGCGTGTATTTCTCCGTGCCGGTGTTTGTAAAACCCTCGGCAGAACCGGCTCCTCCTCCCGTCATCGTGCCAGGCTTGCCTGGACCATCCGGCAGCGAAATCGTGTAGGTGCCGCTACCGTGTGCATTGTATGGTCCGCTGTAACTGTAGGTCCCCGAGAGCCCGCCAGAAAGCTCCATGGTGAAGCCACCACCAGTAAGCTGGAACGGCTTCATGATGTCGCAGACCTTGCTGTTGGTTTGCCAGTCATCCAGGCCGCCAACGATCTGGTAAGAGCCTCCACCTGTGTTGGCATTTAGATCGAGAGTCGCCTTACCACGCCGGGAGGTAGCGGTGAGCGTAATGGTAGCGCTTTTGCCGGTCTCACCTGGAGCTGTGTACGTCAGCGTTCCGGCGGTCCTGGCGAGCGTCGTTGGATCAACCGACGTCTCACCTTTTAGCGCCGCGTCGAGTTTCGACGGGACTTCGGAGCCGTCAAACTTATTCCGGACGGTCACCGGGATTGAGGTGTTCGAACTCACCGCGACCGTCCCGGGCGCAGGTGCTTCGATCTTTGTGCAAGCACCCCTGAGCCAACTGTGCTCGGCGACGTGCAGTGCAGTCAGTCCCGTCGCGTACGCCGCTTCGAGTCCGGCTATGGACAAGGGTTCCGCATTTGCGGCGGTAGCGCTTTGGGAATGACGGACCACCCGGAAATTAGACTCACTGTAGTTGCCGCCGTCATGCTTCATCGTCGTGGCGGTTTCTATGTACACCGCAACCCCATTCTTTACTTGTCGCGTGGCCTGCGTCAGGTCCATCGTGTAGCCTTCAATTTTGGCATCGTCGTTCACGATTGCACGGACCATGGCGGTCACCTCGCGGCTGTAAGCGGAGCCACCGGATTCTGCACCCAGAGTTACCTTGATCGTGAACGGCAACTGTCCTTCCGCATTTGGACAACGCTGGCCATCTATTTTTGCAGCTAGTTCAGACGCAGCGGAGAGACCGTCCTTTGTAACCGCCGTCTTCATTCCCAGGCCGAGCTTTGTCGAACCGTCGTCGGCTCTTCCGATTTCCAGATTCATAGTGCTGGTGGCGTCACCTGTTGTCTCCGTCGCGGACTTACTGGCGTTGGCGCCCACCTGGAGATGTGGTGCGAAGATGTCGTTTAAACCGGTAACGAGTCCACCCATGAGGGCTGTGGTATCGGCGCCGCCGATAGCGCTGTCCACCCGGCCTTGATACATGAATAACGCCGGGAAGACTATTCCTATCGGCGATTTCGCGACCAGCGTCGTTGAGCCCTCTCGCTCTTTGATCTCCAATGCCCTGGAGAGCGGTTCGTTAGCACGCATCTCTCCACGAAGTTGATCAACACCGGTTTTTAGTGCGGCGCGCTCAGCCGCCTCTACGTCGCCAACTAGTTTGTCGACTCCCGGCTCCAATTCCGCTAACAGGCGCAGTGCTTCCGCACCTGCTGATGGCGCGGGATCGTTGGGAGCGTACGCCGGCAGATTATCGGCTACCTTGCTAAAATTACCCGAAACCACGCCTCCAGATCTGAACCGATCTACCAACTTGCACGACAACGACACCGCCAGAATCAGAAGTAGCGACACAATCGACTTGGAAATTTTCACCTGGTTAGCCTTTCGCATTCGTGTTGCTGGAAAGAAGAGTGGTAGGGAACGAACGTTGAAATTACTTCATGACTATCTGGCAGTTTTCAACTCGAACATTTTCGGGATTGGTTTTGTGGCAAAAGGACGATCCACGATTACACGAAACACACCAAATAGCACGAAATAAGGTTATCGACGGTTTTGTACCAACTGTTGAAGAACTTAGAACGTCTGCAGCCGCAGAATCTGAATTCAGAAAGAAAGGCCGGAACTCGCGTAAGTTACCACAGTTATCTGCTAAACCGAATCAAGCATTGAATGAAGGACGCAGCGTTCGTTTTAGCAGCTACCGTTGTCTACTTTGGTCTGAACATCGGGCAGTTCAGGTGGCGCAAATCGTGTTACTTCGTGTGTTTCGTGCCCGTTCGTGGATCGTTCCACGGATAAAACGGACCAAGTGAGTTTCTACCAACCGCCGTCGACGCGCCGGCGCCAGTATTCGCGGCGCCTTTCGATCTCCTGCTCGACCTCGTCTTCGTCATTGTCCTGGGAGTCGTTGTCCTTGCCGGCATTGTCGTCGTTCGCATCCTCATCATCTGTGTCGTCGCCGGTTTGGTCCTCTCTGTCCGCTTCTTCGAGCCGGCGCTCAACACGCTTCTCCCAGTACTCGCGACGGCGGTCATAATAGTCGTTTTGTGGAGCCGCGACGCCTGGGCCGACGGAAGCTCTGCTGTCCTCTTCGTGATGCAGGGTGGTTTGATGGTCCTCCTGAACGACCACTGTTGCAGGTGGGCCCACACGCGTTGCGATCGGCATTGCGAACGCTGTCCCGCCCACGAGTAGAACAATGGGCCACCACGACAATTGTTTCCTTATAGATCTCATTTGCGCCTCCTTCATTTGATCGGTTTGAGCGATTTGAAAAAGGCCTCGATGTTCGTCTTTTCGGCCTTGAGCCCTTCGGTGTCCGCCATGATTACTGCGATACCGACCCTGCCAGACCCGGGTTCGAAGAGGACGACCTGCGCGTCGAATACTTGCGATTTTCCGTCCTGCATTTTCATGGTTCCGGTGTGCCCCGAGTACTTGGCTTTCATTCCATTGACCTCACCGAGGTACGGCGCTTTCGTTTCCCTGGCATCGGTGATCAGCGTTCGTGCCGTGGCCTGGACATACTTATAGGCTTCGCCGACTGTCTTCACATCCTTAACGACCCAAACGCCGAACCAAACTAATCCATTCGGAGCGGTGCCGGAAATACGTTTGGAAGTCGGGTTTCTCGGGTTTGGTCTTGATTCAAACTTCCATCCGTCCGGCATACGGACCGTAAACACCGGAGTCTCATTGAGGCTGTAAGCGACCGTCTGGCTGGTTGCGGGCTGCGCCGCCAGCAAACCGAACAACAGAATAAATAGAAACTTGATCTTCATCGATGTCCTCCGTTCATTCGTCGACTCTTTAACGTCACGTCCGCGCACAGGATTTCAGCATGGATTCTAGGCGCGAGAGCGGCCCGCCATAGCTGTCAGATTTGACAGGTTGAGGCTTGGTGTTATTTCGTGTGTTTCGTGGATCGCGTTTACTGCAGTAAAAAAACGATCCACGAATGACACGAACAGTGGGACAGGCATTCCTGCCTGTCCATTTCGAAAAAACAAAACAGACAGGAATGTCTGTTCCACTCATATGCGTAAACTGAAAATAATTGCCCTTGCCTTCTTTCTAACGCTGCAACTTGGTGCGGCCCAAACCCAAAACATTTCTCGCCAGGAAACACTCCGCGGCTCAGTAACCCCGGAACGCGAATGGTGGGACTTGCAGCACTACCACCTGAAGGTCGAGTTCTTACCTGAAACGAAACGCTTAAAAGGTTCAAATACAATTTCCTTCCACACCGTCAAACCCGGAAACAAAATGCAAATCGATTTGCAGCCACCGTTAGCAATTACAAAAGTTACTCATGGTAGCTCGCAACTAAAGTTTGAACGCGAAGGAAATGTCTATTGGGTAATGTTTGACAAGGATCTTCTCAAAGGAGTTGAAGACAAGATCGAAGTCTTTTACGAAGGAGTTCCCGTTGAAGCGAAGCGACCACCGTGGGAAGGTGGAGTAACCTGGGGCAGAGACGACCTGGGAGAACATTTTATCGTCACCACCGCGCAGGGAATTGGAGCGAGCATCTGGTGGCCCAACAAGGACCATGGGTCTGACGAACCCGATCGTGGAATGCAAGTTAGTGTAACGGTTCCCGAAAACCTTGTCGGTGTTTCAAATGGTCGTTTAAAGAAGACGGACCATGACGTTGCTGCTAAGAAGAAAACGTTTCACTGGGAAGTGTTGAACCCAATCAATAACTACGGCGTCAACGTGAATATCGGGAACTACGTAACGTTCTCAGAAAAACACCAGGGGAAATTTGGCACCTTGGACCTGGACTATTGGGTCCTGCCTCATCAGAAGTCTGCGGCGATGAAGCACTTCAGAGAAGTACGCCGCACGATCGAGGCCTTTGAACATTGGTTTGGAAAATATCCTTTTTATGAAGACAGTTTCAAGCTAGTTACAGTTTCTTATCCGGGAATGGAGCACCAGAGTTCGGTTACTTACGGCAATTGGTTTAGGAACGGCTATTTATTACGCGACCCTTGTAGCTGCGGTGTGGGTTTGAAGTTTGACTTCATCATCGTTCACGAATCAGCGCATGAGTGGTGGGGCAATAACATCTCCATGAAAGACGCTGCCGATATGTGGATTCACGAGAGCTTTGCCAACTACTCCGAAAACCTTTTTGTCGAATACCACTTCGGGAAAAAAGACGCGGAAGATTATGTGGTCGGCAGTCGACGCGGTATTAGAAACGACCGGCCCATCATCGGCGTGTATGAATCGAATCGCCAGGGGTCAGGAGACATGTATCCCAAAGGCGGAAACATGTTGCACACCATTCGGCACATCATCAACGACGACGCGAAGTGGTTGTCGATCCTGCGTGGGCTCAATGCCGACTTCTGGCACCAGACCGTAACCACCGAACAGATCGAGTCGTACATTTCCACGAAGTCCGGCATTGATCTCAGCAAAGTGTTTGATCAATACCTCCGCACCACAAACATTCCGTTGTTGAAATACAAAGTGAACGTAAAGACCGTGGAATTTAACTACGAACGAGTGGTCAGAGGATTCGCGATGCCAATTCGAGTCGCGATTAATGGTAGGGAAGTGGTACTCAAACCAAGCGAAGTAAAACAAACTTTCGAATTCTCGGAAGCCATCAAAACGTTCGAGGTCAACCGAAACTTCTACATCGAGATCGCAAAAATGTAACGCACACTGTTAGTTTGCCTTGCGTCGAAACTCATCTTATTTCGTGTTATTCGTGGATCGTTTTCCTCCACCCGTAAAACGATCCACGAAGTACACGAAAATACGAAATTCTATTCCGGCAGATTCATGTGCGTATCAGGGGTGCCCTTGCGCCTTAGATCACTCACGGCTGACAGACCGACCGCTACCGCGATGTCGTACTGACCTCACGACACTGTGATCCTTCTTCCGTTACCACTTGCGATCGCTGCTCGGCGGCAGACTGCTGGGTGGCAGTGAGGTCAGTACGACAACGCGGTAGCGGTCGGTCTGTCGAGTCGTCGATGGTCGCTCGGCTATCGACCACGCATGGTGGCGGTGAGGCCAGTACGACGTCGCGGTAGCGCGTGGGTCTGTCGATGTTTCTCGTCATGCAAGAACGTCGGCATCAACATTACGTCGACGATCTTCGCGGGCAGGTTGACTCCCAGCCAATACACACGGGAGCATTAGGTTCACTGTGTGGAACGATACCGATACGCCGCTCGCTTATTTCATTTCCTTTCGTAGCTACGGCACATGGTTACACGGCGACAAGCGTGGTTCCATAGATCGATTTCACAACCAGTACAAATCTCCGTACATGCCGGCCAGTAAGACCTGGCATGATCACAACTGGCAGCGATTGCGAGCTCAACCTTTGATCTTGAAGGCCGATCAGCGCCGGTTGATCGAGAAGGCAATTCGTGAAACTTGCGATATTCGAAAGTGGTGGTTACGCGCACTCAACGTACGAACTAATCATGTGCACACGGTTGTCACTGCCAATCGCAAGGCCGAGTTAGTTCTAAATGCCTTTAAAGCCAACGCCACTCGTGAACTGAGACAGAACGGGCTATGGAGAGAGTCGTTCAGCCCCTGGGCCCGCAAAGGGAGCAAGAAAAAGTTGTGGAATGAACAAAGCGTCGCCAAAGCTATCGACTATGTGCTGAACGGGCAAGGTGATGACTTGCCGGACTTCGATGACTGACAATTGACAGATCGACCGCTACCGCGATGTCGTACTGACCTCATCGACACAGCGATGCTTCTGCCGACACTCACTTGCGATCTTGCCCGGCGTAAGCGCGCCATCGTGTCATGACCGAGAGCGCCGCATTGTGTCATGAGGTCAGTACGACATCGCGGTAGCGGTCGGTCTGTCGCGTTGCGATTGTTGCGCGGCTGGCTGAGCGCACCATCGTGGCAGTGAGGTCAGTACGACATCGCGGTGGCGGTCGGTCTGCAGATCAGTGCTCGCCGATGCTATCGACTATGTGCGTATCAGGGGTGCCCGTGCGCCTTAGATGACTGACGGTTGACAGATCGACCGCTACCGCGATGTCGTACTGACCTCATGACACAGTGATGCTTCTGCCGACACTCAACTTGCGATCTTGCGCGGCGACTGAGCGCACCATCGTGGCAGTGAGGTCGGTACGACAACGCGGTAGTGGGCGGTCTGCAGATCAGTGGCCGCCGATGCTATCGACAATGTGCGTATCAGGGGTGCCCTTGCACCTTAGATGACTGACGGTTGACAGACCGACCGCTACCGCGATGTCGTACTGACCTCATCAACACCGCACAGCCCTCTTCCATCGCGGCCCTCCTGAAGCATGTCGCACACTCCTCACAGCAACGACAAGCTGAAGCATGTCGCACACCGCGCGCGTCCTCCAGTTAGCCAAATCTCTGGCTAAAACCAGAATCCCACCCTCACGTCCGCACCATTGAGTTACGCAAAACTCTCTCACATACTCGCGGCCCACTCACCAAAAAAGGAGACCATCAGTATGAGCGAAGTAAAACTCAACCTCGTCGACGTCAACACCATTCTCGCCGGTACTATTCACGGATCAGTCGGGGACGCATGCATCGCCGCCCTGACAGCAGCACCCGAAACAATCGCCGAGCTCGAAGCCGCGCTCGCGCGTTACATCAAACTTGACTCGCCATTCGCCTCGTTCCGCACGCACGCGGAAATCGACGCGACACCGCATGATGCCGGTCTGGTGGTTATCGATCTCGCCGCGCGCGTAGTGGCCGTTGAATCAACCTATTCAAACCCGGGCCCTGAAGGCGAGGTGCGTTATCACAACGGCAAACACGCCACGGATATTCCAATCAGATACATGCTTGATTCGGAATGGCTGTTTGTTAACTCCATCGAATCGTATCGCTGGTCAGCAGAGCGTCGTCGCGGAGAACTAATCGCGCGAACTCGCGTCGATACCCGCGCAGTCCTTTACGGCCATCCAATGTTGGAGTTCATTATCGAGTTTCAAAACGGACTTCGCGCAAAAGGCTTTGCCTTGCCACCACAAAATCGAGAGTCAGCAGATCTTGTAGCCGACGAGATTGTGAAAGCGCACGCGGCCTGGTTAACCACGTCGCGCGCTGATCTCGGCGGCCGAGCGCCGCGTGAAGTGATGTTAGAGAAGCGCCACTTCATTGACATGGATATGGATTCGCGGGCGTTTCAGTGGTCCATGCAGGGCGAAGGACCACCTTGCCTGCCAGTTGATTCCAACGCCTACCGGTACGGCGGCTTCGGCACACACGAGTGGGTGGTCTACTACGACCTCATGCGACACTTGTTCTGCATGTCCACTCTCGGCAGCCTACTACTGTCGAGCGAGGATGTGAGGTCAGTACCGTGCGCGGTAGCGGATGGGTCCACGGCGGATGGTACAAGCGACCGAATTAGAACGGGGAGCGGTAGTGTCCTGGTCTCAACTTCAGCCAGCGACACGCCCGAGCCACCACATACTGTCGCTGTGAGGTCAGTGCCGTCCGCGGTAGCGGATGGGTATACGCAGGATAGCCATGGTGTGTCCGTCGACGCACTGCAGCACGCCAAGTTCACCTGGCTCGAGTCTCCGCAGCCTAAGTACGACGCTCGCACCCCGGCAGTCATCATCGACAACGAGCGCCGCCGTCTCCCACTAACAATGACCCCCGATCAATTAATGATCGACGAAGACTGCGAGTGCTGTCAGATGCTTGCGCGTGACGCAGCCAACGGCGAGCCCACCTTTTGGCATTTGGACGGCTGCAACATGGAAGACGAATTCGCGTTTTCCACCTGCCTGACAATTCAGGAATGGGAAGCCGAACAGCGCAGATATGAAGAGTGGGGTTTAGCGTCCGCCCGTCGCGATGCCGAGCAGCGCGACTGGGACCGCCAGCACCTCGAACAAATCATGCTCGAGGATGAAGCGGATGCTGACGCCTCCGACCACCGGCAATTCGACCGGGACTCCTGGCAACCCGTTGAATTGAACTCACATGAGATGGCGGAGCTAATACAACAAATGAAACTCACCCACCGCCTCCGTTCCATCCGCATCGCCGACGAAGATGAAAATTTCCAACTCCCGAGCAAACCCAACGAGCCAGTGAACTAACGTATTCGACATGCTTCAGAAAGGTCTGATCAAGTTGATCGCCAGTTTGATTTGTCTTAGCCCGCGGAGCGAGGCAACGGCATAAAGCCTGGGGTGGAGTCCCGATGAATCGGGACGGAACCCCAGGGTGCCGGCCAGTATTGAATATAGAGCGCGCGAAGCGTGCAATAGCGCACACCACGCAAGTCACTGATGATGAATCATCTATCGCCCACTTCGCGGGCTGCACCTTGGTGATTCCACTGATCCTGGGGTTTCGCTCGCAAGGCTCGCTCCACCCCAGGCTTTAGGCTATCGCCTCGCTCCGCGGGCTAAGACAAACCATAGCGAACTTGATCAGAGCCTCCTTCAGCTTGTCGTCCTCTGTAGCTGACGACAAGCTGGAGCATCTCGGATAACTAAAACGCTTCTACATAACCTTCTTAGTGTCGTTTCGTGCAGTCCGTGGATCCCGTAATTTTCTTGACCCCGCCCTGCCACCACTAATAATCTGCGTTCGCTTCAACCACCACATTCTCACCAACCACTAACGGAGGTTCGATATGGGTCAGGGTTATGAAGGTAACAAACAATCCACACGGAGCCGGGTACCTCATACCTTCTCTGTCACGGCCAGCGCCTATGTGCCATTTGATCAGGTTCCGGCCAGTTGGTACGACCCGCGGGAGAAGTCTGCTCTGGCTGGCGCCGGCGCGGTCGGGCTGACGTTGTCGGTCGTCGCAGTTTTCTGGGGACTCGCATACGTCGCGCCGAAGCTTTCACACTTGTTTAGCCAACTACAGCTATGGGTGCCGAGCCCCTTCGACCGCGCTCAGATTGGCGCCATCGCGAGTTTGGTTGTTGGAATTGGACTCTTCGAGCTGCGCAACCGGAAAAGAAAACTTTACGCTTCGCTGGAGATAGCGTTCGGTATCATTCTGGGAGGAGTGGGCATCAATCGAGCGAGCGAGGGTGAGCTGGTAGTGTGGCTGGCTATGGGTTCCGCCGCATACATAATCGTCCGCGGCCTCGACAACTTACGGAATGCGGGCTTCACATTCGCCGGCACCTGGAACGCGATTCTTCAAGGTCCATTGGTGACGGCGGCCAACGCTGCCCCACCCGCAACCGACGAACGCGACGAACCCCCGGCGACGCAGCCGCCAATTTCGTAACGCAAACTGTTAGTTTGCGTCGGCGTGTGTTCGACATGCTTCAGCTTGTCGTCGCTCTGGAGCAAGCGCGCAAGTTAACAGCATGCGCTACATCTCACCTCGGAAGGCAAACTGTTAGTTTGCGGACCATAACGCCGGCCCTGCTACAGGCCGGCGTTGTTTTCTAACAGACTTGCTTGAATCGCTACGGCTTTGGCGGTGATTTGTCTGCCAACAAAACCACTTCAAAGATTCGGATTGTGGGCTGACTTGTTGCCGTCACCACACCTGTCGCTGCCGCATAGTCGGCTAACAATATCCTGTTGAGCGGAACTTGATGACCCGTCATCAGGTAGTTCACGATGACTTTTTGCTGACTATCCGTGACCCACTGAGGAAAACTTTCGCTATCCATGGCCTTTAATCCTACAAAG
>DATEPF010000435.1:0-5854 GCA_035273325.1 Pyrinomonadaceae bacterium | reverse complement strand
GAATAAAAATGGAGCGAGAAAATAAGATGTTCCACGTAGTAACGTTTCATCGAGAAATAGAACGCCGAGAGAAAAAGTCCTGACACCAGCACACTCGCGAACCGTAATCCCGCTGCATACTTTTCCGCTTTCTGAGTTGCTTTTTCGGCGAGCGCCTTCGGTTCCATACCGCGGGCCCGGGCCATTGCAACCGTATTTGGATTACTAGCTATCCGTTGCACGCTGCCCCCACGTAAGTCAGCGAGCGCCCCCCAGGCGAATAAAAAGTAAAGCGCACTGAACGTGAGGTAGATACGAATGGGATTGATGTAGCGTCCCTTTTTACCGGCCAGGTATTCCGAAGTCAGTACCCCGGGCCGGAACAGCAACGTGAAAAAAGTTTTTAGTATCTTGTTCGAATCGAAGTGCGTGATCTCATGGACCACGTGTCCGACGAAGTGTCTGAGGGAAAATTCGTGCCGATGAATCTCCTTCTGGCCACACTGATGACAGAACGTACCGGCTAAGTCGGTCCCGCAGTTAGCGCACAGTTGGGGCTGGCTGGAGGAGGGTAAGGTGGTGTCGGGGGCTACCATCATATTAGTGTGTTTCGTGGTAGTTCGTGGATCGTTGTATCTAACCAAAAAACGATCCATGAATTACACGAAATAACATGACTGCGGGTTGACGCTTTATCCGAAGCAGATGTCACTACTGCCGGCTGGTGTGAAGCGCGACCGCTTTCCACGCGCCTCCTTTGTTGACGAAGTTAAGGGTATAGAACGCCGTGTATGGAGCAGCATCCGCGCCGCCGTTTCCCGACGGTATTGCCGAACGTCGACGCACAGTTGCGCCGCGGACTATCGCCGTCTCCCCGTAGGGAGCAACCATGACATTTCGATTTTCCAGTTGGGAGAACTTCAGTCGTCCAGTCCGCAGGTGATCGACGAACTGTTTTTTAGTTACTTCGAACCCTGAGTCCTGGGTCCAAATAAACGTCTCATCGAGCATCTCTTCAAGAGTCTTAACGTCCGCCGCCAACGTCGCTTTGCCCAACTTATCGTTGATGAGTAACAGTTGTCTCGTGGTTTCTCCTGCGTCTCGGGGCAGACGAGTGGCTTGCCAACTCACCACTTGCCACTTGCTGTCGCGTTTAAGAAATGTCCCGGTGTTGAAATAGTGTGTGACGTCTACGCTGTCTGGTTTTTCAACCCTGGAGACCAGTCGGAAGGCAACTACGGCTGTGTCGCCATACTGCTGAATGCGAACATCTTCAGAGCTATACGAGATCGTCTGTCCAGGCGTTGACGGCGGCGCCGAACGAACGTCTTTCATGATGTCGGCCTTCGTCACGCGACGTCCGGCGGCGCCCGTGTAGATAAGGTCTTCGGCCCAGAAGCGATCGTGGATGGCCGCATCGTTCCGCCCCGCCCCTGCCAGGAAATCATTAAGCAGCTTGGTTAACTCCGCAGCATCAGGCGCGGTTTGGGCAAACGCAGTTGTGCTGACGAACAGTAACGCGACGATTGAGAGAAGGCGAAGCATAGGGTCTCCAGGTGTGCTGATGTACGACATGCTTCAGCTTGTCGTCAAGCTTAGTAAGAGTAACCGTGCAAAGGGAGAGTTGAATCTGTGCAATCGGAACGACAAGCTAAAGTATGTCGAACAAGCGCTTATTGCCCCAGGTTGCGATGGTCAACCATCAAACATCGATTCTGGACCACCTTGATACCGGCTTCAGCGAGCTGGTTGGCGACTGCGTCGTTACTGATCCCTGATTGCATCCACACGGCTTTAGGTTTCTTAGCCAGGATGTCGTCCAGATGCGCCGGCACATCTTCTGATCTGCGAAAGACGTTAACTAAATCGATCTCGTTCGGAACGTCAACGAGTTTCCGGTGAACCGGTTGTCCAAGTATCTCCGTCACCTGCGGATAGTAAACCGGTACCGGAATCACCTCGAAGCCGGCGGAGGCCAGATACCGGGGAACGTAGAAAGCAGGTTGGTTCGATTGAGCTTCAGTTTTGATCCCCAGCACCGCAATTGTTTTGGTCGACGCGAGGAGATCGCGGATCTGTTGGTCGCTATTTAGAAGATTTTTTTGCCAGTCCATTTACATAAGATTATACGCCGCGTTGTCCGTCGTTACACAACGTCCATGTTATTCGTCAGTAGCGGGTTTGGAACGGAGTTTCTTGATTTGGGCTCGCAGGGATTTTTCACGGAGTGTGCGTTCTTTGGCGGCGCGTGATGTTTTTGTAGGTACGCGTTTGGGAGCGCGGTAATTCAGCTGTGCAACTTTCTTGCGCAGCTTCTCAATGCAGATAGCTTTGTTGCGATGCTGGCTCCGTTCCTGTTGCGACGAGACGACGACGCCGGACGGCAGATGTTTTAAACGCACACCGCTTTCGGTTTTATTTACGTGTTGCCCACCCGGACCGCTGGAACGAAAAGTCTGCACTTCACATTCCTGTAACAAGTGTTCGTCGGAGTCGGGCAGAAGAATCATGAAATCAGTAGACAGTAGACAGTAGTCAGTAGACAGTAGTCAGTAGTCAGTAGACAGTAGTCAGTAGTCAGTAGTGACCCCTCCGTTAGGACGATAGGGGAAGGCCTGGCGAGCAACCTACTGCCGACTGCCTACTGACTACTGCCGACTGCCTACTGACTACCCACCGCTCTTGCGGCTTCCAGTATCTGCTCGGGTCGCGCGCGCACCCAGTAGTTTTCGGTTAGATTCAACCAACGGACCACCCCTGAGGAGTCCAACAAGAATTCGGCCGGACGCGAAATACCGCCACCGTCGGAACCTTGACCTTCGTGCAGGAGATCGTAACGCCTGATCGCTTCAGTGTTTGGATCGGAAAGGAAGGGAAAAGTGTAACCCGCCTGGGCCAACATGCCGCGATTGGTTTCCGGCGAATCTACGCTAATTGCGACCGGGCGAATACCGGCGGCGTGAAATTGATCGAGATTTTTCTGTATGCTCCGTAACTCGGAGTGGCAGGACGGTCACCAGTAGCCGCGATAGAAGATCAAAAGCACGCCCTTCGGCGGAGTCGTCTGTCCGGCCAGGGGTTGTGACAACAGTTCTGACAGCGACACTTGCTTGCCGCTGGCGTCACTCAAACTGAAATCTGGCGCTTTTTGTCCAACCTTTGGGGCCCCAGTTGACGGTGGCAACCACCTCGCCATGACAAGGGTTCCAAAAAGGAAAAGACCGATGATCGCTATGCTCAAAAACGCGAGACTCGAAGCGAATATCTTTGAGAGCGTAGACGGTTTTGCGGTTGCATCTGTCGTTTTAGCAAACGCGCGTTTCAAGCCCATCCACAGCAGCACCAAGGCCACTACAAACAGCAATATCGAGACCCACGGAAAATCGCGCGTCATCGGGTAGTTGACGAGAAGAAACGGGTACGCCAGCGAAGCGATGAAACTCAAAAGAAAACCCGCTATTATCGGCCAGTTAAAGCGTTTCATATTCCCTTCTTAATTCAACCCTCCCAAAATCAAGCTTCATTTTCGTGTTTAGTTCGTGTGATTCGTGGATCGATTTGGTCGATCGATAAAATACGATCCACGAAATACACAAAACGACACGAACGTTAACGCGAGTGTCCCATCTATTGCTTCTGTTGTTGAAGCTTCTGAACCCGCTGGGCCAATCCTGGTTCGCCAATCTTTTCAGCAACTGACGAAAACGACGAGAGTGGCTTTTGCCAACGCAACTGCTCGACATTCTTAAACAATGGAATGTCTGTCCGCAACGTGGCGAGATCCTTAAACAAAAGTGCAAGCTCCCGCTTGTTCACTTCGCCGGTATTACGCAGCACTTCATCGGGAAACTTCTCAATCGGCCCGTACCGATTGATCAGCGAGGCCGCAGTTCGCGGACCGCATCCCGTTATCCCCGGAAAGCCGTCGGCAGAATCACCAACTAAAGCGAGATAGTCTGGTATGAATTTAGGTTCTACACCAAATTTTGCGCGCACGCCGTCAGCATCGCGAATCTCGCCGGTCCTTCGATTTATCTGGACCACACGATCCGAAACCACGCATTGCGCGAGGTCCTTGTCGGGCGTCCAAATGCAAACCTTCTGCACTCGTTTCACTTTAGCTGCTTTATGTGCGGCCGCGGCAAGGGCATCATCTGCTTCGAATTCAATCATGGGCCAGACGGCTACGCCCATCGATGCCAACGCTTCTTCGAGTGGTTGAAACTGCGCCAGCAACGCGCGCTCGACGCCGGCGCCGGTTTTATATCCCGGCCAGAGTTCGTTCCGAAAAGACTCGATAACGTGATCAGTTGCCACACCGACGTGAGTGGCACCGTCCTCCAACATGCGAACGACGGTGCCCAACACTCCGGCGACGGCGCCGAACGGCGGATCAGTTTTCTTGAAGCGCCGGATGCCGTAGAAATGCCGGAACAGTTCGTAAGTGCCGTCGATTAAGTGGACAATCATTCCTTTATCCGCAGATTCCACAGATTCATAAGTCGAACGATAGGAAGATTCAACTTATTTAGTGTTATTTCGTGGATTAGGTCTAAAACTCATTATTCACGAACTCCACGAACTCCACGAACTCCACGAAATGTGTTGAATTCGGCACAGCCCCACATTGCGCAGGGTTTTATTTATCGACGATAGATTTGAATCCGCCGTAGACCATTCGCTTCACATCAAACGGCATCTTCTGCTTGCCGTCCATCATGCTTGCGAGACGCGGGTCCTTCATTACCTTAGCGTTGACCTTATCGCGATGCGCGCGAGATTTGAAAACAATCCACGCGAACACTACCGTCTCCCCGCGTTTGACTTTCATCGCTTTAGGAAACGGCGCTCCAAACTTAACATCCAAATCATCACCAACCGCTTCGACGTACTGCAACGCCCCGTGCTCCATCCACACCTTGCTCCCCATTTGCGCCATGCGGCGATAGTCCTGCAAGTTTTTGGTAGGTACCGGTATTACAAATCCATCTACGTAGCTCATGAGTTCTCCTCTAATGTTAAGTTATCCGCAGATTGCTCAGATTACGCAGATTATTTGACACGTTCCTAATCTGTGTAATCTGCGAAATCTGCGGATAGTGATTGTTAAGCACCCCGTTCGCAGTTGACCAGCCACGGGATGTCGAAGCGATCGACGCACATACCGAAGCCCGCGGCCCAGAAGGTTCTCTGAAACGGCATTATGACATTCCCATCCTTCGCTAGCGCGTTGAAAATGCTGTCGCCCTCGGATGCTTTCTGATAGTGGAGTGCGACGCTAATACCCTGTGGCTTCTCGTAACGATCGGGTGGCGAATCGGCGCCCATCAACCATACATCGCCGATTTGCAGCGAGACGTGCATCACGCGGCTTTGCAATGCTGGCGGGATTTGTGCATCGGGCATTTCACCCCAGGTCATCTTGCTCATAATCTCGCCGCCAAGTACGCGTCGATAAAATTCAAAAGCTTCCGCGCACTGCCCGTTAAAGTTCAGATAAGGATTTAGTTTCATGGTTCCTTTCTCCGCTGCTACTCATTAGTCGAACAGCAAACGCGCAGATCGACATTCCGACGTAATTTGGTGTCTTTCGTGGATCGTTTCGAAGTAAAGCAAACTGTCAGTTTGCGTCTGGCGCCGGTACGCGCAAACTAACAGTTTGCGTTACACACCGCTTCCATTAGAATCTGCGAGCAAATCGGTAGTCTCCCTATATCAGAACTCGTCAAGAGCATTCAATCGAACGGAACATAAATGAGATCACATCTTGCCACCCTGTTTGCCGCGGGTTTGCTCGCGCTCGCACCGTTTACCTTCGCCAGAGCTGAAGACTGGACGCAATTTCGTGGACCGAACGGCAGTGGTGTTTTAACAT
>DATEPF010000434.1:0-3639 GCA_035273325.1 Pyrinomonadaceae bacterium | reverse complement strand
CGACCGCACAACTAAACAAATCACTGGCGATCCCTTCGCATGCCATCCTCCAATCGCCAGACACCTTAGGATTGGGAGAACCCCATAGCCGCGGAATCAAGGGTGGGCAAAAGTGGCTGTTCGAGATCACCCTTACGGCGGGTCAATATGCTCGGGTAGTCGTGCGATCGAGCAGCATTATTTTGCGGGTTACTTTGTCCGATCCGACCGGTAAGCAACTCGTCATAATGAACAATCCAAGCGGCGGTTTCGGGAGGATCTACGTTTCTGAAATAGCGAGCTCTTCCGGAAAGTATCTCCTTGAGATCGGGTCGACTGAAGAATGGGCCAACCCTGGATCTTTCGAGTTGGCCCTTGAGGAGCTGCGCAATTCAAGTCTGGCTGACGCGCGTCGGATCGAAGCCGAGCGTTGGTTCGCCAAAGGACTAAAGGAAGACGAATCCCGCTCTTTTAAGACAGCAATCGGCGAGTTTGGTAAATCTCTATCGTACTGGCAAGCGATTCGCGATCCATACTGGGAAGCACTCACGCAATATTCTATCGGTCAAACCTACAGACGTGCAGGAGACACAAAGAAAGCAGAAGAGCACTTTATTGAAAGCTTGAAAATCCAAGTCGATGAAGTCGACTGGCGCATTAGGGCAGCGGCGTTAAACGATCTCGGGATTAATAACACAAACGCGGGCAACAATGAGACAGCTCTTTCCCTTTTGACGCAATCCTTGAAATTGTTTGAAGCACATGCCGATCGGCGGGGCCAGGCCAGCTCGCTGAACAACCTTGCCACTACGCATGCTCGCATCGGCAGTTTGCGAACTAGTTTGGACATGGCCCAGAAGGTCCTGGCCCTCAGGTTGGCGGAGAATTATCAATTAGGGGCGAATAACGCTCGAAACACGCTGGGCAACATTTATGACAGATTAGGTGATCCATACAAGTCTCTTGAGTACCATACCCAGGCGTTGCAGAGCTGGCAGCAGTTGGCCAAGACAAATCAACTAGATAGCCCGGACAGATTGGCTAACGCATTCAATAGTGTTGCTATCGCCACTGAAAAAGTGGGTAACTGGGATCAGGCTAATCAAGCCTATGACAAAGCGCTAAGCGTACCCAACGTCGGTGCGGCGTTACGAGCAGCCATCCTAAGTAACAAGGGCGACCTGTATGCTTCCCTTGGCGACTTCGAAACTGCGATGGTGTATTTCGAGGATGCTCGAACTGCTTTGGCCTCACTCCCTAGGGCAGATCCGGACACGAAGGCAAGCATAATTTTGCAGATAGGTCAGCTCCACGCTGCCGCAGGTAACTACGATGCAGCAGCAACTCATTTCAATGAGGCGCAAGGTACTAAGCCAAATCCTCCCAAACTGGCTTACATCTTCATTGCTCTTGGGGACCTCTGGAGTAGTAAAGGAGATTTTGAGGAGGCCCTGAAAGCCTATGGGGAAGCATTGAAGCTGAAGACTCAGGATGGTAGAAGCAGAGCTATTACTCTCCAAAAGCTCGGCGAGACATACGTCCAATCACGGGATTATTCGTCAGCTTCAAACCAACTTGTATCAGCGCTTTCTTTGTGGAGACTCCTCAAAGACCGCCGAGGTGAAGCTGCAACGTTAAATAGCCTCGCCATACTTGAAAGAGAACGAACCAATCTCGCCACCGCGCTCAAATATAGTGAAGAAGCTACTAGCATTCTCGAGTCTCTTCGTACGAAACTCTCCAGCCACAAGTTGCGCACGTCGTACTTTGCGCGTCACGAAAATTATTACGAACTGAATATCGAACTAAAGATGATGCTTTCCGGAACAGAGCGATCCGGCGAGCTAGTTGAATCCGCGTTGATGGACAGCGAAAAATCCCGAGCGCGCAGCCTGATCGATGCGTTGGTTGATGCGCGCAGTGGAATTACCAAAGGTGTAAGCGGCGAATTGGTTGAACTTGAACGCCAAATCCAGCAGAAGTTGAGAGCCAAACTTGAAGCTCAAACTGTATTACTTAGTGCGAAACACAAGGAGACTGAAGCCAAAATCCTCGCACAGGAAATTTCAGAGTTACTCCGTCAGCATGACCAGATTAACGCCAGAATCAGAGTGGCGAGTCCCAGGTACTCCGAGTTGTTACAACCACAACTCGCGAGTGTTTCCGCCATTCGTCAGCAACTCGATCAAGAAACGCTCCTGGTGGAATACGCACTGGGGGACAAGCGGAGTTACGCCTGGGTGGTTTCTTCAGATTCAGTAAAGGCCTTCGAGCTTCCCGCGCGGAATGTTATTGACGCGACTGCCGGACGCCTGGTGAACGCACTTATCAAAAATGAGGAAACTGGCTACTCCGAAGCGTCGGCTGCGTTGAGCAAGATGGTGATTGGCCCACTTGGATCGAGCTTGGATCGAAAACGTTTGGTGATTGTTGCAGATGGCGCGTTGCAGTTTGTACCATTTTCGGCACTCGTGATCCCGAACACCGCCCAAACAATGCGGAGTCAAACGGCGGCCGGACGTGCATCCCAGATGCTGCGGTCGAAGAGTACAAACCTTCCGTTGATTTCGCGTTATGAGATCGTAACGCTTCCGTCGGCGTCGGTGTTGGCGTTGCAACGACGCGACATCGGAAATCGCAAGCCTGCGCCTTTGTCCGTCGCAATTCTCGCGGATCCAGTTTTCAATGCTGATGATGAGCGCGTGGCCAATGCACGAACATCGGCTACAGGAAATGGCGGAGTCGCGCGAAAAGCCGGGACCGCATCAAGTGAGGTTCAGAAACTGACTTCGGATGGATCTGAATCTCTAAACGCAGCTCTCCGTAGTATCGGCCTCAAAAACATCACCTGGCTTCCCTTTTCTCGTGAGGAAGCCGAAGCAATTGAGAAGGTCGTACCTCAGGGCGAAAGGTTTACGGCTCTCGACTTCGATGCGAGCCGGGCTACTGCCGCCAGCCCATTTCTGGCGAAATACAAGATCCTGCACATCGCTACTCACGGCGTTATGGATCTCGAACACCCGGAGTTATCTGGCGTCATTCTTTCGATGGTAGATGCCCAAGGTAAGCCAGTCGACGGTTATCTAAGACTTCACGAGATCTACAATCTAAATCTACCGGCCGAATTGGTGGTCCTGAGTGCCTGTCAAACCGGCGTAGGCAAACAAGTCAGAGGCGAAGGACTAATCGCCCTGACTCGGGGTTTTATGTACGCCGGTGCTAAGAGTGTCGTGGCAAGTTATTGGAAGGTCAACGATAAGGCGACGGCCGAGCTAATGGCCGAGTTTTACAAACAAATGTTTGTGAACAAACAGAAACCCGCGGCCGCATTAAGGCTGGCTCAAATCAAATTGTCCGAAAGCCGGCGGTGGCACCAACCACAATACTGGGCCGGGTTCTTCCTTCAGGGGGAATGGAACTAATCTACCCGCCCGACATCACTTCGATTATAATCCCCGTTCGAACCGCTCAGCCTCAAGGTGCATCCGCTTTGACACCTACGGAACTCGATCAGTCGGAGAACGACGAGCAACCAACTGCGCCTAGTCGACAAGATGCCCATGCTAAATGGGTATTGACCTCGGCAGCCTTGGATCAACTCCTTTATCATTTTTCTCCTGACCGGGAGGACGCGGCGGCGCTCTACGAAACGATGCGCCT
>DATEPF010000433.1:0-3299 GCA_035273325.1 Pyrinomonadaceae bacterium | reverse complement strand
TAAACCGTCGACTCTATTCCGCGCGACCCGGTCGCTGCGCTCACCGGTTCTGCTTTTGTCGACCAACGTTGTCGGTTGCACTCCCAGTTGAATCCACCCGTTAGAATCTGACGCAACTTCGTGCGTTTCATGTAGTGGGGTATTTCGTGGGTTTTTTTTCGCTCCCTGCCGTACCAGTTTGCCTGGAGCGACCTTGTACCTTTTGATATCGTTGGCTGAATAACAAAGTGTTCTAGACGCCGCGGGCTTGGAGGAATGCTTTCTTGAGCACCATCGAACCATTGAAACCGAAGGCGAAATCTTCGCTGCGCTTGAAAGCGAGGGCCGCCGGATTGTTGTGGTTAATGGTCATTGTCACGGGGCTGGTGGCTTTCGCGATTCGCGGGCCATTAGTCGTGCGCGGCGATGCGGCTGCTACAGCGACGAACATTCTGACTAACGAATCCTGGTTTCGGCTGGCGTTCGTTTCCGATCTCGTCGCCGGCATCTGCTATGTCGGGGTCTCCGTGCTTCTTTATCGCCTGCTACAACCAGTAAGCCGCAGTGTTTCTTTAGTCGCCGCATTCTTTGGGCTGGCGGGCGTGATCGTGGGCGCAACGTCTTCCCTCAACGATCTCGCAGCTATAGGAATTTTGGTAAGCGGTCAGAGTTCGACGGCGTTTGCACTCAGCCAGTCACAAGCTCTCGCGCAGTTGTCGCTCAGAGTAAGCGGTCTCGGCTTCACAGTCGCGATGGTGTTTTTCGGGCTTCAGGTAATTTTGGTTGGCATCCTTATCGGCCGATCGACTTTTCTGCCGCGCATCCTCGGCGTATTGCTGGCCCTCGGCGGATCGAGCTACGTCATCAGTTCGTTTGCGACGCTCCTGGCTCCGGCGTTGGGAACACGCATCACTCCCTTTATTGTGCCAATCGCGCTCATCGGAGAAGGCGCGCTTACCGTTTGGCTGATTGTGAAGGGCGTCAACGAGCAACGATGGATCGAGCAAGCCAACACAAAACGATAGTGTCTTTTGCGAGGGATCGGTACCGACGGCCTATGTTTTAAGCACTGAGTTATTTCGTGTGTTTCGTGTAGTTTGTGGATCGTCTTTTAAGCAGAAACGATTAACTCATCCATCCACCATTAACCATTCGCTAGTTACTACCCACCCGCCAAATTCATGCCAAAGGCGAACTTCCATGCGTCGCCTACCTTAACAAAAATCGACACGCCCCAGATATCTGTCCCTCCGATCTCCTGGCCGCCGCAAGTGCCGTCCGCTGTACCCTTGCGAGTGAGCATCGCGACCTTCGGCGAAAGAGCCGTGGCGAACCCATCCGTTACGCTGACGCTCCTGACCTCGCAACCGTTTCCGGTCCAGTCCTTCATTGCATCGACCCTGGTGCCTAAGTAGGTGCCGAAGATATTCACAAATGAAACTTCCTTAGCCATCAGAGCATCGAGCTTGTTAGCGTCGTGTTCCTTCCATGCTTGCCAAAGCGCGAGTTCAACTTTGACCAGCGAGTCGGTGTTGGCATCGGGGGCCGTTGTGGCGGAGGGTGCGATGCTGGGAGTCGCATTTGAACTGGCCGTAGTCTTGTCATCCTGCTTCCGCTCTTCGGTTTTGGCTTCGGGTTTTGCCGCCGGCGACGGCGAAGCTTTCGGATCGATGATCAAATTCTCGCCGTGGAATACCGCCTGCCATTTATCGGCGTTGCGGATCCAGACGCTCGCTGAACGGACCGGGCTCGGCACCTTCATCGGTTTGCCGTCCAGGCCATCGCACGTGACTTCCCAAGTGGCTTTATAGGCGAGAGCATATGTGTCGGCGTCGATCATCGACATCCCAGGCTCGCTCAGGTCCATCGACTTGATGTCGCATTTAACGCCGCCGATCATCTTAACTGTGGTGGCCTTGTCCATTCTTTGGCCGTTCGCAAGAATGACGAACTTGTCGCTCAGGTTGTCCTGAAAAAACCTGGAATCGCCCTTCGCAAAAGCCTCATTGGCCTGTCTCTCGAGGGCCATCAACGCATCGACCGTTGGCGCGGCCGCAGCCGGGTTCGTCGTACTTGTGTTTGCATTATTTGCTGCGGTGTTAGGGGCCGGGGTTTCGCATGCCGCGACAAACGTCAACGCAGCAGTCAACAACAGAAACAGAGTAATTCTGTTCATAACAATCCTCCTGTGTGGGACCGCTTTGCACAAAAAGTCGGATCAGATCTCAACCGAGCCGGAATGCGGTCCGTAGGTCCGAAGGACCGGTCAGTCAATAGCCACGTCCGTGAGGGCGTGGAGTAGAACGATTAAATTATGACGCTAGCTCCGAAGGTGCGTCAGTGGTCGAGAGCATGTAGTCATCCACCGAAAACTGTTGATGACTGCCGCACCTTCGGCGCTCGATCGCGTTGTCTCGCATTTTTCCACGCCCTTACGGGCATGGCTATTAACTGGTGGCCCTTCGGGCCTTGAATTCTATTTCGGTCTTATTTCGTGTGTTTCGTGTAATTCGTGGATCGTATTCAGTCCTTCGGCGCGCTTGGCGCCACATAACCTTTCCGTGAACTAACAACCAACCCAACCCTGCCCGGCGCTACCTCAATTCTTCGATACTCGCCTTCAGCACTTGAAGCAAATGAACGTTTCGGCTTGTAAGTAACAACGTATTGCGAATCCACGTCGCCCGCGATCTGTTCAACGTTCGTCATCATCTCTTCCACCGAACCTGGAACTAACATGTTTCCGTTAGTCTCAACCGCGAACGAACGTAGCCACCGTTCGCCTTCCTTCATCGCCTTCAGATACTCCCTGCGCCTCTGCCGCATCGGAAGATCCAAATCAATATAGAAATGGATCCTCGGCTTTACGTACTCTGATCCAATCGGCTTCAGCATATCTAAAGCCACGTCTGCAATCGTTCTCCGTTTGTCTCCAGTGATCTGGATCAGTGGCTGACTCTTCCACATGTCCTTACGGCCCATGTGCGCGTAACTCACGATGTGCACCGTCACCGACTGCGTTAACAGGTCCTTTACAGCCTGCGCCAGCCGCGAGTCCCCTTCACCCGAATCAGTCGAGTCGTCCACGCCATCGGTTATCAGCACCAGATGCCGGTTGCCTGCCGGCGTCTCGGCAAAACGCGAAACAGCTTCGGCCAACGCGCCTGCGAGATTAGCGCCGCTATCGGAAGAGAGTTTGGTCTTGATTGCGTTGGAGGTAGCGTCACGATCCTCGGTCCAGCTCTGAATCGTCTGCACGTGACGGCCATACTGGACCAGGGCGGTCTGGTCACCACTCTTGAGTCGCGAAACAAAATGCG
>DATEPF010000432.1:0-4000 GCA_035273325.1 Pyrinomonadaceae bacterium | reverse complement strand
TGTGCCTGGAAAGTACGCTTATCGATCGTAAAGAGGAGTTGGCCTTTACTGACAGGCATACCCTCTCTGAAGTAAACCTTTTGCAGTATTCCCTCGACGCGCGCGCGCAACTCCACTGTTTCTTCGGCCCGTGTTTGGCCGACGTATTCGCTATAGATCGGGACGGTCTTTTGGATAATTTCCTCGACGATGACCGTGGGTGGCGGAGCTTGAATGGTGGTTTTAGCTTTACCCTTCCTATTGCATCCGACGCTGATCAATCCCAACGCTAAGATCAGAGTCACTAGGGGTACGTAGAACAGGCGACCTGACTTGGTGTTCATTGTTAACTCCACGGGCGGCGGCGACTTCTTGACTGGAACGGATGTTAAGGTTCGGGTTCAGTCCCTCAAACTTTCGGTCGTCACGTAGCCACTTGTTAGTAATTCGGCACAGCGAAGTAGACGTCGGAGACTACGACTGGCGAGATTCTAACTTTGAGGAGATCAGCCTAATACTGGCAAAACTGACAGTTTTGCTGGGCATGGAAAGGAACGAACGTGCATCTCAAATAATGGTAAGGGTACTTCTGACCGCCTTTGGAATTCTGGGAGTCTGCCTGGTGCTGCACATCGCCGGCATTCTTTTCATCGGCAGAAGGCTCTTGGGCCTTCGTCAAAAACTCGAAGAAAGAACCGGTTTCCTCTATGCAGGTTCTGTTCTGATTTCAGTCTTTTCCGCTCTCATCGTCCTCCACATGATCGCTGCGGCGATCTGGGCGGTCTTCTACCTGCAGGCCGGTCTCTTCCAGAATTTTGAAACTTCTCTTTACTTCTCCCTGCAGAGTTATTCCACGGTAGGTTACGGTGATGTAGCTCTTCCACAACGATGGCGGTTGTTGGGAACAATTGAGGGCATCTCGGGAGTGTTGCTGTGTGGGCTATCGGCCGGCTTTTTGTTTGCGATCGTGACCACTATCTTTCGCTTTCGAGTTCAGCGAGTTCCGCAGGACGCCACAATCGTGTAGTTCGTGTAATTAGTGGATCGCCGTTTCTTCGCGGAATAAAAACGATCCACGAAGCACACGAAATGAGTGGCCTGTCAAAACTGACAGTTACGGTGGATCACTCTTGCCATGTAACAACGGACAAGTCTGTTTAACGTGAGTGCCGTGCTAATCGAAAGGGGCCGGTGATGCGATTCTATCGAACGCAAAAATTAATTTGTCTGGCGACCCTCTTATTATTGCTCACATCAATAGTGTCCGCAGTTGGACAGGAGTCCGGCGCCAGGGTAGTCACCACTGGTGGCCAGGGCACTATTAAACTGGGCAAGGAAGAGTTCAAACTTCACGCCGTAGTAGTCAAGCTCTTCGAAGACGGCAAAGCGGAGTTCCATTTGATTACCGATATGACAGTGTTTGTAAGCGGGACATGGGCTCGCGGATCTGACGGAGCGAAAGGCATCGACATTAAGATTACTGGAAACGTGGTGGGCGGCAACATGGAAGGTGGCGGAAAGCTGTCATTTTCAGAAGATCTGAAATCAGTTAGATCGTTGAAACTCAATGTGGTTAACAAGACTAGTAGAAGAGCAATCCAGGTCGACTTCACCGCGAAGCAGGATTGAAAACATCTTATCCGCAGATTACACAGATTACGCAGATCCGAAAAAAGTAGAGCAGGAGCAGGAGGCAGGCGCAGGAAGCGGGCGCGGGAGTCGCGACTCATTCTTTCCTGCTCCTGATTCCTGCCGCCTCGCCTCCTGATCTCTGAAAGCTGTCAAAACTGACAGTTCTCGACGACCTCAATAATGGAGAGGATGAATTAGGCAGCAAACCTTTTGGGTCAAGGTCGGTTGCAAATTGTGGAGAGAGATTGCAACCAACCCTGCCGGTTCGGGGCCGGTTACGGGGCAACAGCCGACTCCGGAAACGCGTGGCGGCGTGGACGTCCAGTGAGGAACCTGGGGATCGATCACTAACGTCCGCGCCCCCCCGCACTTTGAAATCTAGAACTGGAGCGGGACCACGAACAGCTAATAGGCCCGCATTTGGGGCAATAATGAGCTTCCTTCGACGAGTTGCGGCTGGTCTCAATGGGCCCAACATGTGCGGCGCACGTCGATCTATTTTGTCGGGTGTCGTTATAGCTGCGGCAATTCTCTTCGGAGCGGCCGCTGCCCGCAGCCAAACTGCGGTGCTCACTGGCGACTCACAAATCACGACTGGCAAACAAAAAGACGGGGCAGCGCCAACCGAACACTCTCGACCCTCCGCGAAAGCACAAGATGATCCGGCCTACCCAAAAAAAGAAAAGCGAGGCTCATTCATCATCGCGCCTATTCCTATCTCCAGCCCCGCATTCGGATCGGGTTTGCTATTAATCACGGCCTACGTCTTCAAACTAAACGAACAAGACAAGTCTTCATCGCCATCATGGCTCGGCGCGGCCGGAGCATTTACTAACAACGGAACGCGGGCGCTGGCCGTGGGCGGCAGACTATATCTAAAGGAGAACAAGTATCAAACCACATTTGCTGTCGCCAGGGGTCGGGCCAACCTCGATTTTTTCGGTATTGGTCGAGTGCCGGGGTCATCGGGGATTTCGATTCCGTTGCAAATGGACGGGACAATTGTTTTTGGTGAGGGGATGCGGAATGTCGGAAGAAAGATTTTTGTCGGCCCGCGATACCAACACCGTCAACTGTCGGCGCGCGTTGAGGAACCACGGCGGCCCGGCGGTTTTGAAATACCAGCGATCGACATCAAATCTAACTCTGCAGCACTTGGCCTGCACGTGCAACGCGACCTCAGAGACAACACCTTTTATCCGACCAAAGGATCACTAATCGACTTTACCGCTGACTTCTTTGATCAGGTGTGGGGCAGCCGGCGCGAATATCAAACTTATAAGATTGCTTTTAGCGGTTTTCATGAACTCAGGAAGCGCCACGTCCTGGCGTATCGAATGATGGGCTGCTCGGCAAATGGAAGTGTCCCTTTTTATGACCTATGCCTTTTCGGACTTAACAACGATCTGCGCGGATACACTACCGGCGAGTTTCAAAACCGGCGAATGTTTGCTACTCAGGGAGAATATCGCATCGACTGGCGCAAACGGCTTGGGTTCGCAGCCTTCGGTGGCGTGGGCGGAGTTGGCCGAACGTGGAGCGATTTTCGCTCAGATCAACTTTTGCCGGCAGGAGGTGCGGGTGTGCGGTTTAATCTCGATAAGAAAAATCACATCAACTATCGCGTCGATTTGGCATTTGGCCGGGCGGGCAGGACGCTTTCGGTTGGCATAGGAGAAGCATTTTAGGCAGCTTGGGGGGTGTGCGCGGATAGGCGTTTCGCTGTCCGAAAAATTGAACGGTTGGCGTGGACAGTGCTAAAATAAATTTAATTGAACGCCCCTGACTTCTTATTTGAAATCGACTTCCTGATCGATAAAGACTGAACTTCCTCTCAGCCCTACTTGCGAGAAGGAAAGTCGCCCCGACATTATGAAAGCAATAAACTCTCCCCGTCGCGGGCAGGCGTCTATTTTTATCGGGCGTTTCTGCGCGCATTTTGACGTCAATCGACCAGGAAACGCCCCTTTAGCTGGCTGTCTCGCCCTCATCCGGGAGCATTGCTCGACCTCCAATAACAGATTAATCAGCGATCGGCGAAGGAACGTCGGTACGGCGAGCCGCGTTCGCTGCGATGGTAATCCCCCGTTAAAGCAAAAGTGCGAGTGCGGGCGAGTGAAATTTTAGAAACACTGACCAGGCGCACTACCGGTAAGTGAACACAGAGGCGAACAAAGCGAGAGACCTAATATGCAAGACATCGCCTTGCAAAGAGTTCCCAGATCGGGCAGTTCGAAGATCGAAGATAGGTTTGCCATGTTTCGTCCCGGACTGGCAGCACTCCTGGTCGGTATCAGCTATTACGTTGGTGCCAAGATCGGTTTCGCGCTCACATTCGAACCTCATCCCGTCTCCACACTATGGCCGCCTAATTCAATCCTGCTGGCAG
>DATEPF010000431.1:0-7791 GCA_035273325.1 Pyrinomonadaceae bacterium | reverse complement strand
TCAAATCTCAAATCCTCAAATCTCAAATCTCAAATCTCTTTAGGGCTTGACGTCTCAAAGCATGATTAGGAACTGTCCCTTGGTGTATTTCGTGTGGTTTCGTGTGGTTTCGTGTATCGCTTTCTGCAGCCTAAAAAAAAGATTCACGAAGGTGCGGAATTCTTTGGCGGTTCGGCAAGCATCACCGAAGCCTTTGTAAAGCATGCGCTGCCTCGGCGTCTCTCGGATGATACCGGAGCACCTGCTGATAGAGTCTACGGGCCGCATCAATATTCCCGGCTTCCTCTTCCAGCACGGCGAGGTTGAAGGCGGCACTCGCAGAGTCCGGCTTCAATTGCAATGCTTTTTGGAAATGCTCGCGCGCGGCTGGATCCTTTTTCAGGTAGAGAACATTTCCCAGGCTCGTTTCCGCCTCATGCGAATCTGGATGCTCCATGGCTGCCTGCGTTAATACCGAAACAGCGGAGTCGTAGTCGCGCTTCATCGCCAGCAGCTGTCCCAGCTTCAATTGAGCCCCAAGATTTCCCGGATCATAAAAAAGGACCTTCTGATACTCAATCTTCGCGTCGTCAAGCATGTCGCTCTTCATATAGAGATTCGCCAGATTGATATGTGCCTGCAAATACGACGGCCGCAACGCAATCGCCGCCTGGTAATAATTGGCCGCGGGTCCGAGTAATCCGGCCTCATCGTTTGCGACCCCGAGATTCAGATGAAGCACCGCACTCTTTGGCGACGCGATTAACGATGTGGAGTAAAGCTCGGATTCGGATGACCACGCATCTATGCGATCACGCAACGGCAGGAAAGATAGTGCGATCCAAAACCCGAGAATCACAACCGGAATCCATGCCGGCCATCGCAACTTTGTTACAACGGCCGATAGTATGGCGATGATGGCCAGAACAATTCCGATCGAAGCGGTGTAGGTATAGCGCTCCGCTACTGATTGATAAAGCCTGAGAACTTGTGCGAAAGGCAGCAGTGCGATCGCGGCTCCCAGCAATCCGACTGCGAACAGAGGCACGTTACGCCGCAGCCAAATGCCGGCGGCTGCGAGGCCGCCGATCGTTAGCCAGGCAGCGACATAGGTCCACGAGCGGACGTTCAAATCGATCAACTCCGTCGAACGCTCCATACTCATCGCTGGCGCATAGATGGTCCACCAAACGTACTTGGCCACAGTGACTGGCCCCTGCAAAACAATTACCCCCAACGGCTGAAACGACACCTGCGGTTGATGGAATGCGATGGAGCGCAGCACCGTATATGTTGCCGATGGAATTGCGACGGCAACAATCACATCGATCGTGGATCGCCATCGCAGGTTAGGTGGACTGCAACAAAAAATCGTAAGAATTGCCAGGAGTGGACCAACGATTCCGGCTTCGTGACTCAGCAGTGCCGCGCTCGACGCGAGCGTCATCAGCAACAAGTATCTCCAGTTACGGCGTTCGGAATATTTCAACGCCGCCAATACGTTGAGCAGCACAAAAAAAGTCGCCAGCGAAATCGCGCGCCCGGATATCCAGGCCACGACCTCTGTATGAATCGGTAAGCTCAACCACGCCAGCGCGGCCATCAGCGGCAAAAGACCGGTGAACCAACGCCGGAATATCAGGAAAATCAGAATGCCGTTAAGCGCGTGTATCAGCAGATTGGTCGCATGAAAAAGTTCAGGGTTTCGTCCGGAGATCGTGTTGTCGATCATTAAGCTCAACCAGAAAAGTGGGCGATAAAACGATCCCGGTTGGGGCGCGAATGCTTGATCGAATGCGGTGGGCTGCCGAAAGTAAACCGTCACTGCCGCGGGACTATTGATGTTTGGATTCTTGGCGATTTGCGACTGGTCGTCGTACACGAACGGATTCGATAGAGCGGGGAAATAGATGACAGTGGTCCATAACAGGAGTACGAGGTAGGGGACCGCTCGTCGAAGTTGCATCGTAGAATTATGCTCTCGCCACCTTCGTGTTATTTCGTGTAATTCGTGGATCGTTTTTGGAGTCAGTTACAACCGCCGCTCTCCGAACAGGTCTTCCAGATATTTAAAGTAACCCGGCATCTTTTCTAGTATGTTCTGGCGATTGTAAGGTGGCCGCGAAATTTTGCCGAAAGATATATCGAACCGGTGACCGCAAAGAATTCTCCCTGGTTTTGCAGGAAATATCGATTGCCTTTGAATTCAGGGAATGCTTTTTCTGCTTTCTGATAAAAGTCGAGCACCTGTTTGTTATTCATTCCCTGCGGCAGTCGCTGGTTATGGTACGCATGCAAAAATTCGTGGAGTAGAATCGGCTTGTTTGATGCGAGATCTTTGGCCTTGAGATAGATCGTTTGTGTCTCTCTTCTATACTTGCCCGGCGTCCCTGATGAATCAGCCAGCATGACAATGGGCACGCTTTTGAAGAAATCAAGGTCTTCGTTGCTCAGACCAGATGTTGCCACAATATCTATTTGTTCTTTGACTGAATTCAAAACCGCATTTTTGCGAGGAGAAGTATTTATCTGTGCAAAATTCACAGTGAATCCCTGGTACTGCAAAGACGACTGCTGCGCCCAGGCAGTTGAACCAAATATCAGAATTACTGCGGCAAGCATTATCGGTTTCTTCATTGTTCTTCCTCCATCAATGGCTTTGTCGATCGCGTGTTCGTGTAATTCGTGTGTTTCGTGGATCGTGTTTATGCTTTATAAGGATATATCCATTAACCCAAGCAGATCACTATGAAAAGCAAAAAAGAATTGTCATCAAAACAAGGCGACGAACTTCTCAGCAACTTGCAAGCGCGTTTCGAGAAAAACATCAACCGCCACAAAGGTCTCGACTGGGCCAGGGTAAGAACAAAGTTGGAAGCCAATCCCGTAAAAATTTGGTCGCTCAATGAAATGGAAGCCACCGGCGGCGAACCGGACGTGGTTGGTCATGACAAGAAAACGGGCGAATACATCTTTTATGATTGCGCCGCAGAAAGTCCTAAGGGCCGAAGAAGCGTTTGCTATGACGGCGAAGCGCTGGCTTCAAGAAAAGAGCATAAACCAAAAAACAGCGCCATGGACATGGCGGCCGCGATGGGCGTTGAGCTTCTTACTGAAGAACAATACCGGGAATTACAGAAACTTGGAGAGTTTGATCTGAAAACCTCGAGCTGGATACTGACACCTTCCGACATCAGAAAACTCGGAGGCGCCCTATTCTGTGATCGTCGCTACAACACAGTCTTCACGTACCACAACGGCGCCGATTCCTACTACGACGCCCGCGCATTCCGTGGGTCACTACGAGTCTGACGCGCGATCGTCGTAACGCAAACTGTTAGTTTGCGACACGTGGCAACCATCCGCCGACGGTAGACTGCTCAACTTGTACACTGGGACCGCGGGCGTCTCGCCCGCACTGAGCGCAGCGAAAACCACCTCGCGAGCTGATACTTCAACTAGAACAACCTAGTTCGAGATGCTACCGCGCTTCGTGTAATTCGTGGATCGCTTTTTCCCAGTCTCTACAGATAGAATTCGCCGAGCCGCGAATGACCCAACCAATTCCCACAGGCACTAAGCTTGGTCGCTACGAGATCCGCTCCCAGATCGGCGCCGGCGGCATGGGCGACGTCTATCTCGCTCGCGACACCGAGCTCGACCGCACCGTGGCAATCAAAGTCTTGCCCGCCAACGTTGCTGCCGACGCCCAACGTATGCGGCGCTTTGTCCAGGAGGCGAAGGCGGCGTCCAGTCTTAACCATCAAAACATCATCACCATCTACGAGATCGGCGAGACCGACTCAACGCGATTCATCGCGACCGAGTTTGTCGACGGCTTCACCCTCAGACAACATCTGAAGCGCTCCCGCCCTACACTTGCCGAAACTTTAGACATTGCGATTCAGATCGCCTCCGGACTCGCTGCTGCCCATGAGGCAGGCATTGTTCACCGCGACGTTAAGCCGGAGAACGTCATGCTGCGCAACCGCGACGGGTTCGTGAAATTGCTGGACTTCGGTCTGGTAAAACTCACAGAAGTTTCAACCGCGACAACTGATACTGAAGCTCCGACACGCGCGCTGGTAAACACTGACGCCGGCACGGTCATGGGAACGGTGGCTTACATGTCTCCCGAACAGGCACGCGCAAAGGCGGTTGACGAGCGCACCGACATCTGGAGTCTTGGTGTCATTCTTTATGAAATGGTGACCGGCGTCGTCCCGTTCGCTGGAGAAACTTCAGCGGATGTGATCGCCGCGATCGTCAGAAGTGATCCAACACCGATCACTCGTTTAGTTCCAGACGCGCCGGCAAAACTCGAGGACCTCGTTTCCAAAGCGCTCGAGAAAGATCGCGACGAACGTTACCAAACAATCAAGGACCTGCTGGTTGATTTACGCCGGCTGAAGAAGAAACTCGACTTCGACTCCGAAATCGAGCGCTCCGCCACACCAGACGTCGATCATCGCCACTTATCGAGTTCCGCAACGACAATCACAGATGCCGGATTAGCAACAGCTTCGCTCGATTCAGCTCGACCGACCAGCAGCGCCGAGTATCTTGTCAGCGAGATTAAACGCCACAAGACCGGGGTCATATTGGCGGCCATCGGCATCCCGCTTGCGCTCGCCGCCGCCGTGTTCGCTTATTACAAATTGTCCGACCGCGAAGAACCCACGGCGCGCGCCGAAATGAAGATCACCAAGCTCACTACCGGTGGTCGGGTGAACGGTATCCAGATCGACGGCAGCACGTCGATCTCGGCGGACGGCCGGTATGTTGTCTATACACTCATCGACGCAGGCAAGGTAAGTATGTGGGTGAGACAGATTGGCACCGGCAGTGATGTGCAGATTGTGCCGCCTCAGGAGATGCGGAATAACGGTACCACCATTTCCAATGATGGAGAGTTTGTTTATTACGTCGGCATGAATCAGGAGAACGTTGGAGGCTCCTTGTTTCAGGTACCAATATTGGGCGGCACGCCAAAGAAAGTGCTGACGAAGGTGCGCGGCCCAGTGACCTTCTCCCCTGATGGATCCCAATTCGCTTTCGTGCGGGAGACCGATCGCGGAGAAACAATGCTGATGATTGCGAATAGCGATGGCACTGGCGAACGCACATTAGCTACGCGCAAAGGAAACGACTGGTTTGCTTTTGAAGGGCCGGCCTGGTCCCCCGACGGGAAAACGATTGCGTGTGGTGTAGGCACAGACACCGGCGGAACGTACATGACAGTTGCAGGCTATTCGGTCGCCGACGGATCAGAGAAACCGCTTACTTCTCACAAATGGCGAAGTACCGTGAGACGTGTGCTTTGGTTGAAAGATGGTAGCGGTCTGGTAACGCCGGTGGTGGAGACCGGCTTGGTGACTCAGCTTTGGTTCATCAAGCAGCCTGAGGGAACGGTGAGTCGGATTACTAATGATCTGAATGGCTATGGCTCAGTCAGTCTTGGTGTTAGTGGCGACGGCAAAACGATTGTCACCGTACAGAGTGATCCGTCGTATCAAATTTGGATCACCACTACAGCCACGTCTGCGCCAGCGACTCAAATAACTCACGGCGAGATTGATGGCGCTGCCGGTTTGGATTGGACCCCCGACGGACAGATTCTTTACATCAATCAGATTGGCGACAACAACTCGTTTGTGTTGGCGAAGCCCGACGGTAGCGATCCGCGAACTATCTGGAAGACGAAGGAAAGAATTGAAGACCCATCAATCTCACCGGATGGCAAGACTGTGTACTTCGTGTCAATGCAGGACGGTACTCCGAATATCTGGCGAATCAACCTCGATGGGACCGGTTTGAAGCAAATCACTTCCGGCGATTTTGCGGATTTCGCTCCCAACGTTTCGGCCGACGGTAAGTGGGTGTTGTTTAGTTCATGGCGATCCGGGATTCAGTTACTTTGGAAGGTGCCGGCCGAGGGAGGGGAAGCGGTGCAAGTAACAAACGTGCCGACGAACCGTGGCGCCTTTTCGCCCGATGGAAGATTTGTCGCGGCAATGCAGGTTCTTCCCGGAGACACAGTGTGGCAGATAGCCATAATTCCTGTGGACCAATCTTCTGAAAGTCCGAAGCTGATCACGCCACCCGCTCACTTCAATCTCGGCTCAGATCTGTTCTGGAGCCCCGACGGCCGTTCACTAACCGTCAAGTCGTTACTAAAAGGCGTGGGCAACCTCTGGAGCCAACCAATCGACGGTGGCCCACCGAAACAGGTAACCACGTTCACGTCTGACATAATCCCCAGCTTCGCCGTCTCCCGAGACGGCAAACACCTCGCCATCTCGCGCGGCAGCGCGAGTTTAGACGTCGTTCTAATTAAAGACTTCCGCTGACGTTGATATGCGGTGCCCGCCCGCGTAACGCAAACTGTTAGTTTGCGATTTCTCGGCCCGCCCTCCGCCTACGATAGGTCGCGCAACGCGTACACTGGGACCGCGGGCGGCTCGCCCGCACTGAGCGCGCAGCGCGAACAGGTTCGTGTTAATTCGTGTATTTCGTGCAATTCGTGGATCGCTTTTCTTTGTAACGGATCATCCGGCATTCAGGCAATTTGCTAACGTGAGTTTAAGTAAGACTATGAATTACGATACCGACAAAATTGATGACATGGTGTTGGCTCTTCTACACTTAACATCTTCCTCCGACCACGGCATTGTTCGCGCCTGGAAGGCGCACGACTGGAACGCCCTCGATCGCTTACATGAAAAAGGTTTAATCAGCGATCCGAAGACCAAAGCCAAATCAGTCGTGCTAAGCGATGAAGGCGCGCAGCGGGCCAAGGAACTGTTTGAAAGACTCTGCGGTTCGTAGCTGAGTCGGCCACCATTCAAATCCCAGGGCCGACAATCCAGTTATCGTTGGCTGGCAGTCAAGTCACCAGAACGACACTCAAGTCAAACATCTCTCAGGTTGGCAAGGGCGGCTTGCCCCCGCTCAGGTTTGTTGGCATTCGCTCTCAATGGAACGCGCAACGCGTACACCGGACCGCGGGCGGCTCGCCCGCAATGAGCGCGAAGCGCGAACAGGTTTTCCGTTCCTGTATTTCAATCTTTGCCCAAAAAGAGTCATGCTTGTCCTGGCTATGCCGTCCGATGTGCGGCGGCGGCTATGCCCCGCCGTAAGCTTGGTTATGGATGTCGGGCTGCGCCCTCGTTTTTTTGAAACTGAGAAAAATGCGATTCAGGACTTAGCGCCCTTTTACCTACGGTTGACGGCGGACGTTTGGGTAAAGGTGAAGTGGTAAAGGGTAATCAGGTGTACCGAGGAAGCGCGCAATTTCCCGTTTACCCCTTACCCATTCCCCTTTTCTCGGCGGAGGCTGGTCCTTATTCTCCGGGCCCGCGCTCTTAAAGGGTTTCGTCAACATGGCTTCGGATTGGCCCGACGAACTCGACGCCATCGCGAAGTACAATCAGGCCCTTCATTACGTTTATGCCAACCATAAGTGCGAGTCTGAGGATCGAGTCTTTCCAGACAGACGTTTCTTTGGACTCCTGGGCGGGCGAGAAAGTTGAACTTACGCAATAATTTTTTGGCGTACTACCCCAGCAGGCATTCAATAACTTTGGAAAATGCCGAGCGAGGAGGTGAAGCGATAAAGGTAACAAACATTCCCTCGCAGCGCGGCGCCTTTTCACCGGACGGAAAATATGTTGCGTCGCTGCAGCTTATTCCGGGCGGTACAGTGTGGCAGATAGCGGTAATTCCGCTCGAAGGTTTCAATATCGCCAGTTCCAGTGAGAGTCCGAAGCTGATAACGCCACCTTCGCATTTCAATTTCGGGTCAGGCCTTTT
>DATEPF010000430.1:0-10258 GCA_035273325.1 Pyrinomonadaceae bacterium | reverse complement strand
AGTGAGTTGGGAGAGTTATGGGAATGGTTTGACGACCCCGTAAGCAGAAGATGGGCCCTAGTCGGTGAGGGCGGTAAAGGTAAGTCGGCACTGGCCTATAACTTTGCCTTCGAAGTGAAACTTAAGGCCCCCCTACCCTTCCAGACGGTGTTATGGCTTAGTGCAAAAAGAAGGAGATTTCTCGAGGGAACGACAAAACAGGTTGGCGAGCCGGACTTTTTTGATCTTGAGTCAGCTCTATCCCGGCTACTGACGTACTACGGGTGGGTCGAAGAAATAAGCAACCCGACCGAAAGTAAGAGAATTCGGACGCTTGAATTGTTAACGGAGTTTCCGGCATTGATCATCGTCGACGACGTGGATTCTATTGAAAGTGAAAATGAAAGTGTCATTGAATTCTTTAGTTTGCAAGTAACACAAACTAAATCAAAAGTTCTTTTTACATCGAGGCGCGTGCCGTTTGGTATGGGGGGTACTAAAACCCGCGTGGCCGGATTTAGTAATGAGGACGCTGAAAAATTCATCTTATCGAGATGTCAGCTTTTGGATCTTGACGCGGCTGTTTTCGACAGAGCGACGATTCAGTCGATGACTTTGGTCACAGAAGGCTCACCGCTCTATATCGAAGACTTAATGCGGCTGACAGCGGTGGTAAAATCGGCAAAAGAGGCCATTGAAAAATGGAAAACGAAAGCCGGATCTGAGGCGAGAAAGTATGCGTTGGGACGCGAGTGTGAGCTTTTAGGTGCTGATGCGCGTCATGTATTGCTTGCGTCGTGTGTGGCTAGCGGCCCGGTTTCGTTTGCAGAGGTAGAAGGAGTCACCGGTCTATCTACTGAACGAGTGACGGCGGCTCTTAGCGAATTACAAGTTCTATTTCTCATTCCAAAACCTCGGCTTATTGAAGGTGAACAACGCTTTGAAGTTAACGTCAATACCCGCGCCTTAGTCAGAGATACATTTGGATCGACCGATCTATACAGAAGGACTGAAACGGCATACAGAACTTTGTCGAAAGGATTGCCAGTGACGGGACGCGGGGCCGTCGCCGCGATAGTTCGTCAAGCAGTATTCTTGGTTAAAGGATCGAAGCACGTCGAGGGTGAAGCGCTTCTTCTAAACGCGTTGCAGAAATATGAAAGCGATCCGGATCTGCTCGGTGTGCTGGGGTGGGTCTATAAAGCTTGGCACCCGCCCCGCGTTATCGACGCAAGAGAGCGCTTTAACAGAGCTTCACAGTTGCGGGCATCAAGAACGGAAATGTATGAACATTGGTGTCAAATGGAACTTCGGGAGCATGAATGGTCCAAAGCGGCGGAGGCTGCCGAAAGAGGTCTAAAGATCCTATCAAATAACAAAACTCTCCTGTATTACGCTGGTTATTCTCGAGGACGGTTGGGTCGAGAGCTCTTAGGAGGGCTCCATGGTACACGCGCTCAAAAAGAACTGGATACAGCAAAGTCTACTCTGAAAAGAGCATTGTCCGTCAGTAGCCTTGACGCACGCGAGAAAGCGTTAAACGCTGATATTTTCCGTGCGCTAGTTTTGGTCTGTGAATTAACGGGTGACATAGATGGCATGCGCCATTATTTTAGGCGATGGACGACCGAATACCCCGAAGATCCAGATGCGTCTTCAGAATGGGAACGTATTTCCCGAAAGCATCGCCTAGGGTCGATATCGAACGCAATAACATAGGCGTCGGTCTTCATCTCAACACATTGGCTGAACAACTTGAAACTCCCACGGTCCTACTGACGTACAAGTCCTTTAAGTTTCGTGGTGTGTCCTGTTCTCAATCCCAACAAATGAAAGAAGGTTCTATGAGTGCTCATTCTTCCCGCAAATCGCTGCGATTTGCGTTCGTTTTACTATGTGTTGGCCTATTGGCGCTTGCTTCCACCGGCCTCGCGCTGGGACAGGGTTCTGCCCAGCCTCCTTTAATTGATCGCGAATTGTTCTTTGGCGACCCGGAAATCTCCGCCACGCAAATATCTCCGGACGGTAAATTTATTGCGTTTGTCAAACCATTTAAAGGTACCCGTAACATCTGGGTGAAAAAGACCGAAGATCCCTTCGACACAGCGAAGCCGATTACGGCAGATACGAAGCGGCCGATCCCCGGCTATTTTTGGAGCCGCGACGGCAAATACATCTTGTTCGTTCAGGATCAGGGCGGCGACGAGAATTTCAATGTCTACGCAGTAAACCCTGCGGACAGTCCGGCGGCAGGGCAGGAGGTGCCGGCAGCTCGGAATATCACTGACGCAAAAGGTATCCGCGCCGCAATATACGCGGTTCCACGAAGTGAGCCCGATGTGATGTATGTCGGACTAAATGACCGTGATAAGGCCTGGCACGATTTATACAAAGTTAAAATCTCGACGGGCGAACGCACGCTGATCCGACAAAACACCGAAAGGATCACCGGTTGGATATTTGATCTGAAGGACCAATTGAAGTTGGCAACGCGCGCGGCCGAAAACGGCGACACCGAAGTGTTGCGCGTCGACGACAAGGGCTTTACGAAAGTTTACTCGTGCAACGTCTTCGAAAGCTGTGGTCCGGTCAGATACCACAAGGATGGCCAGCGCGTTTACTTCACAACAAACAAGGGCGCCAGCGTCGACCTGACACGACTTGTGCTCTTCAACCCGGTGACAGGAAAAGAAGAGCTGGTTGAATCTGACCCTCTTAACCGCGTCGATTTCGGTGGCGCTAGCTTTTCAGAGGTTACTGACGACCTGATCTTTACCGGTTACAACGACGATCGCCAGCGTTTTTACTGGAAGGATAAGTCGTTCGAAGCAGACTACAAGCTGCTGCAAAAGAAGCTGCCTGGAAAAGAAGTCTCGTTCGGCAATTCCACCAAGGACGAACAACTGTTTTTGCTCACTGCTTATAGTGATACGGAACCAGGCGAACGTTATTTGTTTGACCGCAAGTCCAAAAAACTGACGCTGCAATACCGCACCCGCGAAAAGCTGCCGAGAACAGCACTCGCTCCGATGAAACCCGTTCGGTTTAAGTCGTCAGACGGCATGGAGATTCCAGGCTACCTGACGCTGCCGAAAGGCGTACCCGCGAAAAACCTTCCGGCCATCATTGTTCCGCACGGTGGTCCATGGTCGCGCGATTCCTGGGGCTACAGCTCGATGTCACAGTTTCTCGCAAACCGTGGTTACGCAGTGCTGCAACCAAACTTCCGCGGGTCAACTGGTTTCGGTAAGAAGTTTATCGACGCCGGTAACCTTCAGTGGGGCGACAAGATGCAGGATGACGTGACCTGGGCCGCAAAGTATTTGATTGCGGAAGGCATCGCTGATCCTAAGAAGGTGGCAGTGATGGGCGGTTCATACGGCGGCTATGCGACGCTGGCCGGTGTGACGTTTACACCAGATCTTTACGCGGCGGCCGTTGCTATTGTGGCGCCGTCAAACCTGATCACTTTGCTGGAATCGATTCCGCCCTATTGGGAACCAATTCGCAAGTTGTTCTATGAACGCATGGGTGACCCAAATACGCCGGCCGGCAAGGCGCAGCTACTTCGTCAGTCGCCATTGACTCATGCAGACAAGATCAAGACGCCGCTGCTGGTTATTCAGGGCGCCAATGATCCTCGGGTGAAGAAGCGCGAATCAGACCAGATTGTTGTCGCGTTGAGAGACCGCGGTTTCCCGGTTGAATACCTGGTGGCGCCTGACGAAGGTCACGGGTTTGCCCGTCCGATCAACAACATGGCGATGTTTGCTACGACTGAGAAGTTTCTTGCCAAGCATCTTGGCGGGCGCTTTCAGGAGGGTGGCAAGCCGGAGGTCATGGCACGCTTGAAGGAGATCACTGTCGATCCAAAGACTGTAACCGTGACAAATCCGATGGCGGCGCCGACAACCACCGAAGGACCAAAACCTGCGAGCGGTCTTACTGCGGGTACTTCAAACTACAAGGCCACAATTGAGATGGGTGGTCAGACAGTCCCCTTGACCGTGAAGTCAGAAATTAAGGAAGAGGGCAACTCCTGGATTGTTAGTGAAACTGCTAACACTCCGCAGGGGGTTCTCTCTGATGTTTCCACGATCGAGAAAGGGACTTTGTTGTTGACGAAGCGCGTCATCAATCAGGGACCAGCCGTGATCGAATTGAACGTCAAAGACAACAAAGCCACGGGCACGATGACGGTCAACGGTCAGGCCCGTCCGATATCAGTTGACCTCGGAGGTTCTCTGTTTGCGGATGGCGCGGGAATGTATGACGTGATTGCCACGCTACCGTTGGTGGAGGGTTATGCGGTTGGTTTCCGAAACCTGGATGTGATGAAACAGAAACCTGCGATGAAGAACTTGAAAGTCGTGGGCATGGAAAGCGTGACGGTCCCGGCTGGAACGTTCAACGCTTACAAAGTGGAGATCACATCGGTGGATAATGAAGCCGACAAGACGATGCTCTGGATTGCGAAAGACACGCGCAAAGTGCTGAAGGTCAGTGCAGTTTTGACGGCACTCAATGGCGCCATCCTGACGTCCGAGCTGGTGAACTAAAGAATCGCTACGAGTTACCTCGTTCGATAACAACGGCCGCAATCGGGTTAGTCCCGGTTGCGGCTTTTTGTTTTGGTGCCTGCGTTATTCCTGTATTTCGTGTAATTCGTGGATCGTATTTAACCTAATCAAAAAAGCGATCCACGAATTACACGAAATAATGTAAATTGGCGCCGCATTACATCTGACACATCAACACGAACCGATCGACAACAGGAACCTATCCGAATGCGCACACTAATCAAAAGTGGACGGGTCATTACTGCGACCGACGATTACAAGGCGGACATACTTATCGAAAATGAAAGAGTGTCCGTAATTGGCGCCACACTCGCCATGGAAGCCGACACCGTAATCAACGCGGACGGCAAGTTAGTCATCCCCGGCGGCATAGATCCGCACACGCACATGGAACTCCCGTTTGGTGGCACCGAGTCGTCCGACGATTTCCGCACCGGAACATTCGCCGCGGCACATGGTGGGACCACCACGATCATAGACTTTGCGGTGCAATACAAAGGTCAGTCGCTGATTGAGGGAATCGATAATTGGCATAAGAAGGCAGAAGGCAAAACAGCGATCGATTACGGTTTCCACCTTATTACTACTGAACTGGAAGACAATCAGATTGAAGAACTTCATACCGCCATGGACGAAGGTGTCACTAGTTTCAAAATGTTCATGGCTTATCCCGGTGTGTTTCTAGTTGATGACGCAACTATTTTTCGCGGGATGCGGGCGGCAGGTGAACGTGGCGGCCTAATCTGCATGCACGCAGAAAACGGAATCGTGATCAACGAAATCATCAAGCATGCGCTGGCAAAAGGTAATACTGCGCCTAAGTATCACGCGCTGACTCGACCAACAGTCGCCGAAGCGGAAGGCGTGCACCGCGCGATCGCAATCGCCGAAATGGCCGAGTCTCCGGTCTACATCGTCCACCTGTCGTGTACTGACGCGCTCAACCAGGTCAGGCAAGCGCGGGATCGTGGTATACCAGCATTCGCGGAAACGTGTCCGCAGTATCTTTTCCTATCACTCGAAAACTACGATGAACCCGGGTTTGACGGCGCGAAGTATGTGATGACTCCACCGCTGCGTGATAAGTCGAACCAGGCAGAGTTGTGGAAGGGTTTAAAGATGGATGATCTGCAGGTCATCTCAACGGACCATTGTCCGTTCTGCATGAAAGAACAGAAAGAGTTAGGCAAAGACGACTTCACGAAAATACCGAACGGCGCGCCGGGTGTGGAAAACCGCGTGCCCCTGATTTACAACGGGGGCGTAGTTGAAAACCGGATCAGTCTTAACCGGTTTGTCGAACTGACTTCAACTGCAGCCGCCAAGATGTTTGGTCTGTTCCCGAAGAAAGGAACGATTGCCATCGGTTCTGATGCCGACATCGTGGTTTTTGATCCGGAACAGGAACAAACACTGAGTATTAAGACCAGTCACATGAACGTGGACTACAACACTTACGAAGGAAAGAAAATCAAAGGCGTGATCGAGACAGTGCTGTCGCGTGGGAAAGTGGTAATCGAGAATGGTCAGTATAGAGGCAAAGCAGGCGACGGTCAGTTTTTGAAGCGTGGCACGTGCGTGTCGATGTAATCGTACATTCGGGTGTTTCGTGTATTTCGTGGAGCGATTTATTGCACCATACACGGATCACACGAGATCAGAGGAAAGGAACCTTAATGTCGAAGTCGGTGCTGCTACTAATTATTTTGTTTGGGTACGCCGCTCATGCACAAGCACAAGACCCACCTGACAGACCGCTAATTACCGTATCCGGACAAGGCGAGGTGTTGGTTGTGCCGGATGAAGTCGTTTTCAACCTCAGTGCCACGACTGTGGACAAGGATCTGGCCCTCGCGCAAAGAAAGACTGATGAAGTTGTTAGAAACGTGATCGCGCTCGCCCGAAGGTTTCAGGTGCCGGCAACGCAGATCCAAACGGGTCACATAAGTCTCGAGGAAAGATTTTCGGACGAAGAAGCGACCAGAAGACCACGCGTGTTTATCGGTTACGCCGTCACCAAAAGCATCGCCATTATCCTGCGCGATGTATCCAGAGCTGAAGATTTGCTGGGAGAACTGTTTAGAACTGGAATCACGCGAATTAGCAGCGTAGATTTTCGCACTACCCAGGACCGTAAATACAGGGACCAGGCCCGGGCAATGGCAATGAAATCGGCGCAGGAAAAGGCACGAGCGATGGCGCTTGAGATCGGACAGGGTATAGGTAAGGCTTTCAAGATCGTTGAAGAGGGTCCGATCCTGCGTGGCTCAATGGCTAATATGTCAGGGTTCAGCGCCGATTCCGGCTTTGCAGACTCCTCGAGTGCGATTGCTCTGGGACAAATTTCAATTACGGCCCGAGTATCTGTCAGTTTCGAACTCAAATAACTACTGCCACCCCCTATGGCTACCAAAACAGAATCCGCCGACATCGCTATCACGCAGCGCGACTTTGACGAGCTGCGAAAAGATGTTTCAGCCAGCCCGCTTTGGAATAAAGACCTGGCGCCAACCACTATCAAAGAACGTACCTGGTCGACTTGGAACATTGCCGCACTGTGGATAGGTATGAGTGTGGTAATCACCACCTACACGCTCGCCGGCGGTTTCATAGAGGCCGGCATGAACTGGTGGCAAGCAATGATGACCATTCTGCTCGGTAACACGATCGTGCTTATCCCGATGGTCTTGAACGCCCACGCCGGCACAAAGTACGGAGTCTCGTTCCCGGTTTTGGCCCGCGCCTCCTTCGGAACCAAAGGAGCCAACATTCCCGCGCTGTTGCGTGCGGTTGTCGCCTGCGGCTGGTTCGGAATTCAGACGTGGATTGGTGGTACGGCGCTCGACGCTTTGTTCAGCGTCATCTCGCCGACCTGGGCACACCTCTTTAACGACGCATCCGTGATGGGTGTTGCCGTGCACACATGGATTGGGTTCTTCCTGTTCTGGGCTATTCAGGTGGTGATTATCCTGAAGGGGGTCGAAGGAATTAAGCATCTCGAGACGTGGTCAGCGCCGTTACTTTTGGGCGGCGGATTAATTCTTTTGATCTGGGCGTCGTGGCGCGCGGGCGGGCTGGGGCGAGTCCTAACTGAATCGGCCGCGTTGCAGAGAGAGCGCAACGCCTTCTGGACTATTTTCCCGGGGGCACTGACGGCATCAGTGGGCTACTGGGCCACGCTCAGTTTGAACATTCCTGATTTCACACGGTACGCGAAGTCGCAAAAGTCGCAGATGATGGGCCAGGCGCTCGGCTTGCCGCTGACGATGACCGCCTTCGCGTTCATCGGCGTCGCGGTCACCAGCGCCACGCTATTGATTTACGGCATGGCAATCCCAAATCCGGTCGACTTGATGGCCCGGTTCGACAGCGTAGTGATTATTCTGTTCGCTACCGCTGTTATCTTCGCAGCGCAACTTACCACCAACATGGCGGCCAACGTAGTCTCGCCGTCCAACGATTTTTCAAACCTCAACCCAAAACGTATTTCGTACGTGCTGGGTGGACTGATCACTGCTTTGATCGGCGTGATTATGATGCCGTGGAAACTAATGGATTCCATGGGCGGCTACATTTTCACCTGGCTGATTGGATACTCAGGATTGATGGGCGCAATTGCGGGGATTCTCATCTGCGATTACTGGGTACTCAGAAAGCAACGATTGGATCTGGCAGGACTGTTTGAAACCGACGGGGAGTACTCGTATTCTCGTGGTCCATCAATAGGACTGCTGTTGTATCTTCTGGCGTTGGCCGCAATCGTCACGATTGAACTGGTGCTTTTCTTCTCAGACACCTTGTCAGCAGGGATTATTTTGCACCTGTTCCTCGCGGCGGTGGCGGTGGTGCTTCTTGTTCTGGCACCGAGGGCACTTCGTAATCCAGTCGAGCAGGGTTGGAACTGGCGCGCCATGATCGCGCTGTGCGTTGCGATAGCGCCGGTAGTACCCGGATTCATTCGCGCGGCAACTACACCGGGCGGCCAGGTAACCAATCCGACTTTTTTGGATACCATTTACACTTACGCATGGTTTGTTACCTCCGGCCTGGGATTCGTCATATACTACGTGCTCATGAACGGAAAGCTTAGGCGCGATTAAACATCGCATCTGGCATAGACGAGTCTTACCAGTTTCACATCTGTTATCACCCACAATTTTTGCAAGAATTACCTGAGGGGGTTTTGAGATGCCACGTACAGTTAAATGCGGCTTGATTCAGTGCACGAATGCCGCACCAACCGATTTGCCGATCGACGACATCAAGAGAATCAATATTGAAAAGCATCTTGGCTTTATCGAAAAAGCTGCCGAGCAGGGCGTGCAGATAGTTTGCATGCAGGAAGTTTTTACGACGCCATATTTTTGCGCAGAACAGCAAACGCGCTGGTACGAAGCAGTGGAACGCATTCCAGATGGCCCAACTGTCAGGTTAATGCAGGAAGTTGCCAAGGCACACGGCATGGTGATCGTCGTGCCGATTTATGAAGAAGAGATCACCGGCGTTTACTACAACACTGCGGCGGTGATTGATGCGGACGGCAAGTATCTCGGCAAGTATCGAAAGAACCACATTCCGCACGTTAACCCGGGATTCTGGGAGAAGTTTTATTTCAAGCCGGGCAATCTTGGCTACCCGGCATTCGATACGGCATACGCAAAAATCGGTGTCTATATCTGTTACGACCGGCACTTTCCGGAGGGGGCACGAGCGCTGGGATTAAACGGCGCTGAGATCGTGTTCAATCCGTCCGCCACGGTTGCCGGGCTGTCCGAATATCTCTGGCGCATTGAGCAGCCGGCGCATGCGGTCGCCAATGGCTACTTCATCGGCGCTATCAATCGCGTGGGCCATGAACAGCCCTGGGACATCGGCGAATTTTACGGTCAAAGTTATTTCTGCGATCCCCGCGGACAGTTCGTGGCCCAGGCACCGCGCGACGAAGACGCGCTAGTGGTCGCCGATCTCGATCTGGATAAGATTCGGGAAGTTCGCAATACCTGGCAGTTCTTCCGCGACCGCCGCCCGGATACCTACGGCGCACTAGTGGCAGACTAGATTTATTTCGTGTGATTCGTGTATTTCGTGGATCGTTTTTAGGCGGCATTAAAAGCGATCCACGAATTACACGAATACACGAACAAGGAACTCGAACGGAGTAAACCCATGGATCTTTCGATTACCGTAAACGGCATCACCTTCCCCAATCCTTTCCTGCTCGGTTCGGGCCCGCCGGGAACTAATGCGCGTGTGATTGCCAAGTCGTTTGACGCTGGTTGGGGCGGCGCCGTCGCGAAGACCGTGAGCCTTGAATCCGCCAAAGTGGTCAACGTGGTTCCCCGCTACGGCAAGCTTCGCTCAAAAACATCGGGCGAAGTAATCGGTTTTGAAAACATCGAGTTAATTTCTGACCGGCCGATTGACGTGTGGCTGGAAGAGTTTCGACAAATCAAGAAAGACTATCCAAACCATGTGTTGATTGCCTCCATCATGGAGGAATATGAAAAGAGCCGGTGGCAGGAGTTGACGCGCATGGTCCAGGACACGGGCGTTGACGCGTTTGAGCTCAACTTCTCATGCCCTCACGGTATGACCGAACGAAAAATGGGTTCTGAGATGGGAGAACATCCTGATCTCACCGAGGAAGTAACGAGTTGGGTGACTGAGGTTTCAAACATTCCCGTCTGGGCCAAGATGAC
>DATEPF010000429.1:0-5122 GCA_035273325.1 Pyrinomonadaceae bacterium | reverse complement strand
AAAAAAAATCTCTCCCCCGGATCGAGGCCAGTGCCTTCGCGCATAACAGTAGCGCGACTGACGCGCGCGGGCTCGCGCCGTAATGAATGAAAGGATGAGTCCGCGTACGGCGTACCAGATCTACTGCGTAATGCTGAACTCCGGTTTCCATTCGCGTACTCCTGACTTCGTGGCGGCACCGCGAAATGGCATCAGCATCCGCCAGCGGCTCGATATCAACCTGATCCAACCGGCGTGAATTAAAACCGGCATCCCAGTTTGCTACCACCTGACGTTCGTGTTCTTCACCCGGGTAATCCATCAGGATCTTGATCATGAATCGATCGAGTTGTGCTTCTGGTAAAGGGTAGGTGCCCTCATACTCGATGGGGTTCTCTGTTGCCAGCACCGTAAAAATCGGCGACAACGTGTGGCGCTCGCCGTCAATTGTTACCTGCCGCTCTTCCATAGCTTCCAACAGCGCGGCCTGCGTTTTGGGTGGCGTCCGGTTAATTTCATCGGCCAGCAAAATGTCAGTGAAGACAGGTCCCTGCCGCAGGTTAAAAGCAGACGTGGCCACGTTGAACACGTTGGTGCCGGTGATGTCTGACGGCATTAAGTCTGGCGTGAATTGGATGCGGCCGAAGTTGGCGTTGATGATCCGGGAGAGAGTTTTAACGGTGAGTGTTTTGGCTGTTCCCGGAACCCCTTCGATCAGCGCGTGGCCTTCGGCGAGCAGTGCCACCAGGATCTGCTCGATAGGCTCGTCCTGGCCAACTATGACTTTGCCGAGTTCACGTCTGATGTGTTCGACAGTTGAGGAGACGTATTCAATCATGTATTAGCGACGTGGTCCTTTTTGATTAGGTTTTACCAGCTTCTACGATGGACATAATACTTCTTCGTGTTGGTTCGTATATTACGCAAAGCGATCCACGAAATAACACGAATAAGAACCGGGTTAAATGTTCTGCGCCGTCTGCTTCAGTTCGCGCGAACGCAATCGTAATCCCAGCGATCGCTCAACCTCTCTCAGGCGTCTCACCAGATGCACAGATTGCCGTTCACTTATCGCGCCTCCATTAATCGCTTCTTCGGCTTGCCGCATCAATGTCTCAAGCTGATGCGCCTCAATCGTAGAACGCGAGGCCACGCGTCTGGCAATCTCCGAACGCGGACTGTTGTAATCCATACCGGCGTAACGCGCCAACACCCGGCGCGTGCGCGAGTAAACATTCTCGATCGCCAGGTCATACGCACGCGCACGCTGCTGTAGTTCAGCCATCGAGGCCACAAACTCCAGACTCGATCGGCGGTCAACGCGAGGCAGCGGCAGCGGCCGTCCAAACCTTCGTCCGCGCGTCCATAGAACTACCAGTATCAACAGCGCGATCTGCCCGCAGATCGCGAGTACCGGAGTGCCGGCGAAGTAGCTGGCAAACGCATTCCGGGTGATGCCGTGACCCTGGTGAAATTCGTCGAACGCGATCATGCCATCAGGAGTGGAAACGAGATTCAGGGCCAACTGCAGGTTGTCGTTTAGGTTGATACCACCGTTCGCCACCAGATAAGGATCACTCATGACAATTATTCGTCCTAAGCCGTGCGGGTAATCGAGCAGCACGGCGGATTTGCCATTTGACAGGTGGACCACTGGGGCCGCAGAAGCAGGCGGCATCCCACTGGGTATGTCAGCAGTATCGGGTTCGGATTCTTCCGCATCCTCAGGCCGCACAACGATTGGGCCTACACCGCCGCCCTGCGATGGTGAATTTTCCGTCTTAGCGGTGGCTGGTAGTGGAGTTACTCTGATGGCTGCGTAATAGCGCGACGTCAGCACCGAGTGAACACTGCGAGTCAACAAGGTCGGCTGTGACGGATTGATCGGCGATGTACCCTCGGTCATCTTTTGCTGATTACCTGGTTCGGAAGTTAGATCAGGATAAATGAGAAACTCGGTAGTGACGACCCAGTCACCTGACGGCGGCAGCAGCACGTTTTGCGGATGACGATCGACTAGCACCAATCGCCCGCCGCTTTTGACCCAATGCAACAGGCTCTGTGCTTCTTCATCTTCGATCGGTACCCGCGTGTCGCCGATGATCACGAACGTGCCCACTTGATCTCCACTGGAAGCAAGTAACTTTTCCGGACTCTCGCGCCAACGCATGACTCGATGGCCTGACTCGCTCAGTAAATCGTAGAAGGCGCGCGTGCCGGTCGGGCCCGCATGATACGTGGAACGGTTCGGGGCAAACTCAGAATCCTGTTTCTCGTCGTCGCTCACGTAGGAAAGCGAGTTGATGGCGACCAGTACGACGATCGCCAGGACGATGGTGGCTATGATTCCGAAACGTTTACGCATGGTTCTTCGATTTCAGATTCGTTTTTAGTGTGTTTCGTGTAATTCGTGGACCGTCTTTGTTCTCTAAGAAATAAAAAGCGATCCACGAATTACACGAACTACACGAACAAAACACGCAATCATGAGAGTGCCTTTCGATATCCCGAGCGAAAGGCATCCCAATCACTTTCAGTCGCGTTTGCAATGCCATACCAGTGTCGCTCAAAACTGTCTGTCAGTTGCTTAACGTTACCGTATAGCGGCTGATTACTACGCACCGCCCGCAAATAGTCATGATTCGTCTTGTGCTGTGCGAGACTGATAATCTTCCGGTCGCCCAGTTCAACCAGTAGGGCGATATAGGCCTTGCGAATAGCGGCTCGAAGATCTCCACGCCGGGCCAGTGCCTCAGCTTCTGTTAACAAATCGTTCGCTGTTTGGTCCGGCGTCAGCGTTTCCCCCAACACTATTCGCGCGGTCTTCTTTTCCTTCTTCTTTGTGCGCCTCGAACGCAGCATTCGCGGCAGTAGTAGTTTGATTACATACCCGATCACCGCGAGTCCTAACGCCATCACCAGGACTTGCGCGATGACACTTAGTACTCCCGCACTTCCGGGCGCGAGGGGCTTGGGTTTAGGAAAAAGTTTGAGCAGCCATTGGAGAATTCGATCAACTAAACGCGAAAGAAAGCTCTGACCTTTTGCTTTTTGCGCGTACTCCGGACGCTGAAGTATCTCGGCAAGTTTGCGGCTGGCAGCAGCTTTATCGTCAGTGTCGCCCGGCGATTGCGTTTCCTCCAACCGTTCGGATACCGCCTGGAGCCGTTGCTTTATTCGTTCAATTCCACGCTCGTATTCTGCTTGTTCGGTTTGCGAAAGCCGATCCAATTCTTCATGAAGCCAGGTGTTATCGACCTTAAAGGTCGTACCTCCCCACTCCACCGTTTGCGAACGCGGCATTACATCCCGTACAGCCTGAACTGTTTGCGCACTCCGCTGCGCATAGTCATAGGTGGTTTCGTCTTCGTCGGTTTGCGCAAGGCTGTCGAGTGCAGTGACCGCACGCGTAACCTGACCGCGGTATTCATCTAACGTGACGCCGTGAGCCGGAAGAACCACTATCAGACAGACGAACGCGAGCAGCGCGAAACGTGGTGCGTGATTTTTGATCTGCGTGTTCACGGTTCTTTGTCTATCGTAGTCCCAGCACACTACCTGTGTGAGCGTGCCCCTGATAAGCCGCCAGTGGTTCTGCAGAAATCGCCGGAGCAAACGGAGAGGTGACATTTATGTCCGGCATGGCCTGCAGTCTCTGTGCTGCCATTAGTTCAATGTCATAGCCTTCATGTCGCACACGCTCATCCACATAAAGCAAAGACATGCCGAGCATCCACACCGGCGCTAACAGGATTGAGCTCAACGGTTCCAACACGCTATACCCGACGGCGTACCACACGGGCCACTGGGCCGCACTCCACGGCGCCGGATCGATCCCATTCAGGTAGCCATACCAACCCAAAGGGATCACCAGGATCATCAGTGCGGAATAGGTGGCAAAGATGATGAACATCGTCATGGCCATCAAGCGCCGTACGTTGCCACGCGCCAGAGAAAAACTCCTGCCGACAGAATCAAAAACGCGTTTGCCTTCAACCAACATCACCTGCGGCACGTAAGCAATTCTTCCTACCATAAAGAAGAACAGCCAGAGCGCCAGTGTGATTCCCACCACCGACCCGATGACACCGACTATTACAGTCATCCAAACCGGCGCCCACTGCGCCATGAAAATGGCGCCTAGCGCCACGACCAGAACTACCAGGTACAAACCAAACCAGGCGACACCTGAAGCAACACCCAGCCACAGCATCACGATAATGCTGGCACCCAATAGCGACCAGAATCGCGAGCGCACTGCAGCGTAAGTAGTGCGCGCCAGCACCGGCTCGTTCCAAAGCAGATGTCTTACGAGGTTGCGTGACGCGCCGCCCATTACAATCAAACTAAACAGATGACCGCCGATCCATAAGAACGCCCCGGCGCCCGCGATAAACAAGTAGAAAGCCAGTTCGGATCCACTCGCAGTCTCAAACAACTTACGGAAGGCGATGGTCCAAAGCACGGAACCCAGCGCCGACACGAATACCGGCGGCGCCGCAATACGTATCAACACAAAGAGATGTCGGCGATAGAGACGTACGGCGCGATCAATAAGATCGCCTGCGCCTAAGGGGACGATGTGAAGATCGTGGGTGCTGTAAACGGACATTTTATACCGAAGCGTTGCGCGAGAATTGTACCAGTTGCTTTAACGAATGAAGTTGAATAATTCGCGCTTTCGTGCCGACGCTTCCGGCGAGCAGAACCGGTGAGCGCAGCGACCGGGTCCCGTTCGGCAGCGGGTCTGCCTTGTTGACTACTACGTTGCGTTCTTACCCACGCAACCCGGTGGCTGCGCTCACCGGTTCTGCTTTTTGTGGACTCGCTCTGCGTTGCCTTTACCAACGGACCCGGTGGCTACGCTCGCGGTTCTACATTTGTTCATGTCACACTACTCGCTTATGACCAACGCCATCGAAATTGAAGACCTGAAGAAAGTTTATCGCGCGAGTGGCGAAGCAGTGCGCGCCCTCGATGGCGTTTCGTTTCAGGTACCGCAGGGGCGGATCTATGGATTACTCGGTCCAAACGGCGCCGGTAAATCAACGTTGGTAAAAATACTTAGCACCATTACCACTGCTACTTCGGGTAAAGCCTCGGTGATGGGCTTTGATGTGGAGCGCGAGCCCTTGCTTAGCCG
>DATEPF010000428.1:0-3133 GCA_035273325.1 Pyrinomonadaceae bacterium | reverse complement strand
ACCCTCTTGATATTTACACTACTCCAGGTGCTCGGCTGTCTTCGCGGAGTAAAGCGAATGCTATAACTGGAGTCGTCGATGCGCCTGCGGACACCGTCAATCCATCCGAAACAAAGCGCCTGATCTACTGACTCCGGCCAGGTAATGCTTTGCTTACCGGAATCTTTTTTGCAGAACCCGACCAACAACTCCAATTCTTTGTCGTGATGTTTAGACAGCCAACTACGAAACTCATCCGGAGTCTTAAAGAACCTTGGTTTCATATCGATCAAGGAGCGCCGGCCTTCAAAACATAATCATTCAATCTCTGGCAGCTCTTCAGTTCGATCTCATTCCTGGAGGCCTCAGCTGCACGTCGCAGCTCGGCTCGTTTGGCGGGCTCCCACAATTCCGAGCTTTGCCATTCTGTTGTCGGTTCAACGGGCCGGTTGCGGGTCGCAGTGAAATAGCGGCCGGGCGCGACATGGGAAATGGTGAACCTAAAGTTACTGTCAACCTTGGTTTCGTAGTACCGCAGCGCGTTGTTTACTTGATCACGATCAGCCGGGACGAGATATACATACAGCCCATCTGTGGCTGGTGAAGCGCCTTTCGCCAAGCTGACGGTACCGTTCAAAGTGGCGGCGTCCTGCCCGATTGTCATAACAACGTCTTTCAAAATCTCGCCCGATTTAATTGTTCCTGAGCCTTGCCAGGTTGTGATGCTTCGCGACGCCGGTGGCTTGATTGGCGTTTTTGCACTCGCGGAAACGGGGAATTGGATTTCACGCAAATACCACGCGTCGGTAGGGAAGTGGGTTACAAATCGAAACCGGCCAGGCGCCAAATTCTTTATCCTGAAAGTGTTATTAGAAGCGACAGTACCATCCAGGCTATACATCGACCTCAATCGCGCTGGGCCGGATGTTGATTCCGTAATCGCGTAGAGCACTGTTTCGATTACGTGGGACGCGCGCTGGTCGCACCGTTCCGGCGGTTGCGCAAGTTTTAAGACACCTTCGATTGACGAGAGAGATTTCAACGGGATGGTCACATCGCTTACGTCGGCGCCGCTGATCGTTAATCTATGCGTTCCGGTGAGCCAATTAGTCTCCTCACGAGAAAAGAACGTCGCCATCAACTCGTAATCGCCATCCGCTAAACCGTCGAACCTGAATGGACGTTCCGGATTATCCAAATTGCTGGTGGCCACCGCCAATAAGGTATTGGTCTTTGCATCATACAAACTGACTGAAGAAATATTTACGTGGGTGGTCTGGTCCAGAGTGTGCTTCACCATCCCAGTGATCGAATACCCATGCGCCTCTCTATATCGAATGTCGATGGCGGTCGCTTCTTCCCCACTCCGAACCACGACGGGTAGCGCGCCGTCCCGGGTTGACGATGGGTAATAAGTGGGGGCGTGTAAATCGAAACCGGTGACCATGAATGGTCCAAAGGGCCCGCGTCCGCCGGCTGCGACGAAGTACTCTCCCGGAGGCAAACCGTAGATCCGGTAAATTCCGCGATCGTCCGTTTCGACGTGATGAGTTTGTCCGGAAAATCTGGTTACCAAATTTCGTTGATCGCCCATCATTAAGGCGCGCACGGTAACACCCACCACCGGATCACCTTTTTGGTTAACAACTGACCCGGTGATCACACCTCCCTTAATCATCCGAATAGTCACTTGCGCGCCAGGCAGATATCGCGGAAGCCCCGAGATGTCACGAGCCGTTAGTCCCTCATCAATAAAGCCCGGCGCGGTAGCGAAGACGTTGTAAACGCCCGCGGAAAGATCGTTGAAGGCGAAGCGGCCATCCGGATCAATGCGAATCACACGCCCGCGGCCGGAGGTATCGTTCACGGAACGGATGGATACTATGACGTTCTTCGGAACGCGCCCGCCGGTCACGATAACGCGTCCTTTGAGGGCCCCTGATGGAACAGTTTTATCGGCAGTGCGCGTAGCCTCCGACGATGTAACTGCGTCGGGTTTGGCTGCCGGCGCAGGCTGCTGAGCAAGGAGAGTTGGAGTTAAGAGGATTGGTAGCAATGCCAGGAGAACCATCTTTGTGCCCAGGTGCTCCGAGCGCAGTCGCAGCCTCGATGTGAACGCAACAGGTTTCACGGCCGTTCAGATCTCGGGGTAAGGTCCAGCACCACTGTCACGTCTGTCTCGATGTCGTGTGCGATCGTGACCTGGCGTGTGACCGGATCAATTCTGTTCAAGTTGTCCCTTGCATTTACGATGCGGGTTCTGAGCTCGTAAGTACCAACCGGAACGTTCTCCGCGAAGAATTGGCCGCGCGCGTCTACAGCAATGTGTTGAGGAAAGGGTTGCATGCCTCCACCAGGTCGCACGAGGCTTACGTATAACCGGGTGCCCTCCGGCAGTGTTCCGTTTTCGGTTTTTACTCGGCCACGAATAGACCCGGCACCGTAGTTGAAAACGAGCCTGACGTTTTTAATATCAGCACTACCGGCGATTTCAATCGCCTGGTGGGCCACACCATCCAATTCGATGCGCAATAAACTAAATCCCTTGGGAGGTTGTGGGTAATTTTGGAGTCCAATTCTTACTTTGCCCGGACTCAGGCCCGACAGAGTAAAGCTGCCATCAGCAAGAATATTAGACGTTGCCACAGATGGTGCTCCCGGACGCTCCGGATCTTGAGACTGTGCGATGAGTCGAACAGACCGCAAGGCGGCGAGTACCGCAGGATCTGAGTTGTTTTCAACAACAGCGACGCCGCTGATCGTGGCGCCAGGGATAAGCTTAATCACGATTCCTGTGACGTCGGCATCTATAACTTCAAATTTGCTTAGGTCGCTGTAAACCGACCCGGGCAGCGCAGAACTGCCAAGAGTGAATACGCCGTATTTGCCCGGCTGCAGACCTTCCATCCGAAATTTTCCTTCGGCGTCAGTGGGCGGATTAATTACATTAATTGAGCTGACGACCTCTCTCTTACCTTCCAATGCGGAATATCCGACGCTAATGTCGGGGACAGGTTTACCCGCTGTATCTAGCACGCGCCCCGATATTGCAAAACCACGTGGCAAACTCCCGGCGACCAAATCAATATTCGAAAGTTCGTCACCTTCCTTTAGTTCCAAAACCTTCGCTTGAGATCGTTTGTTTGTTCCGGGG
>DATEPF010000427.1:0-2678 GCA_035273325.1 Pyrinomonadaceae bacterium | reverse complement strand
AACGTGCAGGAAGCGAAAGAGTTTAAAGTCACCGTCGAACTTCGCGATTTGCCGGACGAGATTCGTAACGGCTTGCGTCCCGGCATGAGTGCGACTGCAACGATCACCACCAAGACCAAGAGCAACGTGATCGCAGTGCCGCTTGAGGCGATTGTAGAAAAAGCGGCTCCTGCGCCCTCACCGGGTGCTACACCGGCCGGCGGAACACCGCCGGCGACTGAACGGCCGAAGAGCGTGAAGGGTGTCTACCTGATCGAGGGTAACAAGGTTAGATTCATTGAGGTCACCACCGGCATAACCGGTGAAGCCGACATTGAGGTTACCAGTGGCGTTCAGGCTGGCCAGGAGATTGTCAGAGGACCAAGCCGCGTGCTGAAGGGCCTGAAGGACGGTACGAGCGTAACCCGTCAAACGCGACAACCTGGCGGAAACGCAAACGCAAACGGGAGCAGTTGATGAGTGACGCGACTTTAGTATCCCCGGCCGAGTCAGCCATACAACCAGACCAACCGGTAACTCCGCACGACGTCAACTCGTTGATCTCGATGCGCGACCTTTGGAAGACGTACCAGATGGGCGCGGAGCAAGTGCATGCGTTGCATGGTGTCTCATTTGACGTCCTCAAAGGTGAGTACATCGCTATCATCGGTCCATCAGGTTCAGGCAAGTCGACTTTGATGAACCTGATTGGATGTCTCGACACGCCGACCAAGGGTGAGTACTGGCTGAACGGGAAAAACGTTTCCGAGATGGATGATGATGAGTTGGCTAGGATTCGTAACCAGGAAGTCGGCTTTGTATTTCAGACCTTTAATCTACTCGCGCGCGCGACGGCGTTGCACAATGTCGAGTTGCCCCTGATTTACGGCGGCATCGGCTCGTCGCAGCGGCACGAAATGGCTATAGAAGCGTTGCGAGCTGTTGATCTGGCGGATCGAGTAACCCACCGTCCCAATGAGTTGTCGGGTGGCCAACGCCAACGCGTGGCGATCGCGCGAGCACTGGTTAACCATCCTTCTATTCTTCTTGCTGACGAACCAACCGGCGCGCTGGACACAGCGACCAGTATGGAAATCATGGATCTCTTCGAACGGCTCCACGGCGAGGGCAATACGATTATTGTGGTCACACACGAACACGACATCGCAGCCCGGGCCCACCGCATCATCTCCATTCGCGACGGACTAATCGAAAAAGACGAGCGGATCCGGTAGTCAGACCCGGACGCGCGACATCCTGCATACCTTAATAGTCTAACGAAACCAGTTTGCTCTTTACTGGGACCGCGGGCGTCCCGCCCGCACTGAGCGAAGCGAAAAATTCCCTCATTGCCTAATTACTTTAAGAAAACCAGACCATGGTGAATGGGATCTTGAAGTAATGAGTATTGTGCGACGGTTTTCGCTTCGCTCAGTGCGGGCGGGACGCCCGCGGTCCCAGTAAAGAGCAAACTGGTTTCGTTAGACTATTAGGGTAATGTGACTGGGTAACAGTTGTCGTTTGCTCTTCACCAGCTTCGCGGCGTCGTGTACCCTGCAACCTTAATCACCGTGGCCCGTACTAACTAACTGTGAAATTAATCGAGACCTTAAAACTCGCGCTCGCCGCCATTTGGGCCCACAAACTTCGTTCTACGCTGACTTTGATCGGAATGATTATTGGCGTTACGGCCTTTGTCGTCGTGGTGTCGCTGATTCAGGGCTTCAACAAATACATCGACGAAAAGATTGCAGGTATCGGTTCCAAGTCGTTCACCGTTCAACGTTTCAACTTTGAAGATTTCAAAGACCTCGATTCGATTGCGGCCGCGCAGCGTAGAAATAAAGAGTTGACCTTGGAGGATTACGAATACTTGCGCGGGCGGGCCAGCCTGATCGACAAGATTGGCGCCAAGGCGCGGCCTCAGCGGTCCATGATCAAGCGCGAAACGAAATTGGTTGAAGACGTTTCGGTGGACGGCGCCATGCCCATCGTTAGTGAGATTGAAAACGTTGAACCCGAATATGGCCGTTACTTCAGTCAGGCCGAAAATGATGGCGCGATGCGGGTTGCATACATCGGGATGGACGTTGCTAACGCATTATTCCCGGCGGGCGCGGAAACGGCCCTGAACCAGGAAATTAACGTTGCGGGTCTGCCGTATCGAGTGATCGGCGTGGCCACTGCCAAGGGAACAGTCTTCGGTGTGCCCCAGGACAGCTTCGTTACTTTGCCCCTAAAGACTTATGGAAATAACTTCGGCGGATTTACTCGAAACCGCCTGCTTTATTTCGTGGCTACCTCGAAAAGCGATGAACTGTTTACCGACGCCGTGGAAGAGGCGCGCTTTCTGCTGCGCACTCGCCGCAAGTTAAAAGCAGACGAGAAAGACAACTTCGGGATAGTGACGCCGGATGCAATCACTGGTTTTCGGGATCGTTTGTTGGGTCCAACTTATCTTGTTGCGGTTGCCGTTCCGGCCATAGCTTTACTTGTCGGCGCCATCGTAATTATGAATATCATGCTGGTCTCAGTAACAGAGCGAACGAAGGAGATCGGCGTACGCAAGTCGCTGGGGGCGCGCAAGACTGATATTCTCAAGCAGTTTCTCGTGGAAGCACTGACGCTCGCTGCTATCGGTGGGGCCATCGGCGTATTCGTAGCATGGATTGTGGGAATGATCATGACATCATTCTTCT
>DATEPF010000426.1:0-21828 GCA_035273325.1 Pyrinomonadaceae bacterium | reverse complement strand
CAATCGGAAATCGACGGGCGAGATTTAGGATTAACGGTGTGGCCGCTAACCAGATTGAGGCGCAGATAAACCAAATCGCAATGGTCTGACCAATTTGCAGAGATCGTCCGGCGTAAGCCCGCGAAACTATGGATTCGCTGGCGAAAAAAATTGCGAACAATGACCAGCCGACAGCAATCAGCGGCCATTTGATCCAGGCGCGGCGGGAATCGTCCATGCGGCGTAGCTTATCGCGAAAGCCAACAACGCAAAAGACCCGCTACAGAGCGGGTCTTTCTGCCAGGCCACATCTCAATGTGCTAGCCGTTGATTTGCACGGTCCGCATGATATTGGCGAACGCACTTTGGTAAGTGCTGTATTCGTTCTGCGGCGCGACCGCGATCATATAGAACAATTGTCCGTTACGAGTTTGCGACGTGATCACAGTCACTATCTCGCTTTGTCCGGTGGCCCGATTGACGTTGGTGAGTCTCGCCGTAAAACCGTTCCGCCCTGCAAAAGTTGTGCGTTGAAGACCGGTGTTTTGTCGCAGATTTGGATTACTCTGCGCCAAGCCATTAATGAACTCGCGCGTGGATTGTTGCAGGTTGCGTCCCTGTACCTGCGCCACACCGAAACTCACGCCGTGCGTGAATATCGCCTGGCCCTGATAACTACCATAGCCACCTTCCGGAGCAAACCACACAGAGTCGCCGCTGGGTAGTTGTCTCCAATTTGAGGGAACGCTCACGCGGAGCGCGCCACCAAATTCGGAATAGGTCTGGTATCGCGTTGAAGGATAGTCCACCCGGCCGCGAGGCGCCTGGTCAGGATAGTTGCCGGTGTTTTCGCCGGTCGGATAACGATTGCCGGTGCGGGCGATTTCTTCCATGCTGGGCGCTCCGCCCATCGAGCGCAAACGTGCCTGCACGCGCGCGAACTCCTGCGTGTTCCGAATTGGACTCTCAATCCGTAACATGCGAGCTTCCTGCTGAATTCGTGCATAACGATTCGCCGGGCTGGGGTGACTGCTAAACCAGCCGCCGCTGCTACCGCCGCCGCGTTGTTGAATCGTCTGAAACATATTGGCCAGATCGATGGGATCATAGCCGGCGCGCGCCATTATTTGGGCGCCGAGAATGTCGGCCTCAGTCTCATACTCACGACTGAATTTTAGGAAGTAAACGCCGACCCCTTGACTCGCAATCTGCGCGGCAGCTCCTGCTGGACCACCGAGGATCGCCCCTCCAATGCCAAGAATGCCGGCAAGCAATCCATACTTCTGTCCTTTCGAAGCCTGGGCCGTCCCGTGGCGTAACGCTACGTGACTAATCTCGTGGGCCATGACCCCGGCCATTTCACCTTCATTGCGAGCGGCCTCGATCATTCCACGGTTCACGTACATTGGACCACCGGGCAACGCAAATGCGTTGATGTCGCGGGCGTTGACGACGCGGAAGTAGTAGTTGAAACCCGGGTGTTGAAACTGCGATGGAATCGCCGCAGCCAACCGCTCACCCACGCGTTCGACATAGTTAGTAACGTCGCCATCGCGCAGCACCGGCATCTTCTGCTCAACTTCCTGCGCGGCTTGTCGCCCTAATTGAACATCGTCACTAACTTTGTACTTGTTGCTATGAAGCTTAATCTGTGTTTGGGAAAATACTGACACCGGCATCGCAAAAATTGCGAACGCCATGATCATCGCTATCAAGGGGTGTCGGTGGGTTTGATATCTTCGCATCTTATAATCCTCCGTAACTGATCCAGTAACTTTTAAGCCAACATGAAAAAAGCGGCGAACTTTTGGGGAAGGTGCCGCTGATATCATTGCCGGTTTATTCCTCCCCTGGAAAAAATTTTGCTGACACGGGTGACTCGCACGGGGAAGAGAGCTTTGGGTCTGGTCGTTTGATGAGCCAGAGAAAGCCGGTGTTTGCCGCTGCCGGATTGCCAAATTGTTGCAAACTTCAAACTAAAGATGACCCAAAACGCAACATCCTCAGTATCATTGAGCACGATTTCAGTTCGAAGATTTAGCAACCTGCTATTGGTCAACCTCCAGCGAGGTTTCACTGCAAGGTCAGTGCCAGATGGCAAGATTACGTTTTCGAACGTGGTTGGATGTGATCATTGAACCATTGGGCCGGTTCTGAGATGGGCGCTATATGATGTGGTTGTCCCTTCCAAACACGAACCATCGAAATTATCAGGAAGATTAGGGCTGCCGCCCGAAACAGCGATCCGCCAATGCCACTATCCGTAATGGCTTCAACGACGCCGAAAATCGTTTGCACTACCAGAATTGCGACATACAACGCCAATCCCTGCGATGCATGAAAGCGCACGCGCGGTTCACTTTTCGGGACCAAAAACAATTCCAGAAGAGAAACTACAATTCCAATGTAGAACGGAGCATAGGGCAACATGATGGCCCACTTTTCGGGTAACCCTATTCCGGGAATCGTGCGAGAAGTAGGTCTGTCGGTAGTGCCTTTAAATGGTGTAGCCGATGGTTGAAAAGGTGCAGGTGGTGAATAAGTGGGAGGAACAAAAACTGAAGGATATGGTGCATTGACCTGGACGTTATCGTACCGTCGGGTTGGAGCTTCCGTGTAACCAGGCTCACGGGCTTGATCGCGTTCGGTGCCGCGAATCTCAGCAGTGGCACGCTCTTGCATTTTGCCGGTTTCAGCAACGCCACTGTCACCGCTCCAATTCTCGTCGGCATTCTTAACGAAGTCCGGATCGAGCGGGTTGGTGTCGTATTTGCTCTTTTTCGGCTCCATCGATGGTCCTAACGCTCGGGCTTTAAGATTAGTTCAATCTTACTCGCCAGCAATTGCATACTCAACCTCCTGCCAGACTTCTTCACGTTCCGAGATACGGAAGGCGCGCATCAGCGGCTGATCGTTGTCGAAACCAACAATGAAATAAACTGCCTGAGGATAATACGCTAAACGCACGTCGGTTTGAGAGGGTGCCGGTTGCGCCGACCGAGGATGGGAGTGATAAATGCCCAGCAGCTGTTCGCCGCGATCACGCATTTCGCGTTGGGCGGCGAACAGGTCCTCCGGTGCGGCTTCGTATGCAAACTGAGGGTTCTGCGCGACGTTCTGCATGGGATAAGTATTGCGCGCTGCATTGTCTTGCCCGCCAATCAATCCGCAACACTCATTCGGTTTCGCGTCGGCGGCGTGTGCAAGAATTTTTTCGAAGTGCGTACTGGATAGTGTGATCATATCGACGTAAAAACGATCCGCGAAATCACACGACACATCACGAAAGAAACTTTTTCGTGTCTTCGTGTTGTTTCGTGGATCGATTTATCGTTCGTAGGGGGCCTAATTATCCCTAATTGTTAAATGCAATTCGTCCAGCTGCGCTGGATCAACTTCGCCCGGCGCGTCGATCATGAGGTCAGTCGCAGAAGCTGTTTTGGGAAACGCCATCACATCGCGAATGTTGTCTGTTGGCACCAACACCATCATCAAACGTTCGATTCCAGGCGCGATGCCGCCGTGAGGCGGTGTCCCATACTCCAGCGCATCAAGAAAGAAACCAAAACGGGATCGCGCTTCTTCGGTCGACATTCCCAGCGCTTTGAAGACGAGACGTTGCACATCTCGCCGGTGAATACGGATCGAACCACTCGCCTGTTCGACGCCGTTTATCACGGGGTCATAAGCCTTCGTACGAATCTGTCCCAACAGATGCTTTTCGTTTTCGTTGACTGCGCGTTCGAGCAACGACAGGTCTTCATCCAGCGGTGAAGTAAATGGATGATGCATTGAATAGTACCTGTCGTCTTCATCGTGGTACTCAAACATCGGAAACTCCGTCACCCAGAGCGGCGCATAGGCATTCTCCGGAACCAGTTTCTCTCTCCGGGCAATTTCGTTGCGCAAGGCACCAAGGCTCGCAGCGACAGTTTTAGGCTTGCCCGCAACGATCAAAACGGCGTCGCCTTTTCCGGCCTTCGCCAAAGCGGCGAGCCGGGAAACAACCTCATCGCCGAGTGCCTTCAATAACGATGACGTTATTTCATCACCCAGCTTGATCCAGGCAAGGCCGGTGGCTCCATATCGCTTTGCGAATTCCTGTAACTCATCTAGCGCTTTGCGCGACAAGTGCGCGCCATTCGGCACTACCAGTCCCTTAACTTGTCCGCCACTCGCCAACGCGGATTCGTACGGGGCAAAGTTGGTGGCGACGAGCGCTGGAGCGAGATCCTGTAGTTCCATTCCCTTGATGCGCAAGTCCGGCTTGTCCGAACCCCAACGCTGCATCGCTTCAACGTAACTGAAACGGGGGAACGGAACAGGCAGAGCGACGTCAATCAATTTGAAAACCCGGGCGAAGAGACCCTCGATTAAGGAATAGATCTGATCGAGCGTGGCAAAACTCATCTCGACGTCCAGTTGGGTGAACTCCGGCTGGCGATCTGCGCGCAAATCTTCGTCTCGAAAACAACGTGCGATCTGAAAATACTTATCAAATCCAGCGATCATGCAGAGTTGTTTAAAAAGTTGCGGAGACTGAGGCAGAGCGAAAAACTTACCTGGTTGGACGCGTGACGGCACGATGTAGTCGCGGGCGCCCTCAGGAGTCGACTTGATGAGAATGGGCGTCTCAATCTCCGTGAAGCCCTGCTCGTGCATGTAGTTCCGGATTTCGGAAAGCACTCGATCCCGCAAACGTAAGTTTGCCTGAAGCTGCGGCCGCCGCAGGTCCAGATACCGATACTTCAGACGTAAATCTTCGCTGGCGAGCGCGTCGGTGGTGGCGGTTTCGAGTTGAAATGGGAGCGTTCGCGCATCGTTCAGGAGTAACAGTTCCCTGGCGTGTAATTCAACTTCGCCGGTCGCAAGTTTCGGGTTGCGCTGACTTTCGTCGCGGAGTTTCACGTCGCCGCTAACTGCAATCACATACTCGCCGCGAACATCCTTGGCTTTCGCGTGCGCTTGAGGTGCGTCATTTGAATTGAGGACAACTTGCGTAATGCCGTCCCGATCGCGCAGATCAATGAATGTAAGTTCTCCGAAATCGCGACGTTTTGCGACCCATCCCATCAGTGTCGCGGGCTGCGCGACATCCGCCGCGCGCAAGGCGCCGCAGGAATGAGTTCGTTGAAGTTCTCCCAAATGGTCCAGCATCGTGGCGTTATTTCGTGTATTTCGTGGACCGTGTTTACGCCGTCACAAAAAGCGATCCACGAATTACACGAAAAGTCCTAAGAGTCTTGGTTACGAGTTTTCCAAATCATCCACAATCACTTGCACGCCCGCAGTCAGCGGCAGGCAACTGATTACCTGAGCGCGCTCGATTCTCGTCATATCCGAACCTGCAGCATGCCATAGCTTTACCCAGAAGGTGCGTGTGTCTCCATGAATCGCGAACGTCGAACCATCGAGCATTACCGGAACGGGTTCGGCAATCGTGCCGTCGCGCAGTTCTTCCAGCAGCTCCGGTATGAACTGTTTGAATTTTTCGAACTGCACCAATACGGCACGTTCATCAATCTCGGCCGGTGGCAGCTCGACTGGCTCAGCAGATTCCAGCAGCAACCGCGTCTCCGTCTGTTGATTTCGTTTTTTAACTACCGGCACTATGCACTCTCCGAACCGAAGACAATGTTCAGAGTACAAGCTTCAGCTTGCGTTGGTTCGCAGGCAGCAACCTAAAGGTTGTACTCTGAACACCGTCGTCCCACTCAGGCGCGTTTCAGCCTCGTCGATAAATATCTTTCCAGTTCGGAAACCGGAATTCGTTCCTGTTCCCACGTGTCTCGGTCACGAACCGTGACTGCGTTGTCCTCCAGCGATTGATGGTCCACCGTCACACAGAACGGCGTTCCTATCTCATCCTGGCGGGCGTACAATTTGCCAATTCCACCTGTATCGTCATAAACGGCCCGCATCGCCGGCTGCAAAGAACGCTTGATCGACTTTGCCATCGCCACTATTTCCGGCTTGTTTTTCGCAAGCGGCAACACGGCAACTTTGATCGGGGCAAGATCCGGATGTAACTTTAAGATCACTCTCGTCTCGCCTTTATCATTTGTCTTCTCAGTGTAGGCATCCATGAGCACGGCCAATACTGTGCGATTAACACCCGCCGCGGGTTCAATCACATATGGGTAGAAACGCTCTTTCGTGGCTTCGTCGAAATATGACAGGTCCTCAGTCGAATCTGAATTGAGACGCTTTCCTTCCGAGTCCTCAGGTTTCTTCGAATGCGTCTTCAAGTCGAAATCGGTGCGATTCGCGATGCCCATCAACTCGTCCCACTGGCGTTCATCTTCATCGCGCTCAGGGAAAAAGCGGTATTGGATATCAACTGTGCGTTTGGCATAGTGGGCCAACTCTGCTTTCGGTTGTTCGTACAACCGTAGATTATCGGCGGACAAACCAATCGAGGTGAACCACTGGAAACACGCATCAATCCATTCCTGATGCACCGGCTCGTCTTCCCCCGGCCTCACAAAGTATTCCATCTCCATCTGCTCAAACTCGCGCGTGCGAAAAATGAAGTTTCCCGGTGTCACTTCGTTGCGAAACGATTTCCCAATCTGGGCGACGCCGAAAGGTAACTTGCGTCTGCTGGTCGTCAGCACGTTGGCAAAGTTAATAAAAATTCCCTGCGCAGTTTCGGGTCTCAGGTAAACCAGCGAGCTCAGATCGTCCTCTTCTGCAGTTGCACCAACATGTGTTTGAAACATCAGGTTGAACGGTCGAGGTTCCGTTAGATTTTTAGACCCGCAGTTTGGACACTTTTCATCGTCCAGTTTGTCCGCGCGTAACCGCGTCTTGCATTCTCGACAGTCAACCAACGGATCGCTGAAAGTGTCTTCGTGTCCTGAATATTTCCAAACCAATCTGTTGAGGATGATGGACGAGTCGATCCCTTCAATGTCATCACGCTCATAGACCATCCAGCGCCACCACAATTGTTTTACGTTGTTCGACAACTCGACGCCCATAGGACCGTAGTCCCAGGCGCTGCCGAGTCCGCCGTAAAGCTCGGATGATGGATACACGAAACCTCGCCGCTTCGCGAGCGAGACTATGGTTTCAATATTTGGCGCAGCCATATGGGGTTAATCGTAAATGGCGAATAGTAAATCGTAAATACAGAATACTTAGGGCCTGCCTCAAGAGTCGAGTTCAACGCGTTTGGTGTTATTTCATGTGTTCGTGTAATTCGTGGATAGTTTTTAGCCAGCAAAAGAACGATCCACTAATTACACGAACACACGAAGTAACACAAAATCAGATGAGTCCTCCTCTATTGGGACTTCTTAGTCAAAGCGAATACTTAAGTGTTCGACACCCTGGGCTAACGCTACCAAACAAAAGAGGAGCGCTACGAACGCTCCTCTGTGAACAGTTAACCGTGAACTTTCAGAGTTTACTATTTGCTCGGCGCCGGGGCCTGGACATCCACGTTAATCTTCTGCGTGCCACCGCCTCCGAACAACCGTCCTCTAAACGCAAAGACCAGGACCAAAACGATAATCACAAAGATCACCAGCACTGCCACGACGCCGGCACTGCCGCCACCGCCACCGCCATTATCATCATCGCCCATAACGAGACCTCCTAAGTCCAGCGGACGTAATTGATTTCAGTTTGAACGGGGGTTGCGACGGATTGTTCCACAACCCCTGTTCAGCGTCAACAGACGCGAATGTCCGACATGCTTTAGCTTGTCGTGAGGACCGACAAAACTCTAGTTTATCGGACCACCCGTATTCAAAACTTAGTTTGTCGGACACCACGACAAGCTAAAGCATGTCGGACATAAAAAAGGGAGACAAGCAAGGCTTGTCTCCCTGTTGATTAGTTGCAGCGTGGTCTTTTAGTAACGCCCGCGTCTGCGCCGTCTTGGAGTGGCAGGAGCAGGTCTAACATCACCCGCGTTTACCGTAGGCGTCGGTTGCGGTGGTGTCGCGCCGCTCGGGATAATCCAGAGCTCAACGCAATCTTCCTCTTTGAAACCACCGTTAATAACGACGATGCGCGATTGATCGATTCCGCGTTCTGACACCAGATAGTCGCGAGCGCGGGAGCCCAGCAGATCCGCCTGACCAATCCGGCTGGTACGACCGCCATACGCAATCACATAAGTCGTGGTTGATGGATCGGCCTGCAGTTCGACCGCAAGGTTATCCAGGCGGGCCTTCTGATCGTCAAAGGAACAACTGCAGCAGACATCAAACTGTCGCGAAGGCCGCTCACGTTCCACCGGTGGAATAACGGTGGTGGCCGTTGCCGTCTGGCGGCATTCGGGTTCGCCAGAACCATCATCGACCACAAGCGTCGCGGTGATGGACTGACCGGCAAATCCAGTTGATTCTACCTCTATGGTCGGAGTGCCTTCTCCACGCAATACCCTCGCGCTACCAGGGCTTACGGTCCAGGTATAGTTAAGGGGAGTGGACCCGCTGTATGACACGTCCGCGGTAAATGTGATGACCTCTCCGTCATTCACTTGAGGCGGAGCGGAGAGAATCACAGGATACGGGCAAGGAGACTGTCTGGGTGGCGCCGGACGATAATTAAGCGCAACGCATTTGATGCGGCCGGCTTCGAGATCAATTTCACGCGTCCATCTCTGACCATCTGGAAGCGTGATAACGATACTGTGTACGCCTGGATCGCGATCAAAATCACGATAGTCGGTCGTCGTTAAACCTTCCGGACGTCCGTTGATTTCAATCGGCAGTCCAGCTGGCGTAGTCAAAATCTTGATCGTTCCATACTTCGCCAGCCTGCGTTTTTCCGCATAAGCAGTCGACGAAGGATACGCCGCACAAAATGTCAGGGCGAGAACGGCGACAAAAATCAATTTGCCGTAGGTTCGGCGTCTATTAGAAGTTGAGGTCGACATTTTGTTTAGGCCTCCTCCCCGTTCTTGATCTGTGCGGCCAATTTTCCTCTAGCGTAGCGGCGTCGCAAACCAGCTCCGAAAGCTGCCAGACCCGAACCGAACAACAACAGCGAAGCTGGTTCCGGGATCGGAGGCGAGCTTGGCGGCGTACCCGGAGGCGTTCCGGGCGGCGTCTCTAACTCGCAATCGTCGCATCCACCTAAAAAGAAGAACGGAATAGCGGCCAGGAACAGTAACGGCCACTTCGGAAATCCGCCGCCGGGAACTATGATCTCGCCGCAGTCGCAGATTGTACCTTCTACCTCGCCCTGGTCAATGACATCGACGCCTCCCTGAGGGTCAACCGACATTGCGACTCCGGACAACAGTGTGCTATCGCCCGCGTCAACGACGGCCGTGTCAGTGATTGCGATTGCTTCGCCGGCAGCATCTTCCTGTGTGCTCGAGGCAACCGGCGAAGGACCTTCACCTTCGGCCACAAGAGCGGTGGCTGTTTGCGAAACGCTGCGGAGCCGGAGCTCGGGAGGATTTTGGTGGCTGCCAAGAACCTGAATCACCTCGCGGATTGCTACCGGCGCAGCGTAGCCTGGTACGCCGGACACCAGCAAGATGCTGAGGATCGCGACAGCGGAACGGAAAGCTCGACTCATCATCGGATTGAAACTCCTCCTGGTTATTTCCCGAAACGACGGAGGGAAATGATTTACATTGTTTAAACTTGCCTTAGCAAAGTTTCCAGTTACAACGTGTTTATCTGGACCACCGTGGGTGGTTTTGCTGGTTGATAGGGAAAGATGCCTAATGCAGAAGGGATTCCAAATTCAGGAAGGGTTTCGAGCGGTGTAACTCGAATAAAAAAGGAGGTTTGCGGTGCTCGCAAACCTCCTTCGTCAATAGCATGGGCGACTGGAACTAATCTGACTCGCCCGCACTGGCAGCTTCCGCTTTGCGCTCCTCGTCGCGCAACACTGCTTTTCGCGAAAGCTTGATCTTGTTTCCTTCTTTCCCAATACATTTGACGAGAATCTGCTGCCCTTCTTTGAGCTCATCCCGCACGTCTTTAACGCGCCGGTCTGCAATTTCAGAAATGTGCAGCAGTCCGTCAGTTCCAGGAAAAATTTCAACAAACGCGCCGAAATCAACAATACGCGAAACCGTACCAAGGTAGGTTTGGTTGATTTCGGCTTCGGCGGTGATTCCCCGGATGCGGTTAACGGCAGCTTCGGCGGCCTCGCCGCTTGCAGTTGCGATTGAGATCGTACCGTCATCGGAGACATCGATCTTCGCGCCAGTTTCTTCAACCAGCGATCTGATCATCTTGCCGCCTGGTCCAATCACGTCGCGGATCTTGTCCGGGTTAATCTTGATTTGGATTATTCGTGGAGCGTGGGCCGATATCTCCGGTCTATGCGCCGGCAATGCCTGCTCCATCACGCTCAGGATATACAACCTGCCTTTTCGAGCTTGCTCCAAAGCTTCGGCCATGATCTGGGCATTGATGCCGGCAATCTTGATATCCATTTGCAGTGCAGTGATGCCCTCTTTGGTGCCCGTGACTTTGAAGTCCATATCACCGTAGTGGTCTTCAGCACCGGCGATGTCCGTGAGGATTGCGTACTTGTTCCCTTCCATCACCAGCCCCATAGCCACACCGGCAACGGGCGCCTTTAACGGAACTCCGGCATCCATCATGGAGAGAGTGCCGCCGCAAACGCTGGCCATTGATGATGAACCATTCGATTCCGTGATATCAGAAACGATGCGGATGGTGTACGGGAATTCAGAATCCTCAGGCAACACCGTTTCGAGCGCACGTCGTGCGAGCGCCCCGTGTCCAATTTCGCGTCTGCTGGAAGAGCCAAATCGACCAACTTCACCAACTGAGTAGTGTGGGAAGTTGTAGTGGAGCAGAAAGCGACGTTTTACCTCTCCCTTTTCGAGGTCGTCCATAAACTGCTCATCTTCCTTGGTTCCGAGCGTCGCCGTCACCAACGCCTGGGTCTCGCCGCGCGTGAATAGTGCAGAACCGTGAACGCGTGGGAGCCAACCTGTTTCGATGCTGATGGGCCGGATTTCTGAGAATCGTCTGCCATCAGGCCGTCGCCGGTTGTTGAGAATGTCGTCGCGGAAGATCTTCTCTTTCAGATGGTCGAATATGACCTTCGCCATTTGTCGTCTTTCCACCTGATCTTCCGGATAGCCTTCTACTACTTCCTTCTTCAGAGCATCGATTGCCCCGTAGCTGTCGCGTTTTTCCTGGGTGGTGGTGTCCAGCGCCTGGCGCATACGATCGGTATAGTTACGTTCAATCTCACCGACCATTTCCTCGTTCAAGGTTGCTACTTCCACATCGCGCTTTTTGACGTCGAGGGCCTTGTACAACTCCTTCTGCCAACGACACAGGCGGTTGATTTCCTTGTGAGCAAGCATCAACGCCTCAACCATAATCTCTTCCGAGACTTCAGAAGCGCCCGCTTCCACCATCACGATGGCTTCTTCGGTACCTGCGACAATCAGGTTCAAGCGAGACTCGCGCACTTCATCGTAGGTCGGGTTCACAATGTAACGACCTTCGATCAGGCCAATGCGCACACCGGCGATTGGATTCAAAAACGGAATGTCAGAAAGGTAGAGGGCGCAGGACGCGCCGGTAATCGCGATAACGTCAGGATTGTTGTCTGGGTCAGCCGAGATAACGCTGGCTATTACCTGAGTTTCATTACGAAAACCTTCAGCAAAGAGTGGACGGCACGGACGATCGATTAGACGGCTCGTCAGCACTTCTTTTTCGGTAGGACGTCCCTCCCGGCGAAAGTAGTTTCCGGGAATGCGGCCCGCGGCATAGTTAGCTTCGCGGTACTCAACTGTTAGTGGAAAAAAATCGATTCCTTCGCGCGGGTTTGGAGCGCTTACTGCGGCGACCAGTAACATCGTGTCGCCATACTGAATGACTATCGAGCCATCCGCTTGTTTGGCGACGCGTCCGGTCTCGACCGTCAAATCCTTGTCGCCTAATTTGATTGATTCTTTGAGATATTTCTTTACTGGCATCTTCTGTCTCCTTGGACGATAGCCTGAATCTCAGGCTGCGAGCGTCTCGTGCACTCGCGTCGTGGTTTGAATTCTGCTTCACGCCACGTGAGCGCGTGAAAATTGAGGTGCAAATAGCGAAAGCGGCACGAGTCTCCTCACCGTGAGCTCATGCCGCCTTCTTTGCGTTACGCTAAGGCCGAACGCGTCCACTTGCCTGGGAGTATCGCCGTCACGTTCGGCACCTTCGGCAAGCTCTTCGATAGACGCGGGCTTTACGAAATCTGAGATCGAAGTTCCCCGGTACAAATTGTTTGCTCTAACGTCGAAGACCCAGACGACTGACTACCTCGTGGTAGCGTTCAATGTCTGTCTTCTTCAAGTAATCAAGCAAACTTCTGCGCTGTGAGACCATTTTGAGCAGGCCTCGTCGCGAGTGGTTGTCTTTCTTGTGTGTTTTGAAGTGTTCGGTCAGCTCGTTGATTCGTTTGCTTAGTAAGGCCACCTGAACCTGAGGCGAGCCGGTATCCGCGTCGTGCGTGCGGAAGTCGGTAACAATTTTTTCTTTCGTTTCTTTTGCTAAAGGCAATGCTTAAAATGATCCTCCCTGACAGCAGAAAACCGCCTTTCGACGGAACCGCTAAGATTAAGTGACTTGGTAAGTTACCACGCGATCTGGCGATTGTCCAACCAGCCTCCTGGCGGCATCTTTAACGGCGAAAAGCGGCGACTAAGTGTTCTTTTTAAATGCGATTGTTCGCATTGTCGCAGGCCTCTGATAACATCGGCGCCTCCAATTTACTGAACAAGATGACAGACAAACCTAAGCACACCGTAATCCTGGGTGGAGGCTTTGCCGGCCTCTTCACCGCGCTTGAGCTTTCAGGAAAGGGCCGAATCACGCTCGTCAGTGACGAAGACCATTTTCTGTTTACGCCCATGCTTTATGAGTATGTGAGTGGCGAGGTCGAAGCATGGCATATCGCGCCAAAATACGGCGAGCTGCTCGACTCCGGCGTGAATTGGATGAAAGACACGGTGGTTGACGTCGACCTCGAAAACCGCGTCGTGAGACTTGGCAAAGGCAAGGACCTTTCGTACGACGTGTTGGTGTTGGCGTTGGGCGGAGTTACCAATTATGCGGGAGTCGTGGGCGCCGAGGAACACTCAATCCCATTTCGAAAACTCCGTCACGCCGACCGTCTGCGGCAGACGATGGTGGAAGCTCTGGATCACGTGGCACCGGATCTGCCGCCGCAGGACGTACAGCGCGCACTAACTTTCGCGGTTGTCGGAGCCGGCGCCAGCGGTGTCGAACTATCCACTAAGATGGCCGATTTGTTGCACGACGCGTTCAGGCGCCGGGCACTGCCAGGCGAGTCTCGTGTTTTGGTCATTGAAATGGGCGATCGAGTTGTGCCGGGGATGGGAGACGAGATCAGAGAGTTCGTTGAAGACGCTTTGCTTAAGTCACACGTCGAAGTTCATACGATGACGCGTGTGGTGCGGGTGTCTGCCAACAGCCTGACGATCGAACACAACAACCAGCAAACTGAAATCGAAGCGGCTGCAGTAGTTTGGACCGGAGGCGTGCGCGTCAATCCAGTTATTGAGCGAATGAACTTGGAAAAGAACAATCGCGGGTTAGTGATGGTGGAGCCGACTCTTCAAACTCGATCGCACCCGAACGTCTTCGCCCTGGGCGACATCGCGTTTTACCCATCGGCCACTCCAACCCTGGCCGGGACCGCACAACTTGCTTTCCAGCAGGCGTCGCTGTTGGCAGACAATGTCGACGCTTTCTTATCAGGCAGTAAGCTTAGGTCGAAACACTTCGAAGAGTTAGGCGAGGCGGTCAGCCTTGGGACCGAACGAGCGGCTGTGCTCGCCGGCGGCAAAGCTTTCGGTGGACCGTTGGCGCGTCAAGCCCGGTTTGCCTTGTATACCTCGCGATTACCAACCTGGCACCATCGTCTTCGAGTGGGCGCCAGTTGGTTCTTCGAGGGCACCGAGGTGCGTCCACTCTTGCCATTGGGCATTCAAAGGTAGCTTCGGACAGTGAAGGCTTCAACCAGCACGCGTATTGCGATAGTGATATTCTTCGCCCTGGTTGTTGGTTCAGTCGCTGCCATCCTTTGGATTCGCCGCGAGCGCGCTGACAAACCCACTGCCGCGGTGGTCCACCAAACCGCTATTCCTACACCCTCGCCGCCGGTTGAGATAACTCCATCTCCTGCGCCGACGGCAACGGTAGAAATACCACAGCTCGAACCTGGTCTCTCACCCACACCCGCTGCCATTGATCAGCCACGCGAAAGTTTTGTTGGTCAGGTAAACCTGGTTATTCCAGTGCTGGGCGTAAAACCCGAGCAGTTACTGGACACATACGCTGACGCTCGTTCAGAAGGGCGCTCTCACGACGCGATCGATATACCTGCGCCTGCTGGAACACCAGTGGTCGCTGCTATAGAGGGGGAGATCGTCAAACTGTTTCTGAGCGACAAAGGTGGGATCACGATCTATCAACTAAGTCCGGACAAGAAATTAGTCTTCTACTACGCCCATCTTCAGCGCTATGCCGACGGAATCCATGAAGGCAAATATCTGCGGCAGAGCGAGGTTATCGGCTATGTCGGCGACACCGGGAACGCCGGAGCGGGAAACTACCATCTCCATTTTTCAATCGCCACCATCACCGACCCCAAGCGCCACTGGGACGGAACCAACATCAATCCCTATCCGCTGCTGAAGAGGCAGTAGGACAGACATTCCTGTCTGTCCTGGTCGTGTGCTCCCGACGATGCGGAGCGGATTTTCCATATATCATTTTCGATTTCTCATTTTTCATTCATCGTCTCCATGTGGGCATTGTCACCCGAGGCGGCAAGGAAACGTGTCCAGTTGTGGCCGTCAGCTGGCGCCGTCGTTCGCAAGATGCAAAACCGTAATGAAAAATGAGAAATGGAAAATCTGGTTCCTGAGATTGGGATGGCTACAGAACGTGCGCACCCCACCAGGACAGACAGGAATGTCTGTCCTACTCTGTTCGCTTATCGTGCAAGCCCCGCTTGGAACCTGAGGATTTCAGTGCGCATCTTGCGTGTATCTCCCAAATAACTCTGTGGGTATGCCTGTTGCTGGAAGTTAGACCACCGGCGACTATGAACTCGCTTTTTCAATCTCAAAAAAGAACGGGGCATTATCATGACTCATTCACGGACTAATAATTACAGCTTCCTCGTCATACTTCTGACCCTGCTGTCACTTGTGGCCGTAACGGCTTGTCAGCCAGCCACCAATTCGAATTCGAATACGTCGCCGGCGGCAACTCCGTCACCGAGAGCTTCGCCATCGGCGAGCCCGAATCTGACAAGTAATGTCATAACCCTTCCGGTGCTCGACGCACTCTTCTCCGACGAGGGTTTCAAAACCAAATTGAAGTCGTCGGTCCAGCTAACTGACGATCAGTTGGCCCAACTACAGAAAGCCGCGGCCGATGAAGTCGCGCGATTGCGCGAAGCAAATACAGAGGACGGTTCAGCGGACCAGACCGAGTTGGCCGCGCGGTCGAGGCAGAATGCGGACGCTTTGATCCGAAAAATAGTTGGAGAAGAAAAATCAACGGCAGTTCAGACGTTTGTTCATAACTACTGGGTTAATGGCGGCGAAGTTGCCGCTGGCGACAAAAACGACGGCATGTTACCGGGCCCCAACGCAGTGCCAAAAGACACGCGGGTGGTAGTTAACATTCCTGCTTACCGAATGGACGTTTTTCGCGAAGGCACGCTGGTTAAATCGTACAAAGTTGGCATTGGTTACCCGGATTTTCCTTTGCCCACCGGCTTGAGGAAAGCACAGACGATTATTATTAATCCAACCTGGACGCCGCCCGACGAGCCGTGGGTAGCAAAGATGAAAGGCGTCGAAGTTGGGGAGAAAGTAGCTGCGGGCAGCAAACTCAATCCGCTTGGCCCGGTGAAGATTCCGATTGGTCTGCCCTCATTAATTCACGGCGGGAAGTCTCCGGCAAAACTCGGCACGTTTGCCTCGCACGGTTGCGTTGGTCTCACTTCGCCCCAGGTTCTGGACTTTTCGAAGTTGCTGGCCCAGGTTGGCGGAGCCGAACTGGCCGACAAACAACTTCAGGCTTATCTCAAAGAGAAGACTAAGACTGAAACGGTGAAGTTGGGCCAGGCTGTACCTGTCGAACTGCGTTACGAAACGATCGTGGTGGAAGACGGCAAGCTTCATATCTACCGCGACGTCTACGCTCATGCAACTAACACTGAAGAAAATCTTCGGGCGGTGCTGGCCGCAAATGGCATCCAATTTGACAGTCTGACGCCGGAGGAACAGTCACAGATTCGCGATGCGCTGGTTGCGATAGGCGGCACAGCTTCAAGCACAGCAACACCGCCTAAAGCCGAGCCGTCGCCGGAGGCAAAATCAAAGACGAGTGACAAGAAAACAACCGCAGCCAGTAAAAAGCCGGTTGGAAAGAACCAGAAGGAAGTTGTAATTGAGTTAGCCAGTCTTAAAGGTAAGGGCTATCCGACGGCAGTTAATCTCGACACTGGCAGTGGAAAACCAGCAGCGTTAGTAGCCGCAGTTCGGTAAGGCGGGGGCGCGGTCCACGAAGTTCACCTACGCGTGGACTTCGTGGATCGTTTTTTTGAATGCTTCACCCGATATATCACCAGCACACAACCGGATTTCCATTGTTGACAGTCGATGAGTTCCAGATCGATTTGCCTCCGCATCTCGTGGAACACCGGAATTCCTGAACCAAGCAAAACAGGATGAATATTGAAGCCGATCTCGTCGATCAGATCTGCTTCGAGGAGGGGCTTCGCCAGCAGTCCACCGCCCATCATGCAGATGTCCTTTCCTTCCTCCTGTTTTAACCGGCGGACAAAGTCGACGGCATCTTCTGAGATGATCTCGACCTTGTCGCTCTCGCTCTTCTTCAACGTCCGCGAACAAACGTACGTTTTCATTCCCAGATATGCATCTTCGCCGGCTCCGCTGCGTAGTGCCACCTCATACGTTTTTCGCCCCATGATTATGGTGTCGAAGCGCTTCCAGTATTCCGTCATAAACTCGGTAGATTCGTCGCTCCAAATGAGCCAATCCACGGAGTGATCCTTGCGCGCGAAATAGTTATCAAGACTATTGGCACCGCCGAAAACTACACTACGCATAGTTGTTGTTGGTTAAGCGGCCGTTGCGGCCTCGCAGGAATCCAATTCCGGAGCGTCTTCAATGGGCGCGCCGGCTTCGCCGAAGTAAGGCTTACCAGTTTCAATAGCCTCGAAATACTCTTCAATTCTATTTAATACTTCTTCGACAGAGTGTGAGTGATAGATCGACGTACGGAACAACGCCCCACCCTGGAGCCCGCGCGTAAACTGCCCCGCTAGTTGTTTCATGCGATTGATCGCCGGCGTCTCGGGCATGTCTTCACGTAGCATGTCGAAATACTCATGGAGGAGAGCACGCTTATCCGCGAGTGTAGGCTGAAAAACTTCGCGGCCATGCATCGTGTCTTCTATCTGACGAAAGATCCAGGGATTGGCCATCGCTCCTCGTCCGATCAAAACTCCATCACAACCGGTTTCACGAAAACGTGCAAACGCCTGCTCGATGGTATTCACGTCGCCACTACCCGACACCGGGACCTTTACCGCGTCTTTTATCTGTTTCACCAAGTCCCAATCGGCCAAACCGCGATAACCCTGTTCCTTCGTACGTCCATGCAATGCGATGTGTTCGACTCCGCACGCTTCTGCCAACTTCGCGGTTTCGACCGCGTTAATGGTGTGATCATAGAAGCCTGCACGGATCTTGATAGTTAACGGGATTGTTATGGCCTTCTTTATTTCTTTCAGGATTGTTTCCAGACGTGAATGGTCTTTTAACAATCCTGACCCACCACCGTGCTTCACAACTTTTGGTGCAGGACACCCGCAGTTAATGTCGAGTATGTCGGCTCCAACTTCTTCCGCCATCTCGGCGGCCATGCGCATTCGCTCCGGCTGTCCGCCAAAGATTTGAACCGCGAAGGGCCGCTCATCCGGATAGAAGCGCATTTGTCGTTTTGACTTCGGATTGCTGCGCGTCAGTCCCTCGACAGAGATGAACTCCGAAACACTTAGGCCGATACCGCCGCGCCGTTTTAACAGGCGTCGAAAAGAAACGTCCGTCACACCGGCCATCGGCGACAGCACCAAAGGCGGGTTGATTTCGATATCACGAATTTTGAACGGCTTTATCTCCGGCGTCATGCATCGAACCTAATGTTTGATAGTCACGGGCGTGCCCACTGGAATCGCATCAAACAACTCTTTCATATCGGCATTTTCCAACGCAACACAGCCCCATGTCCAATCGCTACTCGCGCCGTTTCCGTGAATATAGATATCGCCGCCCAGCGCAGTGTTCTGCGGCGGCGTGGCTTTCCGTTTAATCGCACTCACAATCGCCGCGTGCTGGCGTTGTGTAATCAGTTTGTCCCGGAGTCCTCGCTCCGCATCCTCGATGTTTGGATAACTCAAGCCTAACGATAAATAGAACGCGCTTTTGTCGTTCCTGGTAAAAACGTAAAACTCGCCTTCGGGCGTACGGCGATCGCCCTGCCGCACCTTATCTTCAACCGGGCTAAGTCCTAAGCCAATCTTGTAACTTCGAACCACGACGCCATCAGAGTACAACTCCAACCGTCGTGCGCTTTTGCTGATTACGATTCGTGGATTCTTAAGAGGAAGCTTGAGCGATGATTGTCTGACAGGAAAAACCGGAGTCGAGAAACTTGGGGCGTTCGACCACGCCAGGGTCACTACGCACAGAAGAATCAGGATCGGTGTTTTCATGATTAAGACTGGTTTCATGTCATTCCTGGATCGCCTTTCACTACCTGCTCCAAACACTATCCACGAAATACACGAAACAAGACAAAAAAGACTTTATGTGAAAAGTAGTGTTTATGAGAATTAGTCATGTTCCAAACGCGTTTCAGAAACGACCTCATAAAGATCCTTCGCATCCTTGCGCGACGATTGCCGATCTCCCGGAACAGCCGTAACGCGAACGACGATTTGCTTGTCTCTGGTTTGGAGTGAAATTTCGTCGCCGGTTCTGACGGTGTGGGCCGACTTAGCGGACTTGCCGTTTATTGAAACGCGACCCGCATCGCAGATCTTTTGGGCAATGGTACGGCGCGGACAAAGACGACTCGCTTTGAGGAACAGATCGAGACGCATTAACGTCAGTGGGAAGTATAGAGTTCAGAGTACAAGCTTTAGCTTGCTCAACCGTACCCAGGCAACCTAAAGGTTGTACTCTGAACTTTTTTCTAGTTCTTGCTCTTATTCTCAGCCGTCTTCGCGGGCTTAAGCTTCAAAAGTGGGGCCACCCGGGCGTGGTAGCTCTCGGATAGTTTGATATAAGCATCGTCTCTAAGCTGCTGCAGATAGGCCTCGCGCTCTTTATCTGTCCGTTCGATGGTTATCGCTTCCCTAACTTTGTTTTCGTTGTAAGTAGGTGTCGCACTGCCGGCGACTCGTTCGTCGACACGCAGGATCTGGTAGCCATCACCGGTACGAAGTGGGTCGCTCACCGCGCCCGCGGTCAGCGGTTTGATAGCGCCGGCAATATCAGTCCTGAGATTTGGTACTTCGAAAGTCCCTACTTTTCCTTTCGTAGTTGGCGCATTCCTTACCCCATTAATTTCGCGTTCAGAGTTTGCAGAAGCGAGGGCGCCAAAATCTGCCCCAGCCCGTAACTGACGAACCAACTCCAACGCGCGGGCCTTAACTTCCGCCTCATTCTTTCCGGCTGAACTAAGAAAGATCTCAGAAAGGGTCACACTCTCCGGTTTTCTAAACTTGTCCGGATGACTCTGAAAATACTTTTTAAGTTCATCGACGGTGAGACCAAAGAAAATCCGGCGATCGACTTCCTGTTGGATCACCATCTGCTTCATCAGTTCCGTGCGCATTGTTTGTCGCGTAGCAACCGGATCCATTCCACTGCTGCGCATGGCTGCGTCGAGTTGTTCAACTGTGGCGATGCCCTGTTCCTTGGCTACTTCAAGCATGCGTCGATTGACCTCAGCTTCAACTTCGGCGGACAGTTCGAGTTCTTTTCCTTTTTGCATCAGAAGCTGTTCGTTAATGAGGGTTGCGATCAGCTCGGCTTGTTTCTTGTTAACTTCATCTGTCGCCTGCTGTTCCGGCACACCGGATTGCTTCAAGGCATCGATCCGTTCCTTTGATTCGCGTTTGAGCATCGACAGAGTGATCACATCTTCATTGATTTGGGCTATCACTTCGTCGACTACCTGCAGCTCGCCTTCCTGGGCGAGAACTCTTGGTGTGGCGACGCCACCGATCCATAAAAGACCGGCTACCATGGCTAGCGACAAAAATTTAAATTTCACAGTAATGCTCCTAAAGATTCGTTCAATTTTGAGTGGTTAAATTAATGACTTTCTCTGGCGCTGAGCGGCGTATTTGACCACAACCCACATAAATACGCCAAACGACGTCAGAGCTACTCGGCTTCTTGCCTGAGTTCCAACAACACGCCGCGAACCACGTCCAATACATTATCCTGTTCGTCGTCAGTCAAACTTAAACGCAGAATGCCGGTGGGCGTGAAAACCCTCCCGGCGCGAGCTTCAATGAAAACTGCTAACTTTTCTGGAGATATTCGCGCTTTCTCAGTAAACCTCAACGCAACACCATCTGACGTCTTGTCTATCGAAAGCACGCCGAGGTCTTCAGCCAGCCTGCGCAATAACGCGTACGCAAACAATTGTTCAACAGACGGCGGCAGACGGCCGTAGCGGTCACGGGTCTCCTGTCGAATCGTACCCAGCGCTTCTTCATCACGGGCAGCAGAGACGCGTTTGTAAGTTCGTAACCGTTGGCCCATGTCGTTGATGTATTCATCCGGAATCGAGACGTCGACACCCAGATTAATCTGGACACTGATCTCATCTTCTACCGTCTCCCCGCGCAACTCCGAGACAGTTCGCTCCAGCATCTGCGTGTAAAGATCAAAACCAAGCGCGTCCATGTGTCCGGACTGCTGCCCGCCGAGCAAATTGCCAGCCCCTCGCAGCTCGAGATCCAACGCGGCGATGCGAAAGCCGGCGCCCAAATCAGAAAATTCACGGATGGCCGCCAGTCTCCGCTTGGCTATGGGCGTTAGTTCTTGTTCGCCGGGGATCAGCAGGTACGCATAAGCACGGCGGTTTGAACGACCCACGCGTCCGCGCAACTGATAAAGCTGAGAAAGACCGTATTGATCAGACCGATTTATGATGATGGTGTTTGCCCGCGGGATGTCTATACCGTTTTCAATGATGGTCGTAGCAACCAGCACATCGTATTTATAGTCAATAAAATCCAGCATTACACGTTCCATGTCTTTCTCGTTCATCTTGCCGTGCCCCACTGCCAGCCTGGCTTGGGGCACGAGTCGTTGGACGAGCGCCGCAATCGTGTCGATCGTTTCAACCCGGTTGTGAATGAAAAACACCTGACCGCCCCGACCCAGCTCCAGCTCGATCGCCGACTTGATCACGTTCTCCGAAAATTGAACAACCTGAGTTTGAATCGCCAACCGATCACTAGGTGGAGTTTCAATCAACGACATGTCGCGAAGCCCGCTGAGCGACATATTTAGAGTTCGTGGTATCGGTGTCGCCGACAGCGTCAACACATCCACTTTCTTTTTGAGGTGCTTGAGTCGCTCTTTATGGGCCACTCCAAAACGTTGCTCTTCATCAACCACAACAATGCCCAGATCTTTAAACTTTACGTCCTTCGAAAGCAGCCGATGAGTGCCGATAACGACGTCCACTTCGCCCGACTCGACTCGCTTGGCTACCTCCTTTTGTTCTTTCGGTGAACGAAACCGGG
>DATEPF010000425.1:0-3489 GCA_035273325.1 Pyrinomonadaceae bacterium | reverse complement strand
AACCCTTTCAGCGCCCCACGCGGGCCACCCGCGTCATCAACTAAAAGGAACTTGGCATATGGCCTTGGAAGTTGTAGGAAAAGCCAGACGCGCTGCGACAAGCTAAGACCGACAACCCAGTGGTGCTGTGTGCCCGTCTTTCAGCATGGTTCCGGAGACTGCGATCGTCACATTGGTGAAGACCTGATAGTCAGTGTCTATCCCGTTTAGGAGATTTCCCAACTATCGCCCCGGGTCGCAACGCGTCCAACTTCAACAAGGAGAGGATGCTATGACAAAACGGAATCAGTCACAAGCCAGAGGCAAGCGAGACAAAGTGAAGCGCAACCTGAGCATGCTCAATCCGGATGCAGCCGGCATCGATGTTGGTGCGAGTGAGCATTATGTGGCGGTGCCAGCGGAGCGAGACGAGCAAGCAGTGAGACGCTTTGGGGCCTTTACCGAAGATCTGCATAAGCTGGCCCAGTGGTTGTTGCAATGCGGGGTGCGGACGGTGGCCCTGGAGTCTACTGGTGTTTATTGGATCCCGCTTTATCAAATATTGGAAGATTATGGTTTGGTGGTAAAGCTGGTGAATGCCCGTCATGTGAAGCATGTGCCGGGGCGCAAGAGTGACGTGCAGGACTGTCAGTGGCTGCAACAGTTGGAAAGCTTCGGGCTCTTGTCCGGCTCCTTCCGGCCAGAGGCCAAGATCTGCATCCTGCGCAGTTACATGCGGCAACGACAGATGCTCATTAGCACTGCCAGTCGTCATATTCAACAAATGCAGAAGGCCCTCACACAGATGAACCTGAAGGTGCACCAGGTGCTCAGCGATCTGAGTGGCCAAACAGGGATGCGCATTGTGCGCGCGATATTGCAGGGCGAACGTGATCGAATGAAACTGGCGGCGCTGAAAGATCGACGCGTCAAGAGTAGTTTGGGGACCATCGCCAAATCTCTGGAAGGTGATTACCGCGCCGAACACTTGTTTGCCTTACGGCAAGCAGTGGAGCTTTATGATTACTACCAACTGAAGATCGCTGAATGCGATCAGGAAATCTTAAAAGAGCTGCAGTCTTTGGAAACTCGGGCCACGCCCGGGTCAGCGCCGCCAGCACCCCTCAAACGCAAGGGACGCTCGCGACACAATCTGATTCCTTATGACGGTCAGGCCGAGCTTTATCGCATTCTGGGGGTAGACCTAACCCGCATTGATGGACTCAATGAGGCTACGGTGCAGTTAATCTTGTCTGAGTTAGGCTTAGACCTATGCAAAAAGTGGCCCACTGAAGCGCAATTCGCCTCCTGGTTGGGACTAGCCCCGAACAATGAAATCAGTGGCGGTAAAGTGCTGCGACGCGGCACGCGCCGGGTAGTTAATCGCGTGGCTAATGCGCTGCGCATGTGTGCCGAGAGTCTGCTTAACAGCAAGAGCGCGTTGGGAGCTTACGCCCGCCGCATGAGAGCTAAGCGTGATGCAAAGATCGCGATTACGGCCACGGCTCACAAGTTGGCCCGACTGATCTATCGCACTCTTAAACATGGGCAGGAATACAGCGACATCGGGCAAATTCAATATGAAGCCCGCTATCGCACCAACGTTCTCAAATCTTTGCAGAAAAAGGCGCGGCTTCTAGGCTTTCAACTCGTTGACTTATCTACTGTTACCATCGGAGTTCCTTAGGAGGGTTAAGAACTGTTTTCTCGGCCGTACCCAGGGTTGAAGCAACCCTGGGCTGTAATTAGTTAACGCCTTCGGCGTACCAGTTAGTTTGCGGCTGCTGACGAGTTAACGCCTTCGGCGTACCAATTAGTTAGCGGCTGCTGACGTCTGACCCGTTCTTCAAGTGTCGATCGAGAAAATCGAGCACGGCTTTGTAAGCCCGGATCTCGTTCGCTTTCTTCGTGAACCCATGGCCTTCGTTGTCGAATAACACGTACTCAACCACGCCGTTTCGCTTCTTGATGTTCTCGACGATCTCATCCGACTCGGCCTTGATCACGCGCGGATCGTTCGCGCCCTGCAGCACGATCAACGGCTTGACGATCTTATCCGTGTGGAACAACGGCGAAATCGCGCGCAGGTTTTCGAGGTCCTTTGCGGGATCACCCATCTCCCTGTAAAGCGACTTGCGGAACGACTCCCAGTACGGCGGAATCGACTGCAACGTCCGCACCCAGTTTGAAACGCCAAAAATATCGACACCGGCCGCGAACTCTTCAGGTTTGAACGCCAGCGCCGCCAGCACCATGTAACCACCATACGATCCACCGATGATGCCAATCTTCTTCTCGTCGACGTAACCAAGCTTCGCCAGGTACTTCTTCGCCTCAACACAATCCCAAAGCGGTTCGCGTCCATGCTTGCCATCGTCAGCGGCGAAGAACGTCTTGCCATAACCACTCGACCCGCGATTGTTCACACCCAGCACGGCGTAACCATGGTTGACGAGATACTGCGTCATCGGACTGTAACCGACGCGCGTCTGCCCGCCTGGACCACCATGGACCAACACCAGCGCCGGCACCTTCTTTTGCGCGCTCGCGTTCTTCGGTTTGTAAAGAATCGACGGAATCTCGAGACCGTCAAACGACTTGTAACGAATGACTTCCGATTCGACGAGATCGTCAGCGTTGATCTCCGGATTCAGACTCTCCGTCAACTTGTTCGCCTTCTTCGTCGCGAAGTTGTAGACGTAAAGGTTGCTCGGACTGCGATCGCCGTTCAGGTAAAACGCCATCAACTTCTCACTCGGCGAGATGTTGACCCCGGTGATCACGCCGTTCGGCAGTTGCGGCAACGGAACCGTCTTGCCCGTCGCCTGGTCGTAAATCTTGATCTTCGTGCGCGCATCTTCGTTGACCGCAGTGACGCGATACTTTCCGTTGCGCGAAAAGAAGGTGTACGACACGTCCCACGGCGACTTCTCGACCGTTTCCGTCTTGCCCGTGCTGAGATCGTAGCGAGCGACGTACGAATACTCGCTGCCCGAATCGCTGAGGTAGTAGAGATACTTCGAATCGACGTCGAACGTCTGCGGACTGTTCGCGACCTCACCCGTGTGCTGCGTGAGGTTCTTCATCTCTTTCGTCGCGACGTTATAGACATAGACATCCGAATCCGCTTGCGACACGCCGTTTTTCTGAAACGCGATGAACTTCTTGTCGTTCGAGATGTCGCCGAAGTCGAAGCCAGTTTCGTCTTTGTAGATCAACGTGGCTTTCAGCGTGTCGAGCGGCATTTCGTAAAGATCGAAGAAGCGCGCGTCGCGCTCGTTGGTCGTGAAGTAGAAGGACTTGCGATCGTGACTCCAGCCGACAAACGAAGCTTTTGTTTTCTCGCCCGGCGTCAGATCGCGTTCGTTGCCGCTGAGCTCGCGCAGGTAGATGTGACTGTTCTCGTTGCCGCCGCGATCGTACGTGTAAAGAATGCGCCCGTCCGGGAAATACCCGACCGCGTAGGTGCTCTCTTTCGTCGAGTTGGTCAGTTGCGACGCCTTTCCGCCT
>DATEPF010000424.1:0-4079 GCA_035273325.1 Pyrinomonadaceae bacterium | reverse complement strand
GGCGGCAATCTTTCGACGGCCCAGCAAAGTATTCGAAGACCAGGTGAAGAATGGAAGAGTGTCGGCGCTCGCTTTGCCTGGGGCGGTCGCTCTGCAAGGCGGAGTTCCGATCATCGTCGATGGCAAGGTCGTTGGAGCGATCGGCGTCAGCGGTAACTCGCCACAAGAGGACGAAGACATAGCAAAGGCAGGAGCCGACAGCGCAGCAAACGCTATCAAAGGAGACAGCAAATGAGCGCCCAAAAAGCAACGCTGATGTTAAGAGCGGCACTTCTCCTGATCATTGCGGCTTCAGTGTACGTTGGTTTGTCGGGAAGCCTAACGCATGCATTGCAGCCGGCGAAGAGGTCCGCAGATCTTCCGGCCGGCAAGCCGAATGCGATGATCGATCTCGCAACCGAAGACGGTCTTCGTTCAGTCAAAGGCGAATGGCGTTACAGCGATACGAAAATTGTCGAAGTTGATTTCGTAAGCGCCGGGCCAGATAAGCAGCCGACTGGTGCGCCGGTTAAGACCTATGATTACACGCCCCACGCCGGGGGCGCCGATTTTGATGATTCGAAATGGGAAGTCATCGCCCCCACAACTTTGGATCAGCGTCGCGGTAAGGGACGGCTTGGCTTCAGCTGGTATCGCATCAAGCTAACGATTCCGGATCGCGTAGGTGACGTTGACCTAACCGAAACGACGGCAGTTTTCGAAACATCGCTTGACGACTATGCCGAGATCTGGGTTGACGGCGAATTGTCGCGCGCTCTGGGCCAATCAGGTGGATCGGTCATCGCAGGATGGAATGCTGAGAACCACCTCGTTGTTGGCCGTAATGTAAAGCCGGGCCAGCAGATTCAACTGGCCATTTTTGGCATCAACGGTCCGCTTTCGAATCCACCAACAAATTTTATTTACCTGCGCTACGCTAAGCTCTCGTTCTATAAAACCGAGCCCGGTCCGGTCACGCTGACGCCGAGCGAAGTGAACGTTGAAGTCGTGCGCAATGACCCAGCGATGAACGACGTCGTTGGACCAAATCCGAAAGTCTTCAAGCTCGCTGAAGGATTCAAGTTTACCGAGGGACCGATCTGGGTGAACAAAGACGGCGGCTATCTGCTGTTCAGCGATCCGAACGCGAACACGATCTACAAATACGCACCAAACGGAAATGGAGAAGGCACACTCGATGTGTTTCGCACGCCGAGTGGTTACACCGGTGCTGACATTGCCGAATACGGCCAACCCGGATCAAATGGACTGACACTCGATCCGCAGGGCCGGTTGACGATCAATCAGCACGGCAATCATCGCATCGTGCGTGATGAGAAGGACGGCACCCAGACTGTCCTCGCCGATAGCTACGAAGGCAAGCGGCTGAACAGTCCGAACGATTTGGTTTACCGCTCGGACGGCACCCTCTTCTTTACTGATCCGCCGTTTGGCTTTCCCAGGTTCTTCAACGATCCGCGCAAGCAGCTTCCGTTCAGCGGAGTCTATTCAATTTACAAAGGCAAGCTGCAACTCATCAGCAAGGATTTCACCGGCCCGAACGGCATCGCGTTTTCGCCCGACGAAAAGTATCTGTATGTCGGCAACTGGCCGCGGGCACTAGTTGGTCAGGAACTGCGAAAAGAAGACGACTCCGTCAATGAAATCGGCGACAAACACAAAGCGATCATGCGTTACGAAGTGCAGCCCGATGGCACGTTGAGGAACGGCAAACTGTTCTTCGATTTTACGAATGCTCCAGGCGAAGACGGACTTGACGGTATCAAGGTCGATCAGAAGGGTAACTTGTATGTATCGGCGCCGGGCGGTTTGTGGGTGATCTCGCCCGAAGGCAAACATCTCGGCACGATCATCACCCCACGTCATCCGCACAACATGGCCTGGGGAGATGCGGACGGCAAGACTCTGTACCTCTGTGCACGTTCCGGTTTGTATCGCATCCGACTCAACATTGCCGGGGTTCTTGCGGGACACTCTGTCACTTCGTCGACAACAACAACTCCGTCAGCGCCTATGCCGGCAATTGTCCGCATCGACTCGAGACTGGATCAGATCGTTTCGCCGGACGCTGAGCTGGAAAAGGTCGCAGACGGTTTTGCTTGGGCCGAGGGGCCGATCTGGAACCAGCGAGGAAAGTATCTGCTTTTCTCGGATGTGCCGAACAACCGGGAATACTCTTTGGGATCGGATTTGCGAGTGCCGGGCTCGCGATCTGTCTGCCTCGCTACCAGCGTTGAAAATCCAATCAGCGGCGCTTTAGCGAGTTTTCTTTGTAAGTTTCGCCAAGCGAGAGCGACTAATGAACAAGCGGGGAGCAGTTCCTCCAAGCTGCAAACCACCGGGAGGTTAATCGCTTAGGACATGGTTACTGAAATAAACAATCTTGAAAATCAAAGCGCTCTAATGCGGAGGTTAGGAGAGTTCCTAATCCGTTACGGTCTAGTGCTCGTACTGGGTTGGATTGGCGCAATGAAATTCACAGCTTATGAAGCTGCCGGGATTAAGGCTCTCGTTGAAACCAGCCCGTTCATGAGCTGGATGTACAAAGTTTTCAGCCTTCAGGCGACTTCGAACATCATTGGTGTAGCGGAAATCACCGCGGCAGTGTTGATTGCGATTCGACCTCTTTCGGCAAAGCTGTCCGCCGTTGGCAGCGTGCTGGCAGTATGCACATTCTTAGCCACTCTGACTTTTCTGTTTTCTTTGCCCGGATGGGAAAAGAGTCTCGGCGGCTTTCCAGCGCTTTCCGGGTCAGGAGGATTTCTGCTGAAAGACATAGTGCTGCTGGGTGCGGCTCTGTTTACGCTGGGCGATTCGTTGATGGAGAACAAATAGAACCCTTTGGAGGGCGGAGGGCGATGGGCATTAATGACGTAGTAAAGCGAATTGTGGAACGGCGAGCAGAAGTGCCTGAGAAACTTAGCTTGCTCGTCGGAATCAGCGGCATTGATGGCTGCGGAAAAGGCTACATCGCCGCGCAAATCGAAGCGCGTCTGGCGCAATACGCAGTTGCTTCGGCGGTAATCAACGTCGATGGTTGGCTAAATCTTCCTGACGAGCGATTTGACAGAGACGCGCCTGCGGAACGTTTCTATGAAAAGGCGATTCGGTTTGATGAGTTCTTTTCAGAGTTGGTGATCCCATTGCGCAATCAGAAATCAGTCCATCTAATCGCTGACTTCGTCGAGGAGACCGCCCTGCAATATCAGAGGCAGGTTTACAATATCAAGAACGTCGACGTTATTTTGGTGGAAGGAATCTTTCTATTCAAACAGGCGTATCGAAGCCTGTTTGATGTGGCCATCTGGGTTGAGTGTACATTCGCGACGGCCCTGGCGCGAGCACTGCAACGCGCGCAGGAAGGCTTGCCACCCGCAGAAACGATCGCCGCCTATGAAACTATTTATTTTCCGGCGCAGAGGATTCACTTTGACCGGGACAATCCGCGCGGGTCCGCTGATCTGATCCTCGACAACGATTTCTGTTCAGCGCGACGTTTCTCGAATTTTGCTAGCCGCCGGGTAAACACTAGCTCTCACGTTGCACGCCAAATTAGATAAATGCCGCACGAGCTTTCTGGACCGCACTGGGCCAGTCGCGCGCCAAAATGCCCGCCAACGGCACCCGTGCCAAAGATTGCTATTTCATTGGAGATTTGTTGGGCCAAACGATTTTGATTCTACTCCTTAGTAGGAATAATGAAACACAAAGTGGTCGATTACTTTCGCCGGCTTGCGAGAACGTCTGAGTTTCAAATGTCGACTGAAGAGGGCGGCGATGACCTGGATTGGTTTGAGAGCGAAGGCACGTGGCTTGGACATTGGCGCGAGGATCAGGCGCCCATAAGCTGGCCAGTCGAGGCTGTAAGACTCCTGGAGTCCCACGAGTTTTGGCAGATCGTCGATCGTGGTCTGGCGCGGCTTTCACCGCAAATGGCGATTGCGTTCACGCTGCGCGAGATCGATGGTCTAAGCAGTGAGGAAATCTGCGAAGTACTTGACGTCACGCCAAATAACCTTTGGGTGATCTTGCATCGTGGGCGCGCGAAACTCAGGCACTTTCTGAAAGCTGAGTGGTTT
>DATEPF010000423.1:0-2964 GCA_035273325.1 Pyrinomonadaceae bacterium | reverse complement strand
TGAGTATCCGCGTCCTTGGATCCAGTCCTTCGCGTAGGGGTCGCTAGGCAAAGCTTTTCCCTGCCGCTGACAATCCCTTGCCTTTTTGGTCAGAAACAGATTACCAAACCGGTCTATTGCCTTACGAATAGTATCGCGATCCTCGGGGTCGACAGGAATACCTTCGGCAAGCTTCGCTTTCATCGTTCGCCAGTCGCAGATGTATGCAAAAGCCCGCCATCGCAAAGGGCGAGTCTCCGCATCCAAGCCAGCCCATTTGATTTGCGCGAGTCCTTCGCACATGCTTCGAGCTATGAGACCGGCATCACGGTAATGTCCCTCATCCGTGAGGCACAAAACGGACGAAGCGTGCTCTTTCTGCTTCGCCAAGTACATGAGACACATAAAGCCGAAATGATCACTTTCGTCGTAGGCAAAGCCTCTCGGTGGCATTGAGTGGGCAAGCTCACGCAATTCGATCAACTTCTCCCTGAGTATCGGAAGATCACGCCTAACTTTTTCGTCCGAAATCATGATGAATCAAACCAGCTTGAAAGAGTTATATTGGACTGTGAGCCTTGCCCTGCCGAAAACCTGCTACGCAAACAACTCGTTGATCAGATCAGAGCACTTCTGTAACACGGCGATTCCTTGACCGTGTAGTGTTCTGCTACCGTGTGCCAAATCGTTTCGCATTCGTGAAAGTGCCACTGATAGTTCAAGTGGTGGACCAAGCCCGCCAGTTAGCTTCCGGTTGTTAAAGGCTTTGCCGAGGAGACCCTTGAACGAAGTCTTCTTGTCACCGGTCTTGGTTCTTAACGCCATCTCTAGCGATGCGAATGAATGCATTGCAGCCACGACATTGAATGAATAGACAAACCAGGAATACAACGCGAGATTCTTGGCCGTCTCGAAGTGGTTACGTATTTCGTCTGGGACTGTGGATACCAGGGTTATAGGTTGAATAAGCGAGTAAAGCGATTCTATTGTCATTTCGGATATCGTTCCCGTGGTCTTATCGAGGTCGACTCGGCCTCTGTATCTAATATCCGGTTGACACACTTCTGATAATGATTTGAGTCGTTCCATAGCTCAACTCTTTCCTTTGATTCGGCCTCTTCTTGAACCTAGATGACGAAGCCGAGAATCCACAGCCACGCCGTCTTGCGGCGGACACACTTGGATTTTCAACGAACGGCCACGCAGTTCACCAGAAATCCGTCTTTCCAAAGCCTCGATTTGTGCGCTATAAAAGATGACGCTCTAACTAGCCTATCGCAACAAATGACGCTCCTTAATGGATCTCCTCCAAACATATCTTGAGAGCCTCAGTCTGATCCACAGCTCCGGCTCAGCGGTCAAAGAGACATCTTATTACGGAACGCTTGAAAATCTTCTCAACGAAGTCGGTAAAGCTCTCAAACCGAGAGTTCGATGCATTATCAATATCGCCAACAGAGGGGCGGGTCTTCCTGATGGCGGATTGTTTACGCCGGATCAATTTCAAAAACGTGCAAAAGGCGAACTGATCGAAGGTCAGCTTCCTTCTCGCGGTGCCATTGAAATCAAGTCAACCAGTGATGAAGTTGATGCGATTGTCGACTCTGAACAAGTCCGTCGCTATCTCAGCCGATACCGACAAGTACTCGTTACGAATTACCGAGACTTCATTCTGGTAGGACTGGACCGTGATGGAAATCTCGTTAGGCGCGAACGGTTCAGACTGGCGACTAATGAAGACGAATTTTGGAAAGCAGCGGAATATGCGCGCTCAACGGCATCGGAACTCGAGGAGCGGTTCATTGAATATCTCAAGCGTGTGATGCTTCACGCCGCTCCGTTAACGTTGCCGAAAGATGTAGCGTGGTTTCTCGCCTCTTACGCACGTGACGCAAAGGCGCGGATCGAAGGCACTAAACTACCCGCGCTCGACTCAGTGCGCGCTGCTTTAGAGGAAGCGCTAGGTCTGAAGTTCGAAGGAGAAAAAGGCGAACACTTCTTTCGCTCGACGCTGGTGCAGACTCTTTTCTACGGAGTGTTCTCCGCCTGGGTGCTTTGGAGCAAAAAACATCCGCCGACGAAGCGCAACGCGCGATTCAACTGGCACGAAGCAGCATGGTCGTTGCACGTGCCAATGATCAAGGCATTGTTCGAGCAGGTCGCAACGCCGTCAAAGCTAGAACCGCTCGGCCTAACCGAGGTTTTGGATTGGTCTACTGATGTGCTGAACCGCGTTGACCGGGCCGCCTTCTTTGCGAACTTTGAGGAGGGCCATGCAGTTCAGTATTTCTATGAACCGTTTCTGCAAGCCTTCGACCCGGTCCTGAGAAAGAGACTTGGCGTCTGGTATACGCCGACAGAAGTTGTTAAGTACATGGTTGCGCGTGTCGACACTGCGTTACGCAATGAATTGAAGATCTCGGACGGTCTCGCTGATCCGCGCGTCTATGTGCTCGATCCGTGTTGCGGTACCGGCGCTTACCTAGTCGAGGTATTACACAAGATTCATGAGACGTTGAAGGCAAAGGGCGAAGATGCGCTCGCGGCCAACGATCTGAAACTCGCTGCGATGAATCGGGTTTTTGGGTTTGAACTATTGCCAGCGCCGTTTGTTGTTTCGCATTTGCAATTGGGCCTGCTCCTGCAAAGCCTCGGCGCCCCCTTGAGCGAAACACGTCGTGAGCGGGTGGGGATTTACCTAACAAATGCATTAACTGGTTGGGAACCGCCTACCGAAGAAGTAAAGGCACGTTTGCGACAACTCGCGTTTGCGTTTTCTGAGTTGAAAGAAGAACACGACGCTGCCGAGAGAGTTAAGCGCGAAACCCCAATCCTTGTGATACTTGGCAATCCACCCTATGACGGGTTCGCTGGTGTTGCCGTGAGCGAAGAGCGCGATTTATCGGGCGCGTATCGAACGACTATTCAAGCGCCGCCTCCGCAAGGGCAAGGATTGAATGATTTATACGTTCGCTTTTATAGGAT
>DATEPF010000422.1:0-6975 GCA_035273325.1 Pyrinomonadaceae bacterium | reverse complement strand
GACTCAATCTCTTTGCGAGTCATACCCAATATCGACCCGTTGAGATAGATGTTTTCCCGGCCGCTAAGTTCCGGATGAAAACCGGTTCCAACTTCCAGCAGACTACCGACTCGACCATAAAGTTCTATCCTGCCCTCAGTCGGCTCAGTAATTCGCGAGAGAATCTTGAGCAGCGTGGACTTGCCCGCGCCGTTTCGGCCAATGATGCCGACCACCTCGCCGGGATTAACCTCAAAACTGACATCGCGCAGCGCCCAGATAGTTTCTCGTTGACGGCCATTAGCTTGAAACAGCCTGAGTGGCGCTCGAGCCGCGCTCACCACAGCCTCGCGCACAGTTGAGTAAGCTGAGTCCTGCGTGCCCACCCGGTATTGCTTGCTTATATGTTCGGCCTTAATTATCGGTCGCATAGGTTCAGACAACGTCCGCAAAGGTTTTTTCCATGCGACGGAACGAGTAGGCGGACCCGACCAGCACTAATAGCGTTATGGCCGTGGATATAGCCAGCGCGTTCCAAGTGAAACGACCGCCGAAAAGTGCTACCCGGAAGTTTTCGATGATGCCGCTCAGTGGATTCAGCGCTAACACCCATCGCCAACGTGGTGGCAGCATACTCATTGGATAAATCACTGGTGAGACGAATATCCCAAGCTGAACCAGAAAGGGAATTGCGTAACGAATATCGCGATACTTAACATTTAGCGCCGACAACCACATGCCCACCCCCAAGGCAAGCAGCGAGGTCAGCGCCACCAGCGGAACAATCATTAGACTCGTGAGCCGGAACGGAACGCGATAATAAATCATCAACGCGATCAGAAGCAGAAAGGCTATTAGCAAGTCGACTAGCCCGGCGCCAACGGCAGCGCCGGGTATGATCATTCGCGGAAAGTAGATCTTGGTTATAAGGTTCGCGCTACCTACCAGGCTATTGCCACTGTTTGAAATCGCATTAGCGAAAAACGTCCAAATCAGTAACCCGGAGTAGGCGAAGATTGGGTAGGGAATACCGTCGGATGGCATACCGGCCAACCTGCCAAAGAGCAGCGTGAAGATAATCATCGTCATTAAGGGCTGAAGGATGGCCCACGCTGCTCCCAGAAAAGTCTGTTTGTAGCGAACCTTTACGTCGCGCCAAATTAAGAAGTATAGGAGCTCACGATACTGCCAGAGATCGCCAAGTCGCAGCGACACCCACGACGTGGTGGGCTCGATCGTGACGACCGGTTTGTCCGGCAAAGACGGTGAACCTGACGACACGGTTGGTATCGTTTTTCCTGAGGTAGCAAAGGAACTTGGTATCACGCTGGTCTAGTGTGCTGAGCTTTTCTGAGCAGTAGGTTCAGTTTAGCCGTCCAAATTGGGCGTCCCGAAGCGCCGGCAGCAACATGTATTTGTTGACGCGCAAGTCTAACAGCGTGAATCTTCGCAGACAAACCGCCGCAAAAACGGTCCACGAATCACACGAAATATACGAAAAACTTCTCGTTTGGCTCACATGCGAAATTGGATTCGAAACAGGCGGGAAGAACTGCTGAATTCAACCGCGGCTGTAGTGCAGGTCGTAAGCTCTGCCATCGAGAAATCGTGCTACACCTGCCAACTCAGCTACCGCGTCTTCGTAGAGAGATTCGTATTGTTCGGCTACCGAGCTGAGGGAGAACAACTCGGTAACGCGTGCTCGCGCCGCTCCTCCTAACGCCAGACGACCCTGCCGGCCCATCTGGAAGAGCTCGGTCCACGCCTGGGCCAACGCTGCCGGATTCTGGGATGGCACTACTCGACCGGAGTCGCCGATAATCCATGGAAGGTCGCTCACGTCCGTAACCACGCACGGAAGTCCACACGACATCGCCTCTCCGATGACGTTCGGAAAACCTTCCTCCGAAGAAGATGAAGTGGCGACATCAAGCGCGGCGGTCACCTGCGGAGTGTCCGCACGCTCGCCGAGCAAGTGGACGCGTTCAACCATGCCGAGGTCCTGAATCTGTGTGCGCAAGGAAGTGTTGTTCCAGTCAACGTGTTTTCCGGCCAGCACAAATTGAGCGTCGGGATAGTTCTTGAGGAACAACGCTCCGCCGCGTAGGAAAGTGCTGTGGTCCTTCAACGGGTGGAAGCGGCCAATCAGTCCAATTAGAAAAGTGTCGCTGGGTACGCCCAGCTCGGCGCGAATGTCAGACCGCGCGTGTTCCGAAGGCGCGAACGCTTCGGTGTCGAATCCATTCGGAATTACGATGGTGTTGCCGTGGTATCCGATGGCGCGATGCTGCTCAACGCTCTTACTCGAGTTGTTTAGAATCGTGGTCGGCCACTTTGATAAGAAAGCGCCGGCCTTGATCACTCGCGCTGTAGTTTTCTTTTCGTGGTCCAACGAATAAAGCGATTGCCGGATGTTCCAGAAGACCGACACGTCCTGCGGAACAAACCTCCGCGCAAACTCTGCTGCCAGATTACCGTGATACATCCACCCCTGAATCAGATCGGGTTTGATCCGGCGCGCCATCATAGCCAGCCGCAGCAGGGGCATCGGGCGAAACGCGGACGGTCTCATACCCATTGCATGGACGGGGATACCCAATCGATCAATTCGTTCTCCCAGTTTGCCGTACCCGTCCAGAGAAATAACCGTGGGCTCGAATTTTTCACGATTGGTCCGCGACAGCAGCTTAAACAGCATCATCTCTGAGCCGCCGATCGCGAGGTCGTTAATGATATGCAGAACTCTTATGGGACGGAGGATGCGGCGGTGACCATTGCCATTACCGTTCGGCGTGGCGCGAACCGAGGTGTTAACGGGCGACTCAAGCCCGACATGGGTATACGAAGCCATTGGTCCTGTTAAAACCCGGATGGAGCGCGAGTTTGAAGGCGCCACTTTAGCATAGGATCTAACCGGAGACGAAAGAAACATTCTGGCCCAACGGCGGATTTTTAACTGACTTAGCGTTGGTGCCAATTTGGCACATTTCTGAGAAGATTTCGTGTAATTTTGGTTTTCCATCCGCCTGCAAAATTCAATACTCTCGCGTATTTTAGGTAATTCGTGGATCGTTTTTTAGAGTGAATAATAGGGATCAACCAAACACCGAATACACGAATCCGAATGCCTCCAAGCTTCCCTCAGTGCAAGCGAAACAGCTTCAGTTGTCGATGAATTGTTGGAACCATAATTCCAACATCAATAAGACCCACAGCCGGTGAGAGTGATCAGCCTTACCGCTGGTATGCAGGTCCACGAGTTGGCGAACTCCTTCTGGCCGGAACAACCCTCGCTTCAAAGCCTTTTCTGACAGCAATGTCTCCCTCAAAAATGGTTGGAGTTCACGTTTGAACCAGCGTCCTACGGGCACGGCAAACCCCATCTTCCTGCGTTTCAGGATTTCTACTGGCAGAAAGTCTTTGAAGATCTTCTTGAGCAAATACTTTGTGGTCCTTCTGCGTAGTTTGAAGTTCTCAGGCAAGCTGGCGGCAAATTCCATTAGCGGGTGGTCCAGAAACGGCGAGCGTGCCTCGAGGGAAACTGCCATGCTCGCAATGTCCATCTTCACCAGCAGGTCGTTCGGCAAATAGGTCATAGTGTCAGTCAACAATGTGGCGTCGATCACACCAGCGTTGCCGGCCATCGCAAACCACCGTTCAAGAATTGCGCCAGTTCGGAACTGTTTCGTTTCCTCACGAAAGCCCGGCGCATAAAGCGCGTTCTTACTCTCATCGTCGAATGAACTAACCCAACGAAGATAGCGTTCCGCGGGAGCGAGTGATGCCGCTGCTACAAACCTTCTGGCCTTCCCGACCGGGATCGTTCTGCGTTCAAACTGAGGCAGCGCGTTAATAAGATTACTGATTAAGTGCTCGCGCAGAACCGCGGGCAGCGATGCATACCGTTGCGCCAGGCTCATTGCCACGTATCGTTCGTAACCGGCGAAGGATTCATCGCCACCGTCTCCGTTCAAGGCAACTGTTACATGACGACGCGTTTCGCGCGAAACGTAATAACTGGGAATCGCGGAGGAATCGGCAAACGGCTCACCGTAGTGTTCAACCAGGAGCGGCAGGACTTCCATCGCGTCGGGTCGAACGATGAATTCATGGTGATCGGTCCCAACGTGTTCCGCTACGCGGCGCGCATGATGCAGCTCGCTGAAGTCCTGTTCTTCAAATCCGATTGAAAACGTCTTAACTTTTTCTGACGACTCCTGGGCCATCAGCGCGACGACTGCGCTGGAATCAATCCCACCCGAAAGAAACGCGCCCAGCGGAACTTCAGACATAAGTCGGACCCGGACAGCGTCCCGCAAAAGATCGACGGCCCGTTCACCGGCCTCTTCTTCGCTGATAGCAACTTTTTTAGAAAAATCGAGTTGCCAGTAGCGTTCTGTTTTTATCTGGCCGCCCTGCCACACCAGCGAGTGGCCCGGTTCAAGTTTGCGAATGGCTCGATAAGCGGTCAGTGGGGCCGGAACACAAATGAAAGTGAGGTAGTGATGCATCGCTTCGAAATCTACGTCGCGGCTTACCGACGGATGTTCAAGCAGTGCTCTGAACTCGGAACCAAATATCAACTGTCCGTCGCACTGAGCATATAGCAGCGGCTTCTTCCCGACGCGATCGCGCGCCAGAAAGAGCGACTTGTTTCTGTCATCCCAGATTGCGAATGCAAACATGCCGCGCAGGTATTTGGGACAATCGCTGCCGAAAGCATCGTACGCGGCCACAATCGCCTCAGTGTCGCTGTCGGTGTAGAATTTGTGGCCGAGCTTTTCTAACTGTTTACGCAGTTCGCGATAGTTGTAGATCTCGCCGTTGAATACGATCCACGCAGTGCGGTCGCGGTTGTGAATCGGTTGATGGCCGGTGGCCAAATCAATAATTGACAGGCGACGCATTGCCAGGCCGACTCCGTTGCTGAAATAAAAACCATCGTCATCAGGTCCACGATGACGAACGGTCTCATTCATGCGTTGGAGCAAATCGCGGTCAACCGGGGCTCCATCCGCGCGCACAATGCCTGTTATGCCACACACAGTCTTTTGCTTTCGGTGATTCTATTGATTATTCGGAACATCTGCGCAATGGTGTTCTCACTTGAATTAACAAGCCGTCCAGCTTCTCGGATGAGACAGCAATGTAAAGAACCTTCGCCCTATTCACAACTGGACCAGCTCCGGCACGGATCAGGGTCATCCTGGCGTAACCAGCAGTGATCTCTGGCCTCAATAACTTAATCGCTGAAGCATGCGACTAACACTAATTATCTCTTCGCTTGATGCAGGTGGAGCGGAGCGTGTAATGACGAACCTGGCTAACTATTGGGTGGAACATAACCATGAGGTGTGCCTTCTCACCTTCGATATGGGTGAGCGGCCTGCAGCGTATCGCCTGGATCAAAGGGTTAACCGCATCCGATTAGCACTGGTTGGAGATTCTGCAAACACACTGGCAGCGGTAAAACAAAACCTGCGTCGATTGTTTAAGTTAAGGGCGGCAATTCTACAAAGCCGGCCTCAGTGTGTGATTAGTTTCATGGGAACTACAAACGTTCTGGCGGTGCTGGCTGCCTCTGGAACCAATATTCCCGTGATCGTCTCGGAGCGTAGCGACCCGTCCTCAAATCATATAGGTCGCGAGTGGGACCGGTTGAGAACGATTACCTATAAAAGAGCAGCACGTGTAGTTGCACCGACCGCACGAATACTAAGTTCCCTCGCACCCCAAATCAGATCTCGAGGAACTGTTATTCCCAACCCGGTTTTGCCCCCGAGTGTGGAGACAGATCCAGCGGAAAGGTCTGATTGTCTAATTAGCGTTGGCCGGCTTGGCCGGGAGAAAGGCTTCGATATTTTGCTGGCAGCCTTTGCGAAGGTACATAAAGTTTATCCTTCATGGAAACTCATGATTGTGGGGGAAGGAGTGCTTCGTAAGGACCTTGAATCGCTGGCGGAGCAGTTGGGCATCGCCGGCAGTTTGAAGTTTGTGGGGCAAGTAAACAATCCTGAAGACTACTTGGTTAAAGCCAGCATCTTCGTAATGGCGTCACGCTACGAAGGATTTCCCAACGCATTATGTGAAGCGATGGGATGTGGCCTGGCAGTGATACACACCGACTGTCCAACTGGCCCAAGAGAAATCATTCGCGATGGCTTCGATGGTATTTTGGTTCCTACAGAAAACGCTGACGCCCTGGCTGAAGCGATCAGCAAACTCATTACCGATGAAGAGTTGCGACGAACTCTCGGCCATAACGCACGCCGGATCACAGAACGTTTCGGCATTGACGAAGTAATGCGCCAGTGGGAAGCATTATTGAACAATGTGGTGCGCCAAACGTCAGCAGTCTCATGACCGAACACTCAATGATCCGCGCACGGCAATCGCATAGCACGCTTTTACTGTCCGACAGACGCGCGTTGATCGCAGCCGCGGCGGTCTTTCACATTCTGTTCACTGTCGCCGTTTTCGCCGCCGGGCGTCTGGGTGTGGTCCCGCAACACATCAATCGTGAAGGCATCGGCCGATTCGCGACCGACAGCGGCGACTTTCTGAAAGAGACCACAGCGCTAACGTCGGTACTGACGCAGCAAGGCGTCGTTGCATGGTTCAACGACCGGGCCCAGGTCCACGTCAAGTTTTATTCCCTGTGCTTCGCTGCGCTAAGTCCCTTGTTAGGCTCAAACATCCTGTCTGTGGAACCGGTAAACCTCGTGTGCTACCTGGCGATTTTGGTTTTGACTTACCTCATCGGGCGGAGATTCGCAGACCATCGCTCAGCGCTCGTGAGCGCGGCAGTGGTGGCGTTGTGGCCGTCACTGCTCCTGCACACGACGCAGGTCCTCCGCGACCCGCTCTTCATCGCTGCGTTTCTGACTTTGATGTTGATGCTTGTGAAGCTAGTCGCGGACGATTATGAATGGCGCAAGGGGCTCCTTGCCGGACTTAGTGGCGCATTCGCCGCACTATTATTGTTGATGAGTCGAA
>DATEPF010000421.1:0-3328 GCA_035273325.1 Pyrinomonadaceae bacterium | reverse complement strand
GGCGGGGCTCGCCATTGTCACGACCGAGAATTCAGGTTGCGGAGACTTGGTAGAGGACGGCGTCAACGGTTGGAAGGTGCCGATTCGTGACGTCGACGCGCTCGCACATCGGCTTCAGCAATGTGTCGATGCACCAGACCTCGTCGTCGAGATGGGACGCAATTCCGCGATTAAAGCCCATCAATGGCAGGAAGCAGATTTCGCAGCGGCGCATGCAAACGTAATTTCGAAGTTTCTCTCACAGCATTTAGATCCGAGCGACCAACTGTTGCAACCCGCCATCGCGGTTGCACGATAGTCATGGCCCGTTTTCAGTTTGCACTAAAGATGACTGCGGCGAGATTGAAGTCAGATCGCAATCGGTGTCCCTACTGCCAGTCGTGCTTGCATCAGCGGCTGCAACGCAAGTGGTTGCTAATCGAGGCGAGAAAGTGTGTGTACTGCGGATTAATCTTTCGTTACCCCACGGAAGGAAGCGAAGGCGCAGCCACATTCTATGAAAACGGTTACGAGGGGCAACAGGCCACCGATATGCCTGGGCCGAATGCTCTCGATGAGTTTTTGGCTACTGGATTTGCTGGCTCGCAGTTCGATAAATCTCAGCGAGTCTCGCTTATCAAAGACGTGAAACCGCAGGGCCGGCTATTTGAATTCGGTTGCTCATGGGGTTACGCCTTACATCAATTTACGAAAGCCGGTTATGAAACGGCGGGTTTCGAACTGGCGCGGAACCGCGCTGAATTCGGGCGACGCTTGCTCGGCCTAGACATTCGATCTGACTGGGGATCCCTTGACGGCATGTACCACTCCAGTTTCGACAGTGTGTACGCGGATCATGCTTTAGAGCACACCACGAACCTGCGGGAACCGCTGGAGAGATTTTCAGAACTAATAAAACCGGGCGGCCACCTGGTCACTTTCGTTCCAAATTGCGGAAGTTTGGTGGCGCGCAAGAAGGGCCTCGGATGGAAAACATTTATCGGCGAGTCACACACTATCGCTTTCACGGACCAATGGTATCGCGAGAACCTTTCTCGGCATGGCTTTGCAATTGAGCGATTGTTCAGCACGGATAGCCCCAAAGAGAGTTTGCTTGATGGCGAAGAGTTAGTCTGTATCGCGCGTCGTAACTAGCAGCTTATGTGCGGCTTTGTAGGAAGAATCAACGGACAGGCTGAGCATCGCCTGCGACCATCCTTGACCGCGAGTCTTCAGTTCCTTGGTCGCAGGGGCCCTGACTCACATCGCGGGTGGATGTCGCCTGATCGAAATATCGAACTGCTGCACGCGAGGCTCGCCATTGTCGACACCGACAGTCGCGCTCATCAACCCTTCACGGATGCCGCGCGAGGCATTACCGTCGTCCTGAATGGCGAGATCTACAATTATCGTGAACTCCGATCCCATCTTTCCGGTTATTCATTTAGAACTGAGTCTGACACCGAAGTAATCATCGCTCTTTACCTCGCCGAAGGTTTGGAGGGACTCAAACTATTACGTGGGATGTTCGCGCTTTGTATCGTAGATGAAAACAAGCGACGTGTTTATTTGGCAAGAGACCCAATCGGTAAAAAGCCATTGTTCATCGCCCAGTGGTCGGGCGACTGCTATTTCGGATCTTCCATTCTGGCACTGGTTGCCGCCAGTGGATCCAGACCTCCGATATCGAGCACGGCAAGAGAAGGCTACTGGAAAGATGCTCATGTGGCTTCCGATGAGAGTCTGGTTGAAGGCTGCCGGCCGGTGCGTCCCGGAGAGATCCTCGAACTCGATTGGGAAGGCATCGAGCGCGCGACCTACTCCTGCATTCCCAGTTTTAATTCCGGGCCGGCAATTGATTTGAAGGACGCGCAGGAACAAGTCACCGAACTTCTCCAACAGAGTGTGCGCCGCCGGCTGCTCAACAATCCAAATCCGGTCGCGCTTTTATCCGGCGGCATTGATTCGACTGTCGTCACAAAATACATGCAGGCCGTGGCAGGCGGCTCCGCTATCACGCTAGGCTCTGTCATTCCAGGCACCCAGGATGAGAAATTTGCACGAGAGGCGGCACAACGGATTCAGGTACCGCTGCAGACTGTGAGAGCACGGTCCGCTAATCTGGCTGAAGATGTTACCTGGGCCATGAACCTGCAGGACGAACCTTTGGGAATGATCTCGTTTTTTCCGTTAGCGTTACTGATTCGTGCGGCAAAGGATTACGGACGAATTTTATTAACCGGGGACGGTGGTGACGAAGTGTTTCTCGGTTACGGTCAGCCAGAGGATTGGGTCCAGCAATCATCGAATGGATCTAAACCGCGACATGATGGTTCGTTGCCCTATTGGATGAGTGATTGGGGGAAACGCACGGTTACCAGCTCGTTAGTCGGCCACATGTTTACTAAGCTCGATCGAGCAGCCGCGGAACAAGGTGTGGAGGCCCGGTGTCCGCTGTTGGATTGGGATGTTGTGGCCTTTGCGAGAACACTCGGTCCCGAAGTGCTTTTCTGCGGCGGTCGAACAAAGGGTTTGCTTAAGGCACAGTTGGGCGATTGGCCGGCACGCTTTGTAAACAGAAGAAAGATTGGTTTCGCATACAACTTAAGATGGTCGTGGTATGTAAGCCGGTTTGAAGGCTTACGCGAGATGGTTGACCGTGACACGGTGGATCTCTTTGCAACTCAGCTTCCGAGCGAGCTGCGAAGTGAACCAGGACGTTGGAAGTCGCTGGCAATCTTTAGAAATTTTCCTACTGTTTGGAAATTAGCTGCGTGGAGTTCGTTTGAGGAGCGTCTGCGAGAGGCGTCATCCATCTCGCAAAGACTAGAGAGCCAGTCTCAACCTCGGGCAGCACTGGCCGGTTAATCACTATGCTGGCTTGTTAATCAGTATGCAAGACAAGCTTTGCACAATAAGTCGCGAGACAACGTGCGCAGAGCGTCTCATTAACACCGCGGCTTTAGCCCGGTGATCAGAACGCCCGAAGACTTCTGTTAACCGTTTTAACGGTTTCAGCCGCGGAAACCGTTAAAACGGTTAGTCTCTCTCAGTGGCGGCGATGATCACCGGGCTGAAGCCACGGTGTTAATGAGAACGCTCCGCGCAATCGCACCTGGTTTTTTGAGCAAAGCTATGTTCGACATGCTTCAGCTGCCGTCATGACGGGGAGGCCAGATGTGGAACGAAGCGAAATACCAATTCGTTGTGGGCCGCGACCTTGGTTGAATTGTTTCCTGTCTCGCCGACAAGCTGAAGCATGTCGTACATGAAGCTTCGTACATGAACACAACTCTTTGCGAACCGCCTCTCGCTAACTTGTCGCACGTTAAGCCCGCGCAATCAACGG
>DATEPF010000420.1:0-11830 GCA_035273325.1 Pyrinomonadaceae bacterium | reverse complement strand
TCGTTTTTATGTCTGACTTAAAAATGATCCACGAATTACACGAAATGACACGAAGGTTCTGAATTCGAACATTCGTTGCTAGAATTCAACTTATGCTCGTCTTAGGAATCGAAACGTCATGCGATGAAACTGCTGCCGCCGTGGTGCGCGATGGGCGCACAATCTTGTCATCAATCATCGCGTCACAGGTGAAAACCCACGAACGGTGGGGTGGTGTAGTGCCGGAGATTGCTTCGCGCGAACACCTTAATAAGATCGTACCAATCGTCGAGCAGGCTCTTGATGACGCCGAAGTCGCGGCGAAGGATGTTGATGGCTTAGCGGTTACTAATGGACCGGGATTAGTCGGGTCGCTCTTGGTCGGTGTCTCATATGCCAAGGCGATGGCGTTTGCACTCGGTAAACCGCTGGTCGGCGTAAATCACATCGAGGGTCATATCTACTCAGTCGCTTTTGAAAACCCACCAATAGAGTATCCTGCGTTCGCTCTGATCGTCTCTGGCGGACACTCAAATCTCTTCTTCATTCCTGAACCAGGCCAGTACAAGGTCATCGCCAGGACGCGTGATGACGCGGCGGGCGAGGCGTTCGACAAAGTTGCGAAGATGCTCGGCCTCGGCTATCCCGGTGGTCCAATTATCGAAAAACTTGCTCGCGAAGGTAATCCAAAGGCTGTCAAGTTTTCGATACCACGCATGGGTGACGGATCAGCCGACTTCAGTTTCAGTGGACTGAAGACAGCCGTCACAAAATACTTTCGCGAAAGCGGGCTGCAGCCGTTGGAAAATGGAAACAATGCTTCACAGGAAATTAAAGACCTGGCCGCAAGCTTTCAAAGTGTAGTCGTAAGATCGTTGGTGGGAACCACAGAACGACTGGCCGAGGAATATCAACCGAAGACGGTGATCGTCGCCGGCGGCGTGGCCTGCAACGGCGCGTTGCGGGAAGCCTCACGGCAAACCGGCGAGCGGCTGGGAATTCCTGTTTACTTTCCTTCACCGCATCTTTCGACTGACAACGCAGCGATGATTGCAGCCGCGGGCACCGTTAAGTTGCAAGCAGGCGAACGCGCCGGCTTCGATCTGAACGCAGATGTCACTATGCGGCTGCAAAATCTCGACAATCAGGATGCGGCCCTGCGCAAGGCTGGTGTCAGATACCGGCTTTAGACATCCGCAGATTACACAGATTACGCAGATTGTCGGCTTAAACAGTTAACTAGAAGTATGACGATAACCTCTCAACATGGCAGGTCTATGTAATAAATCTGCGTAATCCGCGTAATCTGCGGATAAAAAGGGTGGCCCATACTGGCCGCCTCTTTTGTTTGATGGTCTCGACACGCGAGACCGGAATTTAGCCTTATCAACCCTCTATGACGCTCATCGCACTCACCGCCTTCTTTTCATAGGCGGCAATCGTCGCGATGTTCCGTTTCTCTAATTCAGTTAACTGTTCATCCGTAAACTCCGGATTAGCTTTGTACCAGGCAAAACTTTCGAAGTAGCTTTGAAACCACGGTTCCTTCGTAAACACCTTACCGCGGCGCGCGTAAATTTCCTGACGCATCTTCACTGCGTCTTCCATGAACAGGCCCTCCAACAGCGAACGAGAAATTGGCTTTTGGCCGAGTTCGTCATGGATGCGATTTTCGTAGGCAACAATGGTTTCGACATTAAGCTTGTCGGCCCCGGTCAAATCCTCATCCTTGAACTCGTCGGAAGGTTGATACCAGGGCTGGCTGAAGAAGTATTGGCTTAGCCAGGTCGATTTGAACCAACGGCCGTGCCTGGCATAGATTTCGTTTCTTAACAAACGCAATTCGTGAAGACTCAGACCGCGCAGCATTTGGGCGGTGATCGGTTTGTCTTCAAACAACTCCATGTCGCCCGGTGCGATCGCAATGTTCCGCGACCGTTTCTGGGCGAGCGAGATTGTCGCCAGGTTCTTTAATTCCATGGCGGAGAGTCTTTTCGGGTCGTAGGTATCGGAGGCCTTATACCAATAACGTTCTTCGAAGTATTTCTGTAACCACGCCTCCTGAAAGCGCTTCCCATGAATGGCTTCCACTTCTGAACGAAGCACCAACCATTCAGCGCCGCTGTGTGTTCCCAGTTTCCTAACGGTCAAGGGACGCGTTTGCCAGTAACGCAAGTCACCCGGTTGAACGGTCGGATGTTTGCCGGCTTCGGCGATTCGTATGAGGTCGAGGTTGCGGCGCTCAGTGTTATTCAACATTGAGTTCTCAAACGCCGCATTTGGTTTGTACCAATCCTGGTCTTGCAAATAGTTCTGAATCTCGCCGTCCTTGAAAATACGTCCATGACGGCCAAACACGATGCCGCGCATGATTTTCAAATCGTAGAGCGTGGCGCGGGTGAGATCCGTCGACCGAAGCGATTGTTTTGCAAAATCAAAGTTTGTCCAGCGTGCCAGGCTATCCTGAGGGCTAGCTTGAGCTGAAAATTGACTGGCGGTTAGGACGAGCGCAAGCGTGATACTACAAACCATCCATCTGGGGGAACTCTTCATGGGCTGCTCCTAAATGATGAGGGCAGGCGAAATGCCTGCCCAAAATATTTGCAAAGAACCAGGTGCTGCAGCGTTAACCGAAAATATCCCGGACTTTATCTACGAGACCTTTATCTTCGAGATCCTTGTTCTCGACAACGGCCAATTGCTCCAGCAGCTTCCGCTGTTCACGAGTCAACGACGTGGGTGTCACAACCGTCACTGAAGCAAACATGTCGCCGCGTCCGCGGCCGCCGAGAACCGGCATCCCTTTACCTTTAACGCGAAAAACGGTACCCGTTTGGGTCCCGGCCGGTATCCGGATCTTCTCTTCGCTGTCGATCGTCCCGATCACCACATCAGATCCAAGCGCCGCCTGCGCAAACGTTATCGGCAGCGACGCGTAAAGGTTACTTCCCTGCCTCTCAAACCGCTCATGCTCCGCGATATGAATTACCACATAAAGATCGCCTGCCGGACCGTTTTGAGTACCGGCCTCGCCTTCACCCTGAACGCGCAAACGGGATCCCGTTTCGACGCCCGCGGGAATTTTGACCTCCATCTGCTTTTCACGTTCGATGCGGCCTGCGCCGCGGCAATCGGCACACGGCGTCTTGACGACGCGTCCGGCTCCGCGACAAGCCTGGCAGGTTCGAGCTACTGAAAAGAAACCTTGCTGATAGCGGACCTGACCGGTGCCAGCACAATTGCTGCAATTCTCAGGTTGCGTTCCGGCCGCCGCTCCGTTTCCTTCGCAAGTTTCACACGTTTCCAGACGCGGAATTCGAAGGTTGGCGGTCATGCCGTGAAACGACTCTTCAAGGGAAATCTCGAGGTCGTAACGAAGGTCAGCACCGCGCTGCGCCGCGGATCGGCGGCCGCCTGTGCGACCACCACCGAACACGTCGCCGAAACCAAAGAGATCGCCGAGGATATCTTCGATGCCGCCGAACCCGGGCGCGCCCCAGCTTTGTGACGCAGCACCCGAGACGCCGGCGTGGCCAAATCTGTTGTATCGCTGACGCTGGTCAGCGTCGGCCAACACACCGTAAGCCTCCGCTGCTTCTTTGAATTTCTCTTCAGCACTCGCGTCGTTCGGATTCTTGTCCGGGTGATACTTCACAGCCAGTCGACGGTATGCACTTTTTATTTCCTGATCCGTAGCAGTGCGGTTAACACCCAGCACCTCGTAGTAATCTCTCTTATTCATTCGTCCTACTTTAAAACCCTCTCACTTAATAATATGGATCTTATTTACTGGCAGGTTCTTCTGTTGCCGAAGGCTCCGCGCTTGTATTTAGCATCGCATTCGTCAGTTCACTGGCAACGCGTTCTAATGCGGTCAAGGCTTTATTAATTGTTTCGTTATCGGTTGCCGAGCTGGCTTCTTCGGCTTCAGCAAACACTCGCTCCGCGATGTCCTGATCGTTCGCCGAAAGCATGCCACCAAACTTCGTGAACGACTTTTTGGTATTACGTAACAGCGAATCCAGCTTGTTACGCATCACCACTTGTTCCTTTAACGATCGGTCGGTCTCGGCAAAACCTTCCGCCTCTTTAATCAGGTGCTGAATCTCATCTGGGGCGAGGCCGGAGGTTGGGGTGATCCGCATCTGCTGTTCACGACCCGTGGCTTTGTCTTGCGCCGAAACCGAAACAATACCGTTCGCATCGACCTCAAACGTCACGTCGATTTGTGGAACACCTCGCGGGTTCGGCGGAATGCCCACCAGCTCAAATTTACCCAGTGAACGGTTGCCTGACGCGACCTCGCGTTCGCCTTGCAAAATGTGAATCTCTACAGATGTCTGATTATCGACGACGGTTGTAAACGTCAAACTATTACGCAGTGGAATTGTCGAGTTGCGATCGATAATCTTTGTGAAAAGCCCGCCCCGCGTCTCCAGACCAAGGCTCAACGGCAACACGTCCAACAAAACGATGTCTTTAACCTCACCGGTCAACACGCCACCCTGAATGGCTGCGCCCATTGCCACGACTTCATCGGGATTAATTTCGGCTGACGGCTTTTTACCGAATATTTTTTCAACGGTGCGTTCAACGATCGGTGATCTGGTCTGGCCACCGACGAGGATTACTTTATCGATGTCCTTAGCCTGCAACTTCGCGTCCTGCAGAGCCTTTTCACATGGCGCCACGGTCTGCTCAATCAAGTCGCCAATGAGTTCCTCAAATTCTGCCCGCGTGAGTACTTTATGGAAGTGTTTTGGTCCGGTTGCATCGGCAGCGATGAATGGAAGGTTGATGTTGCTCTCCAGCGAGGCCGACAATTCACACTTGGCACGTTCAGCTACTTCTTTGAGTCTCTGCAGCGCCAGCCGATCTTTGCGCAAGTCGATCCCGGTGTCAGTCACAAACTGGTCGGCCATCCAGTTCATGATGCGTTCATCAATGTCTTCACCGCCCAGGAACGTATTACCGGAGGTCGATAAGACTTCGAAGACGCCGTCACTCATCTCCAGGATCGAGATATCGAACGTGCCGCCGCCGAGATCGTAAACGGCGATGCGTTCCATGTCAGACTTGCCCAGGCCATACGCCAGTGCGGCAGCAGTCGGCTCATTAATGATTCGTTCAACGGTCAAACCGGCGATCTTCCCTGCGTCTTTGGTGGCCTGACGCTGCGTGTCGTCGAAATACGCAGGCACGGTGATGATCGCGTCGGTAACAGGTTCGCCGAGAAAATCTTCAGCAGCGGCCTTCAGGCGTTGCAGAACAATGCCCGACAATTCGGGTGGACTGTAACTTCGGCCCTGGACCCTGATACGCGCGTCGCCGTTCGGTGAATCGACAATCTCAAACGCCGAAGTTTCGCGCATACGCTGCACTTCGGGCGAAATGTACTTGCGGCCAATCAGGCGCTTCACCGCGTAAACAGTGTTCGCGGCATTTGTAACAGCCTGACGTTTTGCGATTTGGCCAACTAGCCGCTCACCTTTATCGGTAAAGCCCACCACACTCGGCGTGGTCCGGCCGCCTTCTTTGTTGGGCACAATCTGAACCGAGCCGCCTTCCAAGACGGAAACGCAGCAGTTCGTTGTACCCAAATCTATGCCAATCGCTTTTCCCATATTGAGTGGACCGTAGAGTTTCTAACGAAGGTCACTTCCTAACCGCAACCTTGACCAACGAGGGGCGAATCAACTTATCGCCCAGCCGGTAGCCGCGCACAATCTCGTGCATAACAGTGTCTGGTTCGTAGTCGTCAGTAGGTTCAGTCACCACGGCTTCGTGTAGATGCGGATTGAAATGTTCGCCTTCAGCCAGGATCGGCTTCACACCTAAGGCGTCTAAAACACCGTTGAGCTGCTTGTAAATCAGGTCGACGCCGCTCAGGAAGTGGCGAAATTCATCGGTTTCTGACGCTTCAACTGAAGCCTCTGTTTCGAGAGCGCGTTTTAGATTATCCAAAACCGGTAAGAGCTTGGCGGCAATATCGGCCACTACGCGGTTGTAAGTCTCGGTACGTTCACGCTCGACGCGTTTACGGTAGTTCTCAAAATCTGCTTGTCTGCGCGCGAGGGCTTCCTTTAATTCTTTGACTTCACCTTCCAAACGCTTCAGTTCTGCTCGGGTGGCCACTAACTCCGCGACCTCTGGCCCGCCGCCAGTAACCGCCGAGTCTGAAGCGTCGGCGTCGATAGAGATATCTTCCATCTCGTCCGTGTCGAGAGCATCTACCGATCGATCCCCGTCTAAAGAAACGGTCATAGGTTCATCGCTGTCATTTTCCTGTTCGCGATCCAGGAAATTGATAGGGATGCGGTTCGCATTGTTCCCTTTATTCTCAGGAGCCATGGGTCAAAGTCAGATCGAAGTCAGGTCGAAGTCCAGGGGCGGTAAGGCGTCATGCGCGAGCTTCTTCATCAAGCCGTCGCTCAATCAAACGCGCCATGTAGTTTACCATAGCCATGATCCGTGAATACTCGATCCTCATCGGACCGACCACACCGAGCGTTCCCGGTTGTTCATTCGAACCAAATCGATAAGGCGCGGTAATCAGTGCACAGTTGCTCATGGACGAAATGGGATGTTCGCGGCCGATAATCACATGCACGTCGCCGGCATTCGAATATCGTTCCTGCGAAACACATTCGTTAAGGATCTTTATCAGGCGGGACTTCTCTTCAAAAGTGCGAAACAACTCGCGCATGCGATCAACGTCCACGAAATCGGGCTTTGCCAAAATGTTTGAAGCACCATCAACGTAAACGTCGGCGCCACTTGCTTCGTCAGTTTCGAGGCTCATGTCACACAACAGGATCGCGTTTCGGAGTAAGCGGTCGTACAGGGCCTTCTCTTCGCGCATCAACTCAAGGATCTCACTGCGAATTGCCACAAGGCTCTTCCCGCTGTGTTCGGTATTGAGATAACGGGCTGTTTGCTCAAGCTCTTCCTGCGAAATGTTGTCTTCAAGTCGAATGACCTTATTGTGAACAATATTTGCGGTCGTGACCAGGATCACCAAAATACGTTTGTCGGAAAGCTGAACAAACTCAATGTGGTTCAGTCGATTTTCCGCAAGCGAGGGCGAAACTACGATCCCCACGTTGTCGGAAAGTTCGGACAACGCGTGGGACATCTTTTCCATAATGCGATCCGACGAGGTTGCCGAATCGAGGCCACTAGTAGTGAACACCTTCTCGATGGCTCGCACATCCGCGCGCGACAACCGTGCCTTTTCCAAAATATTGTCCACGTAATAACGGTAGCCCTGATCGGTCGGGACCCGGCCAGCTGAGGTGTGCGGTTGCTCGACGAAACCCGCATCTTCCAATTCACCCATCACATTTCGGATAGTTGCAGAACTCCAACCTGCGCGTCCGGCAAACCTATCCGCCAAAACGAGCGAACCTACGGCCTCACCGGTAACTAAATGCTCCTTGATAACAGCGGCGAGCACGGCCTGAGCCCGGGCATCGAGGAGATCTTGCTGAGTTGTCTGGGAGGTTGAAGTGCGACGCGGCATCAGTTAATAGCTAAATCTACGAATATCTTCGAAAAATGCGGATTTTTAATACGGCAAGCCGACCATGCTGGTCGCAGTATAGTGGAATCATTCCTCCACCTGCAAACACTTTGGCCTACGCCCCGCGCGTGACGTCAAGACGATAATCGCCTCTGTCTCAGATACTTACGGGGGTAGCCGGCGACAATATTCCTTCTGGCGCCAGACACGCCGGCGGGTAACGCGGGCGGGCCCCGAATGACAGCAAAATCGACTCTTTTTCAGGGCTTTTTCGCCCTCCCCCAGTTCAATTGACGGTTCGAGGTTCTTCTACTTAAGATTAGCCGCCTCCGAAAGTCAGTAACCCTACGCCCCTCGGGTCTCGAGTCGGAGCAAGAGTCAGCTTGTTCCTGCCTCTTCCTGCATCGGTATTAAAACTGAACGAGCGAGTGTCTGAAGTTAAAAGACGATGGAAGTGAAGAAGTATTTCATGGATGCGTTTCGGCACCTCGGAAGTAACCGGGGCGTTCCGATCATCGACGTTCGGTTTTATCCTTACGCAGGTTTACGCCACACCATAAGAATTCGTTCAGGGCAGGTCTACGTTCGTCTTTCCGATCTGTGTAAAGACTGCCCGCCAGACGTGCTGCGCGCTCTCGCATTCGTGCTGGTGGCCAGATTGTTGGGAAAGAAAGTCCCTGAGATTCACGAACGCACGTATCGGGAATATTCGCTGACTCCCGAAATCATGAGATCCTCCGACATTGCCCGGCGAAATCGGGGCCGGAAGATGGTATCCACCGCTCGCGGTAACAGTTATGACCTGGACAAAATGTTTTCAAAGTTGAACCGAAAATATTTCGATTCAAGTTTGGAAAAACCAACGCTCACATGGTCACAACGTAAAACGCGGAGCATCCTCGGCCATCACGACCGTGTCTACGAGACAATCACAATCAGCAAATCGTTAGACTCGCCGACCGTGCCCGAGTGGTTCGTTGAATACATTCTGTACCATGAAATGCTGCACATTAAACACACCGCCCGGATGATCAATGGGCGTCGCTATTACCACACAGAAGCGTTCCGTCTGGACGAACGACGCTTCGCAAAATACGACGACGCGCAACGCTGGTTGGAACAAGTCGCCCGCCAGAGGCGCGTCCCGCGAACTCGTGCTGCGTAGTTTTGGAACCTGCGCGTGCTTAGGACGTTTACACAAACGAGGTAGGTGGGCTCCTCAAAAAGAGGCGGCGAATCCGGGTTTGATTACAAATTCGGCACAGCCGCCTTTTTGCTGTTTTCACAGCCCGCCTTTTGCTGTTTTATCGCGACTTTCAGTCCCGGGTGAACGCCCGCAGGACGGTTTGGGCTGCTGGACAAGGCGCTGAACGCTGGCTAGACTACGCGTTTCCTAATTACTGCCCGATGCTCGTCTGTGCTTTGTAGGTAAAAAATAACGCAATTAAAGACGGAGATTGAAAACACTCTATGGCTATCTCAGCAACTCAAATCAGGCGCGGTATGTTGATTTTATTCGAAGGCCAACCCTGCAAGGTGATGGAATTTCGCCACCATACTCCCGGCAACCTTCGGGCGATGATTCAGACCAAACTTCGAAACATTAAGACGGGTTCTTCCTTCGAACACCGGTTCCGCTCAGCCGACACTATCGAACGCGCCACGCTCGAGCAGCACGAAATGGAATACCTCTATTCCGACGGTTCGCACCACCATTTCATGAACACCGAAAACTACGAGCAAGTTGCGCTCAGTGAAGAAGACTTAGGGGACGCGGCTCCCTGGCTCAGTCCAGGTTTGAAAATCCAGGCGGAGTTTTTCGAAGGGGCACCAATCGGAATCGACCTGCCGCCGTCGATGGAGCTAACGGTGATGCGCACTGAACCGACAATGAAGGGCGCGACCGTCTCGAACGTTAACAAACCGGCCACCCTCGAGAACGGCGTTACTGTTACTGTCCCACCTTTCGTCAATGAAGTTGACCGAATCCGCGTAGACCCGACTGAAGGCCGATACATTGAACGGGCTAAGTAGTTCGCCCGTGTCGTCGCGCAACCCGCTGCGACGTTGCTTTTCCGGCGACAGTGCAAAGAGCGGCTGATCGATGTATTTCATCTACAGTGTCTTACTCAGCATAGCTTTCCTCATCTTACTGCCCCGCTTTCTTTTCGACGCGCTCCGTCACGGAAAATACGTGGCCGGATTTAGTCAGCGACTCGGCAACGTAACACCAGCTCCCAATTCAAACACTTCGCTAATCTGGATTCATGCAGTTTCGGTTGGCGAAGCGCAGGCTGCTCGTCCGCTGGTGCGAGAGCTCAGGACCCGCTTTCCCGAAACTGCTCTAGCAATCTCGACCACTACGCGCACGGGCCAGGAGTTGGCGCAAGACATCTTCAAAGGCGACGCCATCAATATTTTCTACTTCCCTTTTGACTGGCGCTGGAGTGTTCGTCGGGTCCTAAAGGCAATCCAACCGACCGCGGTGATAATTCTGGAAACGGAATTGTGGCCGGGGTTTCTCAGGGAATGCAGTGACCAGGAAATTCCCGTTGCCATCGTTAACGGCCGACTCTCCGGGCAATCTTTCCGTCGTTACAAGATCGTTAAGCGATTCATTTCGCAAGTCCTGAAGTCCGTCACCCTGGCGGTTATGCAGACCGCGATAGACGCAAACCGGTTAATTGAACTGGGAATGGATCGCACGAAGGTTAAGGTTTCTGGAAGTCTGAAGTTTGATGCCGGCATCGTGTCTGCCTCGGCCACTGCGACGGAATACTTCAAAGAACGGTTCGCTTTAACCGGCGCCCCAATAATACTGGCGGCAAGTACACATGCTCCGGAAGAGCGAATCGTCCTCGACAGTTTCAAGCAGATACTGACAAGAATTCCTGACGCGCGACTTCTGATCGCCCCTCGTCATCCGGAACGCTTTAACGAGGTGGCGTCTGCAATTGAAATGACGGGCCTTAGCTACGCGCGTCGAAGTCAAACACGGTCTGGAAGTGATGCAGCCGGCAAGGTAGTCCTGATAGACAGCATAGGTGAATTGCAGTCAGTCTATTCACTGGCGACCGTCGTTTTCGTCGGCGGCAGTATCGCCAGAACCGGCGGACATAACATTCTTGAACCAGCCGCGGTCGGCGCGTGTGTCGTCACAGGGGGATACACCCACAACTTTCAGGCAATCGTTGAAACATTTTCAAAAGCAGACGCGGTGATGCAAATTCCAAGAATGCCGCAAACACAGGCCGGTGAGGAACTGACCAAGGTGTTGTCCAGTTTGCTGGATGATCCGGCACGACGTGCAGAAATCGGCGCGCGCGCTAAAAAGTTGGTCAACGAAAATCGCGGCGCTACGCAGCGCACTGTCGACTGGCTGAAACCGCTATTATCGTTATCACACAGTCAGGCTGGCGAAGTGAGTTCACTTCGAGCTCAGAACACGTAAAACGCTATGAATTCGTCAGGCTCGCTGATCATGATGCCGTTGGGCGTGTTGTACGGCGCTATCACCCGCGCACGTCTCGCCGCTTACCGCAGCGGAGTTTTTTCCGTTTCTCAACTTCCCGCACCCGTGATCAGCGTCGGCAACATCACCACCGGAGGCACTGGAAAGACTCCGCTGGTCGAATGGGTTTGCCGTGTTCTTTCGAGGGATGGCAAGAAGGTGTGTGTACTGACGCGCGGTTATGGTCGTGCGAATCCCGAAACGCAGGTCGTGGTTTCAGACGGGACGCGTGTACTGGTTGACGAACGGCAAGCCGGAGATGAGCCGTTCCTGCTGGCAGGCAAACTGGTGGGCATTGCCGCTGTAATCGCGAACGGCAACAGAGTCGCAGCCGGTCATTGGGCAATTCAAAACCTGGGAACGAATGCGCTGGTACTCGATGACGGGTTTCAGCATCTGCGGATCGCGCGAAACTTCGACATCGTAACGATAGATGCAACCAACCCCTGGGGCGATGGGGCGTTGCTGCCGCATGGCAGACTCAGGGAGGAACCGGGTGGGTTAGCCAGGGCGGACTGTGTGGTGATTACCCGTACCGAACAAATTGAAGATGTGAGCTACCTGCGCACCTCAATTCAGAAGCACACGACCGCCCCAATCTTCACCTCTCGTATGGTCACTGCGGGCATCGAAACTATTCAGGGAGAACGTGTTGACCAGAACACATTAACAAATGCGTCCCTCGCGGCGTTTTGCGCTATCGGAAATCCCGGGTCATTCTTCACTCACCTTGAGCGCGCGGGCGCGCGAGTCGTATTCGCGCAAGTCTATCCGGACCATCACGTCTACCAACAACACGAAATCAATCGCCTGGTCGA